>NZ_JADPKG010000084.1:0-16488 GCF_023073875.1 Bradyrhizobium sp. 154
AAGATGCAGCCGGTTTGCGCCAACAGCAATTCAGGGAAGCAAAGGAACAACTCCAACTTAACTCGGCTCACTGTCCTCCACCCCGACGTCATGCGGACCCCCTCGTGACGCGCGGCCAACGCCCTCCATCGCCAGTGCACCACTATCTCGTCCAGCTCGCCACGGAGGCTAAGCGCAATGGACGTAACAGGGCTCGCTGCCGGTCTCAGACGGGACCAGGAACCAAAGCCGCTGCGAGACAATGAGCGCGGCACCCGCGCCAAACGCGATAAAGATCCAGCTGGGACCGCACTCAACAGCGCAGCGTTTATCGCATTGAATTCGATCGTTCGAGCCAGCTTCATATAAACCTCTCGGCCGGAAACCACGAGAGCGCAGTCGTCATAAGCTTTCTCCACCTTGCTTCGAGCAATCGGCGTGCCAACAGAGGAGGTACGAGCGAGAAGGGAAAACATGCGTTTCGCGCCGCGCCGGCGCAATACCCAATGGTCGTGTTCCGGACATGGCGTCTTGAACCGAACAGAGCTGAACAATGAATATCGGATGACACCGCAAGTCGACGAACTCGCACCTCAGTAACGAGATTGGTCTCCTCGATGAACTTCATGACCAAGGTGTGAGGCCGCAGGGCCGCCCCTGCAGCGTCTATGGCATTGATCTGGATCGTTCGAGCATGCTTCTTATGAACACCTCGTCCCAATCAACTCAGTGCTACTGAAATAAAGCGCGCGTTCTCGACTGGTTGCGGCCACCTGAGCCTGTTCGGCAGGCCTCGATAACGCCTCGTGACGAAGGAGCTTGGCCTACGCAATTTCCATTTTGCGGCCGTGGGCGCAGCGACGCGGGGCTGGGGGAGCCGACGGCGGCGGCGCGGCGCACACACGCAGGCGATGCGGTCGGCGGACCACGCCGCGGAGATCGCTCGATAGCAGCGGGACAACGAGCAGCTGCGGTGCAGCCCGATAATTTAAGAAAGTTCATTGCGATCTTTACTGACGTTGCGAAATGCGTGGCGTGACCGGTGTCTTGCCGGCCGGCTATTGTGGCGCGGGCGCGCCCAAACAGCCACCGATTCGTCGCCAATCGTGGACTCGTCGACGACAAGCGGGTTCACCGTATTCCAATGACCCCTATGGCGGCCTACGCATCTATGCCGAATTGAAGGCTCAGGCCGCGGGCGAGCCGCTGGCACCTCCGAGCGATTGATGCACCGCCACGGCATCACGGCGATCATGGCAATAGGGCGCTCATGCTCCGCACCCGCGTATACTGCCTGAAACGCATAGCAGTCTCGGGCGTGCGCCACATCATCAATTCGCCATCGATCGGAATCGTGCCGGCCATAGTTACCAGAGTGATCGGCAGCGCGATCACGCTCATGCCCTTGTAGCGCTCGATCTTCTGGATGGCAAACCTACGGAAGCACGCTTAGCGCCTTTCCGTTCGGGCGCGGTGTTCGACTCTGCTGGCTAACTTTCAATCACCCGCCCGAAGCTGAGCTCCGGCTAGATCGGCGATGGGCTCTCCAAATGCCTCCTGTCGTTTTTCGATCCGTGACGCAAGCTTCTACATCGCTCCAGGTAAAAGGCGGTTCACGCGCCATTTCGTCGCCTCACTGCCTAAGGGCCACAACTCACACCAACACGCCCGTCTCACTCACGCGAGCAAGGTGATAGTTGGCATCGCCGAAAGTGTTCTCGATCATGGTCAGCCGCTTAAAATAGTGGCCGATCTTGGCCGCCATGGTCACGCCAATCCCGCCATGAAGCTGGATCGACTGCTGACCGATGAATTTTCCGCTCTTCCGATCTGCACTTTAGCCGCGGCGACCGCTTTTGCACGCTCGGCAGCATCATCGATATACGCGGCCATCGTGGCGTACATCGACATCGAGCGCGCCTGTTCGAGCGCCACAAACATATCGGCGGCGCGGTGCTGCAGGCTCTGAAATGAGCAGATTGGCACTCCGAACTGCTTCCGCGTCTTCATATAATCGACTGTGGTCTTCAGCGATTCGTCCATCAACCCAACGGCTTCCGCGCAAAGCGCGGTGCGGGCGTCGTCAACCACCCGCTCGATCAGCGGCAACGCGTTCTCAGGATCGCCGATAGCCGCTGCGCTGCTCACTTCGACCCTTGTGAAGCTGATGTCGGCGGCATGCAGCCCGTCCTGGGTCGGGTAGCTCCTTTTGGAGATGCCGCTTGAGTCGGCAGGCACCAAAAGAGCCGCGATACCGGGTCGATCGCGTTGAGCTCCTTTGGTGCGCACGGTGACGATTAACGTGTCGGCGTTCTCGCCATTGAGCACAACAAATTTTTCGCCGTCAATGACCCATCCATCGCCGCTCTTTTTCGCGGACGTAGTCACGTCGTTTAGATCATAGCGCGACCTCCTTTCGAGCTGCGCGAATCCAAAGGTTTTGCTGCCGTCGATGATCCCAGGCAGATGAGCTGCCTTCTGCGCGTCCGAGCCGCCATGGCGCAGGAAGCCCCCGCCGATTACAACGGTGGCAAGATAAGGCTCGACTACCAGCGCTCGGCCGAACGCTTCCATCACGATCATGGTCTCCACGCCGCCGCCACCAAACCCGCCGTCGGCTTCGGCGAAGGGAAGCCCCAGCAGACCCTGCTCGCCAAAGCGGCTCCAGATCACTCTGCTCCAGCCGCCCTTGTCTTTCAGATATTTCTTGCGCTGCTCGAAATCGTAGACATCGGTTAAGAGTCCATCGACGCTTTCCTTGAGGAGCCGCTGCTCCTCGGACAAATTGAAGTCCATATCTAAGCTTCTCCTGGTGACGGATCTGACCTCCTGCCTATTCCCCATTTGCAGGGGGAAACGGAGAGTTATAGCCCGAGCACCGCCTTAGCAATGATGTTGCGCTGGATTTCGTCGGAGCCGCCGTAGATCGAGACTTTGCGGTTGTTGAAGTAGCTTGGCGCTATCTGCCCGGTCCAATCCATCGCTTCGTGCGGCGAATCGGGATGTTCGCTATAGGGCGCAGCGAATGGCCCGATCATCTCCATCAAGAGTTCAGTCGCGGTCTGCTGGCATTGTGAGCCCTTAATCTTAAGCATGGAGGACGCAGGATTTAACTTGCCTCGCTTTGCTTGCCTTCGTCGGCGGCAATGCGCAGTTGCGTGAGCTCCAGTGCCTTTAGCTCGATCTCGGAGATGGCGAGCTTCTCCCGGAACACGCAATCCTCGATCATAGCCCGGCCGCCACTTTCGAGGTCAGAGGCCAGCCCCTTGATGCGCCGGATGCGCTCCTTGGAGACGCCGACCCGTGCAATGCCTGTGCGCTCGTTGCCGAGCAGGAACTTTGCGTAGTCCCATCCCTTGTTCTCCTCGCCGATCAGGTTTTCGTAGGGCACCTCGACGTCGTCGAAGAAGACCTCGTTGACCTCATGGCCGCCATCGATTGTCTGAATCGGACGCACCGTCACGCCCTTGGAATTCAAGCGGCATACAATGAAGGAGATGCCCATTTGCTTCTTAGCGCGGGGATCGGTGCGGCAGAGGCAGAAGATCATGTCGGCATGCTGCGCGAGCGTGGTCCAGGTCTTCTGGCCATTGATGACCCACTTGTCGCCCCTCGCGTTCTGCCTTGGTCGTGAGCGAGGCTAGGTCCGAGCCAGCGCCGGGTTCCGAAAAGCCCTGGCACCACCAATCATCCACGTTTGCGATGCGCGGTAGGTATTTTTTTCTGCGCCGCATTACCGAAGGTATAGATGACCGGGCCGACCATGCCGACGCCAAAGGCGAGCGGCGTCGGCGCCGGATACATCTGCAGCTCCTCCCTGAAGATGTAGTGCTGAATCGAGCTCCAGCCTCTGCCACCGTATTCCTTCGGCCAGGAACTAACATTCCACCCCTTCTTGTTGAGGATGCGCCACCACGTCACCATCTCCTCCTTCGATATATGGCGACCATCGATCATCTTGTGCCGCATCTGGGGCGATACATTGTCGCGGAGAAATTGCCGTACTTCCTGTCGGAAGGCTTGTTCTTCCTCGGTGAATACAAGATCCATCAGATTCTCCTGGAACCGAATTACGTCGCGGCCGCGCTAGGATGGCGAAACCCTCTCCATGATGCTTATTGGCAGAGGCCTCGACGTGAGGTGGAACTGAACCCGAAACGTGTCGACGGGGCTGACGAGCGGCAACGCAGCCGCCTGTCTCTAGCGCGTGGCGATACCAAGAATTCCCCCTTCTTAGCCCCCCGAACCCGTTAGATGATGGTGCCCCATCTCCGCGTCCGACTACTGGGTTGTTCAGTTTGTCGCAAAACGTGATTTGCCCCACTAAGGGCGTCTTGCTCCCGGTCAAGCGAGCGTCAACGCATTTCTATACCGGTTTACGGAAGCGAGAACATCGCCCATCCTGTACTTCTAAGTGCTTTCGACCGCCTTTCTCAGTGTTGCCGCCTCACTGTAGCAACGGTCTTGCTAGCGGCGTTCAAGCGCTTTAAACTTCTAACACGATCCCTACTTCGCAAAGAATCACCGGCATTTTGAACCGAACGGACATGGTATGCTGTCAGAATTCGGACAACCATCAACAGGCGACCGTCGTTTCTATTGGCGCCGCGGACACAAATTTGCCAGCCTTCATTACCTCTCAGTTCGATGCGAATAGATGTGCACTATCATTCGCCTGCCGTTCGAGCCCTTAGCCTGAGAACGGACGATGCAGAATCCTCGGGTTCGCGGAAATGCTGGTAGACACGCAGTTGAGGCGTTTTCGGCATTGCGGCTCGCCAGCGACAAGGGTCCAGAACGGCTTTCGACGCGCGCGCTTGGTGCTGCCATAGTCGACCAACCAGCTCGTTTGACGAGCAGCCTGCCGCAACAGCTTATCCTAATCAGACCAGGGACGTCATCATCCAGCCCAACGGTGCTTCGATCCGGTTGCGCACCTGCCAATCAGCAATGCTGCGGTAGCGCCGGCGGCAGATGCTTCAGCACCTATCAAATCGGTGCCAGCGCCTTCCAATCACTCTCGATGCCCAACGCCGACCGTTGGGCACGGGGACGTCCCGCGTGTGCTTGATGGGCCCGGCGACAATCGCCTGCCGAAGCGGGCTTCCGGTTCGGTTGAACTAGCAACCGCGCCACGTACATGGACGAGGAGCGCATGTGCGGCGGCAGAACGGCAAGCAAACGCAGCGACGCGACAACTGCAACCCCATTGCCCCCAATATGCAACTTACAGCGGACGCCGAACGCTTCTGCCATATCGGCGATCTTCTTACATTCTGACAACCCGCCCGCGCAAATGTCGGGGATCGCCGCGCGCGAGACGAACAGGTTGCGGAAACCGACGGAGGTGAACTCACATTCCGGCCTGCGATCGGGATCGAAATTGCCGCCTTTGCCGCGTTACTCACCCAGGGGTAGTCGCTGCCAAAATCGGTAAGGCCGTGCTGCGGGGTTGAAACGCATTAAGCTTTTGCTTTGAGAAGATTCGCGCGGCCCAAGGAGCAGCGGAGTACTGTGCATCGCCAGTCGCCTGGCTTGCGATCCGCGTTCAGCCGCGCGGCGGTCGTGGACACAATCGTCACCGAGGTAGTTAGTACCGGATGCCTTGAGAGTCTCAGCCGACTTCTCGGGCTTCATTAATCCGCATATCCGTATTGCAACGCCACCCTGCCCTGTGCACCGCGCTGGCGACCACGCGGTTTGAGACGCCGGCGGGCCGGCAGTTGCAGATCGACTTCGCGGAGCGCCTGGTCGAGATGGGAGGGGCAAAAGTCAAGGCATTCGTGTTCGTGGCAACGCTTAGACACTCGCAACGGCTCCATGTGCGTGCGTTCCGGGCCGAGAGGCAGGAGCATTTGTTTCGCCCGGCTCGATAGCACATTCACGACCTTCAGCGGTGTGCCGGGGGAAGTGCTGATGGACAATTCCCGCGCGCTTGTCGCGCGCCACGACGCGGTGGGCCGGTCAGTTCAGTTCAGCGACAAGCTGATAAGCCTTCTCAATACATTGGGGCTTCCGCCCTCGCGCCTGCGCGCCCATCGGACCGCACGGAGGGCAAGACAGAGAACGGCCAGCTACGTGAAGAAGAACGCGATCCTCGGTCATTCCTTCCCAAGTTGGGAAGCGTTCGAAGCGCATCTCGACAGATGGGAGCGTGAGGTTGCGAACGTTCGTATCCACCGCACGACCGGCGAGGCGCCGATCGTCCGCTTCGCCGTGACGAGATACATCGGTTGAAGCCACTCGGCGGGCAGCCCCCGTTCGGATCTTGCGTGGACTGACCCGCGTCGTAGGCAATGATTGCGCCGTCGTGACGCCTGATTGGCGAGCGCGTGGCGGTAACGATCGCGGCCGCCGAAGTGCAAATCCGTTATGGATTGTACCAGGTTGCGGTCCACAAGAATCTGAGGGTCGCCGGCTGCGGATCATCGACGCCGCCCATCTCGATGGTGTCGCTGGGTCGCAATGGCGCGGGCCGCCGCGCGGAGATCGCGGCGGCGGTGCTGGCGCCGTCCTCACTGACGTCGTTGTTACGTCCTCTTGCCGAATACGAAGCCGTGGTCGGAGGAAGCTTCTGATGACGCGAACAAAACACGTAAAGGAAGCAGCGACCGATCCGCTGGATGCCATGCTGGCGCCATTGCAGCTCTCCGGCATCCCCGATCAGCTCGACAGCCTGCTCGACGAGGCGGCGCGCGCGAACCTGTCAGCACGTGAGACGCTGATCTTGCTGTGCTTGCGCGAGGTCCCACGCAAGGACCATCGCCGCGTCGAGATGGCGCTGAAGCTCGCACACTTCCCAGCTGTGAAGGAGCTTGCTGGCTTCGACTTCGAGGCGCAGCCATCAATCGATCCAAAGCAGATCCGCGATCTTGCCGCACGTTGGATCGCCAACAGCGAGAATTTGCTGCTGCTCGGGTCGCCCGGCGTCGGCAAGACGCATTGTCGATCGCGCTCGGGCCGGAGGCGATCCTGGCCGGGTACACGGTGCAGTTCACCACGGCGACGACGCTGGTCGCAGTCCTTGCCAAGGCGGACGGCGAGCGACGCCTGGACGAGAAACTGCTCGCGCTGTCGGAACCAAAGCTGCTCATAGTGGACGAGCTCGGCTACTTGCCACTTGAACCTGACGCGGCGCATCTGTTCTTCTAACTGATCAGCCGGCGCTACGAAACCGACGCCATGCTGATAACGTTGGACCGCAGCGTTGCCGAATGGGGCGTAGTGTTCGCCGATCCTGGTCGCCACCGCGATCTTCGACCGGCTCCTGCACCACAGCCCTGTGCTGACAATCCGCGGCGACAGCTACCGGCTCCGCGCCAAGCGCAAGAGCCGCCTCATCAAGACGCCGACTGCCGGTGACGGCCCTCCGGTCGGCTCCGCCCCCCTCCGGCCCGTCACCGGCGGAAACAACCTTCAACCGAGATCATAATCCCGATGGTGGGGGCAGTTCTTCATGACGGAGAGGGAGGCAGCTCCGGATGGCGTTTGACAATTGATTCATCTGCACCACATGGTGGCCTAATCATCTAGTTAGAGCTAGATCGGCGGGAGCTCAACGCTATTACGGCTCCGGCCGGCATAATTTCGGTTGCACGCGATGTGCACACAATGCCACCCCGCATGATGATCAGGCGAACGATCACGTAGGCGCGCCCGCCCCGTGGTTCCGTAGTTCGCATGTCTCGAGCGCGATGATGTGGCTTGCGAATACAAACTTGAGATCAGCTAGGACGAGGACCAGATTCCTATTCCAGTCTCAACCACCATTAAAAGCCCGCAAACGTCGTCCGCGAAAACGTCTTCTGCCCAATTACTGTTCAGCGTGTCTGGCGGGCGCACGGTAGCGAGCCGCTCTCAGTAACTTCGCGATCCGCTCCCTTCATTGCGGCCCACAACTACGCTCGGCGGCTTAAAACCTTTGCCTGACACATACGAATACATCTGCAAATGCGGACCCCAGCCAAAACGATTCAAACTCAACCCCGTCCGGCAAGTGCCGGGACTAAGCACCTAGTCCGTCCCCCGATCAGGTTGCAAAAACCGGAGAAGCCGCCCACACCTCATTGGGAGGAGCACCGGTCTAGCCTGCGGCAGCCCCGATGATACTGTGTGATAAACTGATCCTGCATCGATGGAGGATTCTGGAATTCTGAGTTTTCGATCGCAGTAGAACGCCAAAGGTGGCACCGCGTTTCTCGTTCCTTCAGCTCAACGAACACGCCAACGGCGTCGATTGCCAAGAAAGCATTTGCGGTTCTGCCGCGGTCGTCGCCCATGTGCAGCAGTACCGTATGAAAATCGACGCAAGCGTTCCGGACCTGACGACATCCATGTCCAGTGTACCGCAAATAAGCACTACGCCGTAGCCTGACGTGATCAAGTCGGTCTTGTTCTCTATTCGCCTATAGACCAGCTGTCTTGTACGCACCTTTTCTATGAATTCATCCCTAGTGTCGATGTTTCCCGCAGTGTGAATGTAGACCCCACCTGGTGCCATCAACTTTCGCAGCTCTGACGTATCGCCAGCCAAGCATGCGGCTAGCCTTCGCCGATCCGCCTCTACAGCTTCCAGTACAAAGGCCTCCAATACCTCCTCCTCTTACAGAGTTGTGGCTTCAAACGAAGCCTCTGCAGCTTGGACCTCTGGGCGCCGATTCCATCGAATCAACCCAACACAAGCAAGTCAGCTATTCATTATCGTATGCGGTGGCACCACGCCGCCGCATACGATCATCTGCGCTCGCGGCCAATCACAAAACGTTGGTGCCAGACGTCATCGAGGAATTGAAGGCGGCTGGCAGCCGACGAGGTCTTGCCCCGGCTCGAAGAACCAAGCACAGTCAAGAGCGCATCCTGAGCGAGATGCTTACTGACCAGCGTTTCGCCACTGTTTTCTCAGAACATTTTCTACCAAAGCATCATTCGTGCCTGGCATCAACCCTCTCTATGGCCTCTCGTCTGTTCGGCCCACGCGGCGCGACGATGTTCTTTCCTGACGGACTGGATCTAGTTACGCGATAAGGCCAACCCTCCCCCAAGTGTCTGCGATTAACCAAACCGCGCTTCCTTCCCACCTACGATAAAGCATTCGCGATTCTGGAGCCAACAGGATCTTTCACGGAAATATTATGGGGCTATGAGAGCCGAATTTCATCGACGTATCGGCTCCGAAGCCGAAATCCTGCGCCGGCTCTGCAGATTGCGTTGATTCAGGTTCGTCCATGGGCCGAGAGGCGGTTTGGCTTGGACGGTGGTGGGTGCGCTGGATGGCTGATCTCATTGCGATCGCTCCGTAAAACTATTTGCCCTTTTCCATGGCCATGACCACGTCGTATGTCGGCCGGCATCGAGCGTCAGAACTGAGGACGATACTGCCGCAAAAATGCAGCGGAATTCGCCTCGCCTCCATCGAAGCAAATTTTAACCCCGATCGGGGTCCCTGATCGGACCCAGTGCGCTGTCGACTTGGCGCTCGCTCTAATTCTCCACGCGGAGCGCGCTGCAAGCTTTGTTGAGCCGCGGCAAATGCGCAAGCGTCGTTCTCAGGCCACGGCTTTGAAGGCTTGAGCGCGATAGGCCCAGGGCAGTAGCTGGTCGATGTCGCGGTCTGGATGCCCGTTGATGATCCTGGTCAGGACGTCGGTGAGATAGGCGAGCGGATCGACGTCGTTGAGCTTGCAAGTCTCGACCAGGGTTGCGACGACGGCCCAATGTCGACGCCCCCGTCGGATCCGGCAAACAGCGCGTTCTTGCGACTGAGCTTGATGCCGCGGATTGATCGTTCGGCCGTATTGTTGTCGAGTTCGATGCGGCCGTCATCAATGAAGCGCGTTAACCTTGCCAGCGAGGGCATAGCGGATGGCCTCGGCGAGCTTGATCTTCTGGCTGATGAGAGCCAGCTTAGCGCGCAGCCATACCTCAAAGCATCGGCCGGTGGTCGGCTCTTCTGCTGCCGCACGAGGCGACGCTCCTCCGCGCTGCGGCCGCGGATCTCCTTCTCTATCGCATAGAACGCGGCGATGTGCTTCAGCGCCCCGCTCGCGTTGTAGCCGATGGAGTGGACGCCCCCCGGCGGCATCGATGTGCCAAAGTGCGAGTGTTGAAACCCGGTAAGGAGGACGTCCGTGGACAAGGTTAGCATCATTGGTTTGGATTTGGCCAAGAACGTGTTTCAGATCCACGGCACGGGACGTGATGGAAGGATGATCCTACGTAAAAAGCTCAACCGCAGCAGATTGCTCGAGTTTTTCACCAAGTTGCCAAGGTGTGTAGTCGCAATGGAGGCCTGCGCCAGCGCCCACGACTGGGGACGGGAGATAAGTAAATTTGGGCACGATGTCCGGCTGATCCATCCCTCCTACGTGAAGACCTTTGTTAAGCGCCAGAAGAATGATGCAGCGGATGCGGAAGCGACTCGCTGAAGCTGCGTCTCGACCCACGATGCGCTTTGTCGGCGTCAAGAGCGCCGAGAAACAAGCCTCTTCCATGGCATTCAAGGTTCGTGATCTCTTAGTTCGACAGCGTACACAGGCGATTAACGCTTCGAGCGGACATCTTGCGGAATACGGCTTGATCGTTGCTCAGGGCGTGAGACATATCCCCGCTTGGATGAGCTCTTAGCAACATATCCGGACCTGCCCGATCTTGCTCGTGGCCTTTGCCAGAATCTCTTGAAGCATGTGGAAGCCCTGTCGGAGCAGATAGTAGAACTGGAGAAGGGACTTCGGATGCGCGCTAGAAAGGACCAGGTCGCCTCTCGCTTAATGACTATTCCGGGGATCGGGGCAATCTGCGCCACCGCGATAGAGGCCTTGGCGCCCTCGGCGGAGACCTTTTCCAAGGGGCGTGATTTTGCGGCCTGGATGTGTCTCACGCCCAAACAGAGTTCTTCCGGAGGCTAGGACAGGCCTGGCAAAATCTCCAGGATGGGCCGGCGAGATCTCCGACGCCTCCTTGTGCTTGGTGCGACTGCCGTCGTGCGATGGGCAAGACGATATGGATCGCCAGCAGGATCCTGGCTGGCGAGAATGCTCTCGAAGAAGCCTCCAAAGCTGATTGCGGTCGCTCTAGAGCGGTTCATCGATTGATTGAATCGGAAGGGATTCCGTCGGGCGGCGGTTTGTGATTCAAGATGCTGGCTGGATCGGAGGCCAGCATCGGATGGTCCGACCTCTTTCGTATGATCTTCGTGAACGCGCCGTGAAGGCGGTGGAATCCGGCGAGAGTTGCCATGCCGTGGCGGCCCGGTTCGATTTTGCGGTGTCGTCGCTCGTGAAGTGGAGGCAGCGCTATCGCGCAACGGGATCGGTGGCGCCGGGCAAGATGGGAGGGCACCGCAAGCCAGTTCTGGAGCCGCATCGAGCGTTCATCGTGGAGCGGATCAGTCAGATGCCACATCTAACGCTGCACGGGCAAGGACGAACTTGCCGCGCGAGGCGTGAAAGTCTCGCACCACGCGGTGTGGACCTTCCTGCGACGCGAAGGTCTCAGCTTCAAAAAACACTGTTCGCCCTTGAACAGGGCCGCGCCGATGTCGTGTGGCGGCGGCAGCGCTGGCGCAGCTTGCAGGATCGCCTCAATCCACACCGCCCGGTGTTCATCGACGAGACCTGGATCAAGACCAATATGGCACCGCTACGCGGCTGGGGAGCCAAGGGCAAGCGGCTGCGCGGCTTTGCGCCGCACGGTCACTGGCGAGGCCTGACCTTCCGGTGCCCTGCGCTGTGACCAGCTCACTGCGCCTTGCGTGTTCGACGGACCGATCAACGGCGAAAGCTTCCGCGCCTATGTCGAACAGCAACTCGTCAAAGTGCTCAAACCGGACGACATTGTCGTCATGGATAATCTGGGTAGCCACAAGTCGCCGACAGTCCGTCAGATGACCCGCAAAGCCGGCGCCAGGCTGTGGTACCTGCCGCCGTACTCACCCGACCTGATGTCAACGGCGCACGGAATCTCCTCAGAAGTGGCGCCGCAAAATTCCCCAGTTGGCGGGATGGCGATCAGCCGTCGACGTGATCAGCACCTCGGTCTTTTGGTGGCCGGCCCCGGCGTTTCAGGGGCGGGGGAATGGGGTTCGCGGTTGCCTGCGTTTTGTGTCGGATTGTCTCGGGGACGAGATCAGCATGCTCGCGTAGGCGATAGCTCGAGCCCTCGATTTGGATGACGACGGCGTGGTGAAGGAGGCGATCGAGCAGCGCGGTAGCGACGACGGAATCGCCGAAGATCTCTCCCCACTCGGCGAAGCCGCGGTTCGAGGTTAGGATCATAGCGCCTTTTTCATATCGGGCGTTGACGAGCTGGAAGAACAAGTTGCCGCCACCGGGAGTGACCGGGAGGTAGCCGATTTCATCGACGATGAGCAGCGCGAACCGGCAGTAGTGGCGGATCCGCTCGCCCAGAGCGCCGTCACGTTCGGCCTTGGCGAGCGAGGCGACGATATCGGCGAGGGAGCTGAAGTAGACGCTGCGCCCTGCCTTAACGGCCTCCACGCCGAGAGCGAGGCTCAAATGAGTCTTGCCGGTTCCTGGTGGCCCGATGAGATGGACGGCCTCGGCCCGATTAATGAACTGCAAATCCGGCGAGCGCCAGGACGCGGTTTTTGTCGAGCGACGGTTGGAAGGCGAAGTCGAAGCCGGCGAGCGTCTTTATGGCCGACAACTTGGCCATTTGAACCGCCATTTTGATGCGACGGTTCTCGCGCATCGTAAGTTCTTCGGTGAGCAAGGCGTCGATGGCGTCGTGGGCGCTAATTTCGCCGCGTTCGAGGCCGCGCAGGGTGACGTCGAGGATTTCCAGGGCGCGCGGCATCTTCAGACTGACCAGGTTGGTCTTGACGCGCTCGATGACGGAGGAAGCACTCATCATACGATCTCCTGGGCTGCCAGGCGGCGGCCGACGGCCGCGTAGAAGTCAAGCGAGCGACGAACGGCGTGGTCACCGGGGCGCGTGAGGGTGACGGGTTCTGCACTGCCTGGAAGGCGTCGGCCGAAGCTGGCGAGCTTGCGATGTGCCGGATCGAGCCGCTTCTGGCCCCGACCTTCGAGCGGCCACCAGCACGCCGCCCTCGAAGATGCGGATTTCGTCGGCCAGGACGTGGACGTCGAAGACCCGCCGCCGCGTCGTATCAGGCACGCTATACAGATTGCCGCCGACGCTCACCATGCCTTCGTGCGAGGCCCGTCGCTCCAGATGCAACACCGCCCGGTAGGGCGCGCTCGGCAAGGCTTGCAGTGCCGCCTTTTCCTCGGCGAAGGCCTCATTGACGACCCGATGGGTCGTGGCATGCACCCGCGGATTGGCGACAGTATCCAGCCAATGGCGGAGCTGGCCGTTGAGGTCGTCCAGATTGCGGAAGACCCCGCCGAGGAAGAAGTCCTCGCGGATGTAGCGGAACGGCCGCTCGACCTTGCCTTTTGTCTTGGGCCGATAAGGTCGGCAAGCGCGCGGCTGGAAGCCATAATGGCGAGCGAGATCGACCAGCGCGCGGTTGTAAACCACGAGCCCCTCGGCGTCCTCGCCAAGGACAGCGGTCTTCATGCGGTCGTAGAGGATCTCGCGCGGAGCGCCGCCGATCGCTTCCAGAGCGGCGATATGGCAGCGAAGCACTGTTTGCAGGTCCTGATGGACAACGAACCGCGCCCAGATCAGTCGTGAGTAGCCGAGCACCATCGAGAACAGCCAGACGATGCGCTTGACCCCTGGCTCATCGACAAACGCGACCTCGAACCTGGCGAAGTCGACTTGCGCCTGCTCACCTGCTGGAGTTTCAAAACGCACCTCGAAGGCTGCCGGCTGGGCAGGCCGCAGCTCGCGCACGCGATCGCCTCCGATGCTGTAGCCGCCGACGAAGCCGCGTTCCTTGAGCTCACGCCACAGCCGCACGGCGGTGAGCGCAGGATAGGCAGCCAGCCGCTCACGCAAATAAGCTTCGAAGTGGTCGACAATTCCGGGCCGCACCGCTCGCTTTTTGTAGACCGGCGGCTCCAATCCTTTGGCGATGTAGGCCCTGACTGTCTTTCGGTGGACACCAAGTTGCCGGGCGATAGCGCTGACCGACAGACCTTGGCGATGCAAATCCAGGATCATGACAAGTTCCCCAAGTTTGAGCACCGCGCCCTCCCTTCCGCCTGCAGGAGGAACGTCGGCGATTCGACGCGCCGGCCGACCGTCCAGGGCATGCCCTGGACGGTCGGCCGTCACGAAAACTGGGGAATTTTCAAATGCCATAAGTGGGGAGAATTACTCCGCCACTCACACCTGAACCCGATCGAGCAGGCTTTTGCCAAGATCAAGCACTGGATGCGCATCGCACAGAAACGCACGGTCGACGACGCCTGCGACCACATCGGTCACCTCGTCAAAAGCCTTGTGCCCGCCGAATGCAGCAACTACTTCGCCAATGCCGGGTATGCTTCCATCAAAAAATGAAACGCTCTAGCAAACAAATTGGCGCGTAGCTTCGGCCTTGATGGTCCGCGGTGGCGTTTACCAAGCTCCAGCGTCTGGTGCTGCGTAAGGCAGGGCGAGAAGCCGAGAGACGTCGGGAATGTGGTAAGGTCCAACGGAGGATTATGGGCAATCGGTCAGGGACTAGGATTGGAAGAATCAACAGGTCAATGAGTGCCAGAGAGCACGCGTAGCCGAATTGGATCCAATCCAGGCATTCCATAAGGGCCCGCGACGTGTAGAGGTCGCATCACGAGGCCGGACACACGTCAGCACCCGACCACATGCCTGTTCCGAAGTTAGATTTGCTTGCATTTACTAGGGCGTCCACACACACATCGACCTGCAGAACGCCCTTGAAGCCGGCAAGATGGCTGAACAACCGCTCGGCTTTGCGGTCGGGTGCATAACATAGGCGATGCCGGACGGATCGAGGCCGCCCCAAGGCCTGTCGTCGGCGGCATAGGCCAGAGCTGACTGGTCCTGGTGCGCCCTCGACCGGGATCGAGCACCGGCACCGTCGTCTCGTCGGCGAACAGCTTGGACCTCGCGAAGCACCGTGAGAAGGCGCTCATGCAGCGGGCGCAGATGGAAGGCAGCATGCCCAGCCCCGTCCGCCAACGTCGATCGATCGAGAGCGATGCCCTGGCGGGCATAGATCTGGGCCTGCCGGTAGAGTGGCAGATGATCGGCATATTTGGACACCAGAACCTGAGCGACGGTGGCCTCCGTCGGCAGTCCGCCCTCGAACCAAGTGGGCCGGAGCCTCGGCCTGCAGGACGCCATCTTCGCAGGCGCGGCAGGCGTATTTGGGACGTCGGGTGACGACAACGCGGAACTGCGCCGGCACCATGTCTAGCCGCTCGCTCTTGTCTTCGCCGATCTGGTGCAGGTCGCCCTGGCAGCAGGGACAGGTCTTGGCGTCGAGGTCGACCACGACCTCGATCCGCGGCAGATGCGCCGGCAATGCTCCGCGATTGTTGCGGCGCTTGCGCGCGCGCTCGGCCCGGCCTTCCGGAGCGGTCTCGTCTTGGCTGGCTTCCGTACAGGCCGCAACCTGTTGGACGTCCTCGAGACCGAGCAGCATCTGCTCCTCGGGAAGCGACTCGGCCTTCCGGCCAAAGCGATGACGCTGCAGTTCCTTGATGATCTGGCGCAGCCGCTCGCTCTCGTGCCGCTCGGCCAGCAGCATCGCCTTCAGCGTCTCGGGATCATCAGGAAGGTTATCGCTCACAGACAAATCAGAGCATATTCGCGCCCGCCTGACGACGTGCCCGATGCCCCTGATTCACTTCGCCGCAGCGCGGCCCACAATTATCCGGCTTGCGTCGGGACCACCGTCTCCCGTGCCGCGTGGACACGCCGCCAATCGAGCCCTTCGAGCAGCGCCGACAATTCCGCCGCCGACAAACGCATCACGCCATCCTCGATCTTCGGCCAGCGGAAGACGCCTTCCTCGAGCCGCTTGGCGAACAGGCACAAACCCGTACCGTCCAGAAGATCAGCTTGATCCGGTCCGCGCGCTTGGCTCGGAACACATAAACAGCACCCGAGAACGGATCGGCCTCCATGTGCTCGCGTTCCAACATGGCAAGCCCCTCCATTCCCTTGCGGAAGTCGACCGGCTTAGTTGCCACCATCACCCGGACAGTTCCGGACGGCCCGATCACCGGCTTGCCTTCAGCGCATGGACAATGGCCGCAATCATCGCCACGTCCGCGCCTCGGCCGGCCCGGATAGTGACGCCTTCGGCCTCGATCTCGATGCCCCCGACATCGCAATAGCGAGCCTGGGCATCGCAACGGCGAGCCCGGACATCCGGCTTGGCCTTGCGTCGCGCTGCTTGCGCTCATGGCCAACAGCCACGGCCGGTATCACGGCGTCTACCACCGCCGATACAAACGGCGGATCGTCAGCCATCGGCGTCGGCAACCGGCGTGCTTGCCGGCGCCAAGTGAACGTGAGCGTCACGATAGGATCACCGGTGCCCGGGCTTGACTTGCGCGGAATGCTCTGGATAGCGCGGTCGGGATGATTGACGCCGCCGGCGCGCGGTGA
>NZ_JADPKG010000112.1:0-243036 GCF_023073875.1 Bradyrhizobium sp. 154
CCGCAAAGCTGCCGCCCGAACCGTCGATGCGGTCTGCGCCGCAATCGGCCACGCACTCGATGCCTTCACCGCCGACGAATGCGCCAATTACCTCAAAAACTCAGGCTATCGAACTTAATGCCATCACGCTTTAGCAACGGCTCAACGAGATTCTTCACGTCGGCCGGGGCACGCGATGACCACCTTCAACCGCATCTTCACGACGGAGCGTCTGCTCCAGATCATCGTGATCCTGGCCGCGACGATCGCGATGAAGCTGATGGGCTGAACTTCGGCGGCCTATCCCCCGCCGAGTTCGGGCACGTCGGGCAGATAGTTCGATCCCTCCGAACCCAGAAAATCGAACATCGCCTGCGCCGGCGGCAGCAGCACCTTGTCGCTGCGGCGGATCACGTACCATTGCCGCACGATCGGCAGGCCGGCGACGTCGAGCACGATCAGCCGGCCCTCGGCGAGCTCATGCGCCACGGTGTGCGCCGAGATGAAGGCGATGCCGAGCCCGGCGATCACCGCCTGCTTGATGGTCTCGTTGCTGCTCATCTCCATGCCGATGATCGGCTCGAGATCCGACTTCTGGAACATGCCTTCCATCAGCGTCCGCGTACCCGAGCCCGGTTCGCGGGTGAGGAAGGTCTCGTGCACGAGATCGGTCAGGTTGAGGCCGGAATCCTTCTCCAGCCAGTGCCCCTTCCGCGCGACGATGATGTGCGGATTGCGCCCGAGCTGACGGACGTCGACGGTGACGTCCGCCGGTGGCCGACCCATCACGGCGAAATCGAGGTCGTAGCCGTGCATGGCCTCGCGGATCTCCTCGCGATTGCCGATGGTGAGCTTGATCTCGATCTTGGGATAGCGCTTGGAGAACGCCGCGATCGCGTGCGGCACGAAGTACTTTGCGGTCGAGACCGCGCCGAGCTGCACCGTGCCGCCGGTCCGTCCCGCCAGCAGGTCGAGCGCGCCCTGGCAATCCACGATCGCGGCCTCGACCCGTTCGGCCAGCGCCAGCACCTCCTTGCCGGCCTCCGTCAGCAGCATGCCGTCACCGGTCCGCTGCACCAGCGGCAGGCCGGCGAGGTCCTGAAGCTGCCGAAGCTGCTGGGTCACGGCGGGCTGCGTCAGCCCGAGATGGCCGGACGCCGCCGTCACGCTGCCCTTGGCCGAAACCGCCGCAAGCGAGCGCAGCTGCCGGATCGTCAGATGCCGGAGCTGGGACGCCCCGTGGCCGGGGCCATTATAAGAAAATTCTTTTGAGCTCATTATGAATAGAAATTTTCCTTATTAAGCCGTCCCTGTCAATCTCATCGTGCTGGGACTGACCGCACCGACCTCCACGGGGAGGGAGATAGATGCGGCGCCAGCAAGGGGATGGACGCAGATGACCGGGCAACTGAGGTTGGACGACCACCTTCAACGGTACTCTGAGACCGCGCTGCATGCGCTCGCCGTGGCGGCCGCAGTCGACGCCATCGCGGCAGCGGCGATCGAGATCGCCGATCTCATCGCCTCCGGCGATCTCGCCGACGCCTCGGGCCTGACCACGGGCCGCAACAGCGACGGCGACCTCCAGCGCGATCTCGACGTTCAGGCCGATGCGATCCTGCGCCGCTGCCTCAGCAGGCTGCCGCTCGCTGCCCTGGCGTCGGAGGAGATGCGCGAGGCCCAGATTGTCGACCGTGACGGCCGCATCTGCGTCGCGATCGATCCGCTCGACGGCTCCTCCAACATCGACATCAACATGACCGTCGGCACGATCTTCTCGATCCTGCCGGCACCCGATGATCCCTCACTCGCCTTCCATCAGCGCGGCTCGGCCCAGCTTGCGGCGGGCTTCGCCACCTACGGCCCGCAGACCTCGCTGGTGCTGACGCTCGGCGACGGCGTCGATATCTTCACCCTCGATCGCAAGTCCGGCTGCTTCCGCCTCGCGCGCAGCGGCGTGCAGATCTCCGAGGCTTGCGACGAGTTCGCGATCAACGCGTCCAATCGCCGGCACTGGGATCCGCCAGTGCGCGCTTTCATCGACGAATGCCTCGCCGGTGTCGAAGGCCCCGCCAACCACGATTTCAACATGCGCTGGATCGGCTCGCTGGTCGCGGAAGCCTATCGCATCCTCACCCGCGGCGGTGTGTTCCTTTATCCCTCGGACGCGCGTCCCGGCTATGGCGACGGCCGCCTGCGCCTGACCTACGAAGCGCATCCGATCGCCATGATCATCGAGCAGGCCGGCGGCTCGGCCTCGACCGGGCGCGAGCGCATCCTCGAGCTGTCTGCGCAAAGCCTGCACCAGCGCGTGCCGCTGATCATGGGCTCGAGCAATGAGGTGCGGCGGGTCGAGGAATTGCATTGCGATCCGCTGCTGGTCGCCAGCGTCTCCGCGCCGCTGTTCGCGCGACGCGGATTCTTCCGGCTCTGAGCGAGGCGTCCCATGTCCAGGAAGCATCCCATTATCTCCATCACCGGCTCCTCCGGCGCCGGCACCACCTCGGTCAAGAAGACCTTCGAGCAGATATTCTTCCGCGAGAAAGTCAACGCCGTCTACATCGAGGGCGACGCGTTCCATCGCTACGACCGCGCCGAGATGCGCGCGCAGATGGCGAACGAGGCCGAGCGCGGCAACAAGCACTTCAGCCATTTCAGCCCCGAGACCAACCTGTTCGAGGAGCTGGAGCGCGCGTTCCGCGACTATGGCGAGACCGGCACGGCGGTAACGCGTCACTATGTCCACGATGCCGAGGAATCCGCGTTGCATGGCGCACCTCCCGGCACCTTCACCGATTGGGAGCGGCTACCGGAGAATTCGGACCTGCTATTCTACGAGGGCCTGCACGGCGCCGTCGTCACGGATAAGGTGAATGTCGCGCGCTATGCCGACCTCAAGATCGGCGTCGTGCCCGTGATCAATCTCGAATGGATCCAGAAGCTGCACCGCGATCGCAGCGCGCGCGGTTATTCGACCGAGGCCGTCACCGACACCATCCTGCGGCGCATGCCCGATTACATCCATTACATCTGCCCGCAATTCACCGAGACCGACATGAACTTCCAGCGCGTGCCGACGGTGGACACCTCTAATCCGTTCATCGCGCGCTGGATCCCGACGCCAGACGAATCGATGGTCGTGATCCGCTTCAAGAATCCGCGGGGCATCGACTTCCCCTACCTGCTGTCGATGTTGCCGCAAAGCTGGATGTCGCGCGCGAATTCGATCGTCTGCCCCGGCGCGAAACTCGATCTCGCGATGCAGCTGATCCTGACGCCGCTGATCATGCAGCTCATCGAACGCAAGCGAAACCTGAAGTGAAGCAACGACGATAACGGGAGGGCCCGATGAACATCTCGGTTCATGCCGAAGCCGACCTTACGGCAGTCACGCACAACGATCTCGCCAACGCCGTCCGCTTCCTCGCGGTCGACGCCATCGAGACCGCGCAGTCCGGCCATCCCGGCCTGCCCATGGGTATGGCCGACGTCGCGACGGTGCTGTTCTCACGCTTTCTCAAATTCGACTCGGCGCACCCGAACTGGCCCGACCGCGACCGCTTCGTGCTGTCGGCCGGGCACGGCTCGATGCTGCTCTATGCGCTGCTGCATTTGACCGGCGGTGATGTCAGCCTCGATGACATCAAGGCGTTCCGGCAATGGGGCTCGAAGACACCGGGCCATCCCGAATACGGCCACACTCCGGGCGTCGAGACCACGACTGGACCGCTCGGGCAGGGGATCGCGACGGCTGTCGGCATGGCGCTCGCCGAGCGCATGGCCAATGCGCGGCATGGCGATGGCCTCGTCGATCACTTCACCTATGTGATCGCCGGTGACGGCTGCCTGATGGAGGGTATCAGCCAGGAGGCGATTTCGCTCGCCGGCCATCTCCAGCTCGGCCGCTTGATCGTGCTGTTCGACGACAACGGAATCTCCATCGACGGGCCGACCTCGCTGGCAACCTCCGACGACCAGCTCGCGCGCTTCGCCGCCTCCGGCTGGTCGGTGCGCCGCGTTAACGGCCACGATCCCGAAGCCGTTGCGCAGGCGATTGCGCAAGAGCGTGAGACGACAAAACCGTCGCTGATCGCCTGCCGCACCATCATCGGCTATGGCGCGCCGGACCGCCAGGGCACTGAGAAGGCGCATGGTGCGCCGCTCGGAACCGAGCAGACGGCCGCTGCGCGCCGGATGCTGGGCTGGGATTATCAGCCCTTCGTGGTGCCACTTCCGATCCTGAAGGCGTGGCGGATGATCGGACAGCGCGGGCAGGTCGATCGTCTCGCCTGGCTCGATCGTTATGAACGTGCGACGCCCGAGCAGCGCGACCTGTTCATCGAGGGCAAGGCCGTCACCTTGCCCGGCGCCTATGCGCTGGCTGCGGCGACGTTGCGCGAGCGCTTCGCCAGCGAGCGCCCGAAGATCGCGACGCGCCAGGCCTCGCAACAGGTGCTCGAGGGCGTCGCCGGGACGATTCCCGGTTTCGTCGGCGGCTCGGCCGACCTGACGCATTCGAACCTGACGCACGCCAAGGTGCAGGCTCCCGTCACGCGTGGGACGTTCACTGGCGATTACATCCATTACGGCATTCGCGAGCACGGCATGGCCGCCGCGATGAATGGCCTCGCGCTGCATGGCGGCTTCATCCCCTACGGCGGTACCTTCCTCGCCTTCTCCGACTACAGCCGGCCGGCGATTCGCCTTGCGGCCCTGATGCGGCTGCGCGTCATCCATGTGATGACCCACGACTCCATCGGCCTCGGCGAGGACGGCCCGACGCACCAGCCGGTCGAGCATCTCGCCGCGCTGCGGGTGATTCCGAACCTTCTGGTGTTCCGTCCCGCCGACGCGGTGGAGACGCTGGAGGCCTGGGACTGCGCACTCAATTCCGAGAGCCGTCCGTCCGTGTTGTGCCTGTCGCGTCAGGCCTTGCCGACCTTCCGCAGCGATGCTCGCGGCAGAAACCGCGTCGCGCGCGGCGCCTATCTCGTCGTGTCGCCTGACGGCGGCCGCGACGTGACGTTGATCGCAACCGGCTCGGAAGTGTCGATCGCGCTGGAGGCGGCGCGCCTGCTCGCGACCGAGCACATCCGTGCCGCCGTCGTGTCCGCACCCTGCTTCGCACTGTTCGAGCAACAATCGGACGATTACCGCGCCACCGTGCTCGGCACTGCGCCGCGTGTCGGGATCGAGGCGGCCGTAGCGGGCGACTGGCCGCGCTGGATCGGCATGGACGGCGAGTTCGTCGGCATGCGCGGCTTCGGCGCCTCGGCGCCGGCGCCCGTACTGTACCGCGAGTTCGGCATCACACCGCAAAGCATTGCGGAAGCCGCCCGACGGGCGATCGCTCGCAAGCGACAATGAGGATTCATCGTGGCTCGTATCACCCTTCGCCAACTGCTCGATCACGCCGCCAGCCACGGCTACGCGGTGCCGGCGTTCAACATCAACAACATGGAGCAGGGCATCGCGATCATGCAGGCGGCGGCAGAGGTCGACGCACCGGTCATCATCCAGGCCTCGCGCGGTGCGCGCAGCTACGCCGGCGATCTCATGCTCTCGCACATGATCGACGCGCTGGAGCGGACCTATCCGGACATCCCGCTCTGCATGCACCAGGACCACGGCAATGACGAAGCGACCTGCGCCTCCGCGATCGCCCACGGCTTCACTTCGGTGATGATGGACGGCTCACTGAAAGCCGACGCAAAGACTGCGGCCGAGTACGATTACAACGTCGCGATCACCCGCCGCGTCGTCGATCTCGCCCACTGGGTCGGCGCCTCCGTCGAAGGTGAGCTCGGCGTGCTCGGCTCGCTCGAGCATGGCGGCGGCGAGCAGGAGGACGGCCACGGCGTCGAGGGCAAGGTCAGCCACGACCAATTGCTGACCGATCCGGACCAAGCCGTCGACTTTGTCCGCGCGACGAAGGTCGATGCCCTGGCGATCGCGATGGGCACATCGCACGGCGCTTACAAGTTCAGCCGCAAGCCAGATGGTGACATCCTGGCGATGCGGGTGGTCGAGGAGATCCATCGCCGGTTGCCGAACACGCATCTCGTCATGCACGGCTCGTCGTCGGTGCCGCAGCCGCTGCAGGACATGTTCAATCAGTTCGGCGGCGAGATGCCGCAGACCTGGGGCGTGCCGGTCGAGGAGATCGTACGCGGCATCGGAAGCGGCGTGCGCAAGGTCAATATCGACACGGACTGCCGTCTCGCAATGACCGCGGTGTTCCGCAAGGTCGCCGCGCAGGCGCCCTCCGAATTCGACCCACGAAAGTTCCTCAAGCCGGCGATGGATGCAATGCGCGAGCTTTGCCGCGAGCGCTTCGAGCAGTTCGGCACGGCAGGCCACGCGAGCAAGATCAAGGTGGTTCCGATGAGCGAGATGGCGCGGCGCTATCGCGCCGGCGAACTTGATCCGCGCATTGGCGCCCGCGAACCGGTCGCAGCCTAGTCGTTCAGAGAGAGAAGAGCAGGAGAAAGTCATGAATGCACACGCAGGAACCGTCCGCGGCAAGGAAAGATATCGCTCGGGCGTGATGGAATATAAGCGCATGGGCTACTGGGAGCCCGACTACACGCCAAAGGACACCGACGTCATCGCGCTGTTTCGCGTGACGCCGCAGGAGGGCGTCGACCCGATCGAGGCGTCGGCTGCGGTCGCCGGTGAATCCTCGACCGCGACCTGGACCGTGGTGTGGACCGATCGGCTGACAGCCGCGGAGAAATATCGCGCGAAATGCTATCGCGTCGATCCGGTCCCGGGCTCGCCCGGCTCCTACTTCGCCTACATCGCCTATGACCTCGATCTGTTCGAGCCGGGCTCGATCGCCAACCTCTCGGCCTCGATTATCGGCAACGTGTTCGGCTTCAAGCCGCTGAAGGCGCTGCGGCTGGAGGACATGCGCTTCCCGGTCGCTTATGTGAAGACGTTCCAGGGACCGGCGACCGGCATCGTGGTCGAGCGCGAGCGGCTCGACAAGTTCGGCCGGCCGCTGCTCGGCGCGACCGTGAAGCCGAAGCTCGGGCTTTCGGGCCGCAATTACGGCCGCGTGGTCTACGAAGCGCTGAAGGGCGGGCTCGACTTCACCAAGGACGACGAGAACATCAACTCGCAGCCCTTCATGCACTGGCGCGACCGTTTCCTCTACTGCATGGAGGCGGTGAACCGTGCGCAGGCGGCCTCCGGCGAGGTCAAGGGCACCTACCTGAACGTCACCGCGGGCACGATGGAGGACATTTACGAGCGCGCCGAGTTCGCCAAAGAGCTCGGGTCGTGCATCGTCATGATCGACCTTGTGATCGGCTACACCGCGATTCAGTCGATGGCCAAGTGGGCGCGGCGCAACGACATGATCCTGCATCTGCATCGCGCCGGCCACTCGACCTATACGCGGCAGAAGAGCCACGGCGTGTCGTTCCGCGTCATCGCCAAATGGATGCGGCTTGCCGGTGTCGACCACATTCATGCCGGCACGGTGGTCGGCAAGCTCGAAGGCGACCCCAACACAACGCGCGGCTACTACGACGTCTGCCGCGAGGACTTCAATCCAACCAAGCTCGAGCACGGGCTGTTCTTCGACCAATCCTGGGCGAGCCTGAACAAGATGATGCCGGTGGCCTCCGGCGGCATCCATGCCGGGCAGATGCACCAGCTGCTCGATCTCTTGGGCGAGGACGTCGTGCTGCAATTCGGCGGCGGCACCATCGGCCATCCCATGGGCATTGCGGCCGGCGCGACCGCCAATCGCGTGGCGCTGGAAGCGATGATCCTCGCCCGCAACGAGGGCCGCGACTATGTCCACGAAGGGCCGGAGATCCTCGCCAAGGCGGCCGAGACCTGCACGCCGCTGAAGGCCGCGCTCGAAGTCTGGAAGGACGTCACCTTCAACTATCAATCCACCGATACGCCGGACTTCGTGCCGACGGCGCTGGAAACCGTTTGAGGAGATTCACATGAAACTGACCCAGGGCTGCTTCTCATACCTGCCCGATCTGACCGACGACCAGATCTACAGCCAGGTGCAGTACTGCCTCGCCAATGGCTGGGCGGTGAACATCGAGTTCACCGACGATCCGCATCCCCGCAACACCTATTGGGAGATGTGGGGCCTGCCGATGTTCGATCTCCAGGACGCCGCGGGCGTGATGATGGAGCTCGCCGAGTGCCGCAGAGTGTACGGCGACCGCTACATCCGCATCAGCGGTTTCGATTCCAGCCATGGCTGGGAATCGGTGCGCATCTCCTTCCTCGTCAACCGGCCAGCGCAGGAGGCGGAGTTCGAGCTGGTGCGGCACGAGGTCGGCGGCCGCGCGATCCGCTACACCACGGTACGAAAGCCAGCCGCGCAGGCGTCCGTGTAAGCCATTCCTCTCCGCGCGGAGCACTCCCTGCTCCGTTTCCTTGGCGGACCACTGCTTCGCCGCTCCCCTGCGGCGAAGCTCTTTTCTTCGAGGTGCCGATGCTTGATATTCCTCACGCAACAACCGAACAGAGCGAGACCAATTTCGATCTCCGGAAGGAAGCTGAAGCGGCCGGGATCACCGACACGCTGCAACAGCTCGAGCAGGAGCTGGTCGGATTGAAGCCGGTGAAGAACCGCGTGCGCCAGATCGCCTCGCTGCTTTTGATCGAACGTATCCGGCAGCGCGCGGGATTAGCCTCCGCGCCGCCGACGCTGCACATGTCGTTCACAGGCAATCCCGGCACCGGCAAGACCACGGTAGCGCTGCGCATGGCCAAGATCCTGCATGGCCTCGGCTTCGTGCGGCGCGGGCAGGTGATCTCGGTCACGCGCGACGATCTCGTCGGCCAGTATATCGGCCACACCGCTCCGAAGACCAAGGAGATATTGAAGAAGGCGATGGGCGGCGTGCTGTTCATCGACGAGGCCTATTATCTGCACCGGCCCGACAACGAGCGTGACTACGGCCAGGAGACGATCGAGATCCTGCTCCAGGTGATGGAGAATCAGCGCGAAGACCTGGTCGTGATCCTCGCCGGCTATGGCGAGCGGATGACGAGCTTCTTCGCCTCCAATCCCGGCTTCCGCTCGCGCATCGCGCACCACATCGAATTTCCAGACTATGCTGAAGCCGAGCTGCTCGTCATCGCCGAGCTGATGCTGAAGGAGCGCGGTTATCGCTTCTCGGCGGCCGCGCGCGAGGCGTTCGAAAAATACATCACGCTGCGCCGGACCCAGCCGTTCTTCTCCAACGCGCGGTCGATCCGCAACGCCGTCGACCGTATCCGCCTGCGGCAGGCCGATCGCCTGGTATCCGATCTCGACCGCATGCTCGACATCGCCGACCTCGAAACCATCGATCCCATCGACGTCCTGGCGAGCCGCGTCTTCAGCGGCGGCGCCGACGCGCGGAGTGCAAGGTCATGACGAGAGAGGTGATCGTTGCTCCTTCAATCCTGGCGGCGGATTTCGCGCGTCTCGGCGAGGAGATCGTGGCGATCGATGCGGCGGGGGCCGACTGGATCCATTGCGACGTCATGGACGGACACTTCGTGCCCAACATCAGCTTTGGCCCCCACGTCATCAAGGCGATCCGGCCGCTGACGAAGAAGGTCTTCGACGTGCATCTCATGATCGCGCCTGTTGATCCTTATCTCGAGGCGTTCGCGAAGGCCGGTGCGGACGTCATTACGGTGCACGCAGAAGCCGGCCCGCATCTGGACCGTTCGCTTCAGGCGATCCGGGCGCTCGGCAGGAAAGCCGGCGTGAGCCTGTGTCCGGCGACGGCGGAGAGTGTCATCGAATATGTGCTCGATCGTCTTGACCTCGTGCTGGTGATGACGGTCAATCCCGGCTTCGGCGGCCAGTCCTTCCTCGACTCCCAGTTGGCGAAGATCGCACGGATCAAGACCATGATCCGCAACCGGCCAATCCGGCTCGAGGTCGATGGCGGTGTCACGCGCGACAATGCTGCTGCGGTGGCCGCCGCGGGCGCCGATACGCTCGTGGCGGGTTCCGCGGTGTTTCGCGGCAAAGGCGCCGCGGAATACGCGGCCAATATTGCGGCCATTCGCGCCGCCGCCGACGCCAGCCTGCTTCCAAAGCCGCAAGATAGGTCTGCGCAGCGGATGCGCGTAAGCGATGGAGGCCCTGTCCGGTAGACTACGTCATCGATCGCCGCCTCTACGCCTGGCCCTTGGCGGGCGGGGAGAATTCAGCGTGCGAATCCGCGCCGACTGGAACTTTGGCTCCCCTCCGCATTTGCTAGAACTAACCGAGGCTGGCGCGCGGCGGGCGCAGCAAAACTTTTGCATGACCGCCATCGGCCTGACGCAAATCGAGGCAATAAGCCCTGTGAATGCGAGGGAGGGTCTCATGGAGAACGTACGTCGCTACCGGGCGCTCGCGTCCCTCTGTCGTCAGCAGGCAGCCTACAGGCCGCTCCAGAACTGGGAGCTTCTCGGCCAGGCCGAACATTTCGAATATCTCGCGGAAGTCGAGCTCAAGGCGCATTTCGACGCGTGCAATGCACAAGGCGGCGAGGACGCCCCTGAAGCCGTGGCTTGGAAGCCACCTGCCGCAGCGTGACAGCCGCGGGCCGGCCCGGCTCAATGTCGGCGCGGGCGACCGGCAGGCCGGCTGTGCGGGTCGAGAGCCGGCAGACATGTCCTGCCAGATCGGTCGCTGAAGCTTCGCGCAGGCAGCATCGTCTTCGTTGATCGTCTTGCCCGCTGGCCGGTCCCCAAATCTTTGCCAAGATTTAATCGCGTGGACGGGACGCCGTAAGGTGGCAACGACCATGTTGGGCGCAAGGCGACAGCTGCTCAACATGGACATCTCGACATGAACGATCGCGTCAATTCCGACATCCCCCCCTCCCGCAAGATCTTGAGGACGCGCAGGCTCGCGCCGCTCGGCAGCGTAGCCGCGCTTGGCGTGGCCGTGCTGGCGGCTGCTCCCGGCGCTTTGCCGTTCGCGATGACCTCCTTCGTCGCGCCGGCCCAAGCCGCCGAAACGGCTGCGACCCCGCCGGGCTTCGGCGATCTCGTGGCCAAGGTCAAACCCGCCGTCATCTCGGTGCGGGTCAGAATTGACCAGAGCAACGACAAGAGCGCGATGCTGCAACAGAACCGGATGGATTCGGACGAAGGCTCGCCGCTCGACCAGTTCTCGCGACAGTTCGGTTTCCGCTTTCCGGGTGGCATGAACGGCATGCCGCGTCAGCGCCGCCAAATGATCACGGGCGAAGGCTCCGGCTTCTTCATCTCCGCCGACGGTTATGCCGTAACCAACAACCACGTTGTCGATCACGCTGAGTCCGTGCAGGTGACCATGGACGACGGCACGACCTACGCCGCGAAGGTCGTCGGCACAGATCCGAAGACCGATCTCGCGCTGATCAAGGTCGACGGCAAGAAAGATTTTCCGTTCGTCAAATTCTCCGACCAGAAGCCGCGCATCGGCGATTGGGTCGTCGCGGTCGGCAATCCCTTCGGCCTTGGCGGCACCGTCACCGCGGGTATCGTCTCGGCCAGCGGCCGCGACATCGGCAATGGTCCCTATGACGACTTCATCCAGATCGACGCGCCGATCAACAAGGGCAATTCGGGCGGTCCGGCTTTCGATATGAGCGGCAATGTGATCGGCGTGAACACCGCGATCTTCTCGCCCTCAGGCGGCTCGGTCGGTATCGGCTTCGATATTCCGGCTACGACTGCAAAACTCGTGGTGGCGCAATTGAAGGACAAGGGCGCAGTTACCCGCGGCTGGCTCGGCGTGCAGGTGCAGCCGGTGACGTCGGATATTGCCGACAGCGTTGGCCTCAAGGAGGCGCGCGGCGCGATCGTCGACAATCCGCAACCCGACAGCCCGGCGGCGAAGGCCGGCATCGAGGCGGGCGACGTTATCACCGCGGTCAACGGCACGGCGGTCAAGGATTCCCGCGATCTCGCCCGCACCATCGCCACCCTGGCGCCCGGCAGCTCAATCAAGCTCGACATCTTCCACAAGGGCGAAAGCAAGACCGTGACGCTGGCGCTTGGCGAGTTGCCGAACGAACGGCAGGCGCAGGGCAAGGCCTATGACGGCAAGGTGCAGCCGGGCACCGGCACGCCGCGCCTTGGGCTTGGTCTGGCTCCGGCCGGCGATGTGCAGGGCGCCGGCCGGGAGGGTGTCGTCGTCACGGAGGTTGATCCGGAGGGGCCGGCCGCGCAGCGCGGCATTCAGACCGGAGACGTCATCCTCAATGTCGGTGGCAAGGCTATCAGCAATGTCGCCGAAGTCCGTTCGGAGCTGGCGCAGGCCAAATCGTCCGGCAAGCGCAGCGTGCTGTTGCAGGTCAGAAGTGCGGATGCCACCCGATTCGTCGCGGTGCCGCTCGCGTAAGGCTGACTCCGATCAATACAAATCCAGAAAGGCGGCCTTCCGGCCGCCTTTCGCATTCGCACTCAAGATCCCACACGAGGCCACCGATAACATTCTCGTTAACGGCAGGGAGGGTGACCCGGTTCGTCCGAAAAAGCCGTGTTCGGCCATCAGACTTTCTGGCCGCGCATCTGCTCGGCGGCAATGAAGCCGTGGGGTCGGTTCGCGAGTGTGGAACTTCGAACCCCCTGACCGCTTTGTGGAACTGGCCGGTGGTTCGCATTTGATCGGTGCCGACATGGATCGATTGAAGCTCTCACTGATAAGTACGCTGCTCGTCGCGTGGTTCATCCTGCCGGCAGAAAACGCGCTCGGGCGCGACGATGGCCGCTATGCGAACTCGCCCCTGAAGCCATGGTTCGACAGCCTGCGCAGCCACCTCGGTCCGTGCTGCTCGGATGCGGACGGCTTTGCCGTCTCCGATCCCGATTGGGAATCGCACAACGGGCATTACCGTGTTCGGCTGGACGGGCAATGGGTCGAGGTGCCGGATGAAGCCGTCATCACCGAGCCGAACCGCGCCGGCCGCACCATGGTGTGGCCGGTGAAGACTGCGTTCGGAATTTCGATCCGCTGCTTCATGCCGGGCAGCATGATCTGACCGAGGTCAGCGTGACCGCTTGGTGGATTTGCGCTTTGACGATGCCCTGGACGATTTCTTGGAAGATTTCTTGGAAGTTTTCTTGGCAGATTTCTTGGACGTCTTCCGCTTGGAGGCTTTCTTCGGGACTTTCTTGCCCTTCTTGCGTGCCTTTGACAGTCCGATCGCAATCGCCTGCTTGCGGCTCTTCACGCGTCCGCCGCGACCGCCACGTCCACTCTTCGCGGTACCTTTCTTGTAACGCCGCATCTCGCTTTCGACATCGCTGCCGGAGCTGCGCGAGTAGCGGCGCTTCTTTGCCTTACGTGCCATGCCTTTTCTCCCTTGGCCGAGGAAGAACCGTTCGACACCGGCATGGTTCCGAACAGCACGCGTGCAATGTTCCCGGCGGTCAAGGCAGCCCTAGAACGAATTCGCCAGTTCGATCTCGGCCTCCAGCACCTGGATGCGCCGCGCAGCCTCGGCGAAGGACAGATCCCGCGCATATTGTGCCGGCTGATACGCCTCTTCGCTCAGCCGCTTCAATCTCAGTCCCTGCGCCCGTGTCATCTGCTCGCTAAGGAAAACCCTGGCGTCGTATTTGGCCTGAACCTGCATGTCGCTCCTCCGGTTTGAAAACATGACTTGACTATATGTTCTTATTTTGTTCTAACAAGCCATGGACAACAGAATTAACGAAATTCGGCGTAAAATCAGCGCCTTGAGGCTGGAAATGGCCGAGGTCGAGGCGTCTGTGCGCGATCTCGTCAACGGCGATTGCGACTGCACCGAACGAGCTCTGGCGCAGATCGATCTGCGCCGGAAAATCAACCTGCTGATCGATGAATGGAAGGCGGCTGGGGGCGGTGACGTCCTGCCTGACGTCCGCGGCCAGATGCATCTTCGCTCCGTGAAGAATGTCGACAAGGCGGCGCGCCTGTTGGCTGGCCACTAAGCGTGCGCGCAAGCGACATGCTGCCGATTGTCGATGCCCTCGGACACCTAACGGGCCGCGCTGTGCGGGCGGTGCCGGACGAGATCTGCGACAACGTTCCTCGTCCGCCGTGATGACGTGCCGGCGCGCGTCCGCGATGCTGCGAGGCCTTGTGCGGCGATCGCTATGCCTGGAGGAGGTGAAGCGGGCCGGCGGGCGATACGCTGGTCAGCGCGCCGAGCATGTGGCGCTAAAGTAGCAAAGTGTCTAGCGGTTTTCCGAAAAGATCATGCTCAAACAACAACCTGAAGCGCAATGACGATTCATCCATCTCATTGCGCTTTATGGCGCGAGGGTCTGGATGAACCGTCATCGTGCTTTGGTGAAGCGCCCCGCGCTGAACACGGGACTCTCACGTTACCGCGCAGAGTTCACTTGGTGTTGCTCATGCCGCCCTTGTTGTTCGTCATGGTGCCGCCCTGGTCGGAGCCGGGGCCAGAGCCGCCTTGACCGGAGGGATCGGCACCTTTGGAGGACTTGGTGTTCGCGCCCGTGGTCTGCGATGATGACATCGAGGACCCATGTTTGGCCTTGTGCGACTTCGCCTCCGCGGCGAACGGCGCGGCAGCGAGGCCAGTTGCCAACATTGCGGCGAGGGCGAGCTTGACTGTCTTCATATGGAGGAACTCCCTGGGTTAAATTGACGCAGGCGGCCAACTGCCGTTCCTCGCAGGAGTTCCCCAACAAAGCTTCTCCACGCGTCACGCGCGCTTCAAGATTGCTTGTTCTCTTCCAGGATGAACACGATGCCGGTGAGCGTCGCGCCGATCGCGAAGGTCGTCCCAGTGCGAGAGCGAACACAAGAGCGGCTTGGCTTCCGCCATGACTCAGCAGATTGGCGACGGCTGGATTGGAAAGAATGAGTGTGAGGCTGAAGGCGAGGCCGAGGGCTGCACCCATCATCCCATGTGTCATCAGCTTGATGAGGCCGGTGGGAGAGACCAGGCCCGACGACTTCTTCGCGCGCATGGAACCATGTCCCGATCTGGCACCCAAACGCGCGCGATAGTCATTAGTTCCATCTGGATGAAGGAATTTTCATCGCCAGCTTCATCCGACGTTCATGCCCGGCTTGCGAACATGAGGCCATCAACACGGGACATTTGATATGGGCAAGGTAGTCTTTCTGTACCGCTCGCTGGCCTATCGCAACGCGGCCGCAGACATCTTGCGCAAGGCGCGCAAGCTCCCGCGCGGCGCGGAGCGAAGCGCGGCCCGGCGCTACGCGAAGGCGTTGCGTGATCTCGCTCGAACGGAAGCTTGGCTCGAAGGACGCATCGCGCGCGACCCAAGGACGGAGCAGCGCATGACGAACACGGCGTCCGGCTAAAGCTCTCCCTTCCGATTGAAACGGAAGCTCTCGATTCTTGGCTTGACGCGCTTTCTTGACGCGAACCGGTTACCGCTTGGCTGGAAAACGCTCTAACCGGATGCGCGCTGCAACTCGGCCGCGGCGGCGGCATCAAATTTGCTGGGTGCTATCGTGGCCGGCTTGCGTGTCAACGGTACCTCGAGGCGGCACAACAGCCCCTCAGCGCGCCAATCGAATTTCGCCCGTCCGCCGAGCTGGGACTCGACGCTCGCGAGCAGGCTTCGCGTTCCGAAGCCTCGGGATTTCGGCGTCCTGACGAGCGGGCCGCCGGATTCCTCCCAGGTCAGCGTGAGGAGTTCGTCTTCGACCTGCCACCCGATCATGAGCCGCCCGGATCGTGTCGAAAGCGCGCCATATTTTGCCGAGTTGGTGAAAAGCTCGTGCAGAGCGAGCGCCAGTGTCTGGGCAGTCGTCGGCAGCAATTGAACCTCGGGGCCCGCCAACCTGATCTGGCCACTCGGCGAATAGGGTGCCAGCTCCTCGTCGATCAGCTTGGAGAGCTCGGCTCCCTGCCAGCTCGACAGCGACAGGATGGTGTGCACGCGCGCGAGCGCGTTGATGCGTCCCTCGACGGCATTGACATAGGCCTTGACCTCGTCGGCACGGGTGAGGCGCACGATCGATTGCGCCAATGCCAGCGCATTCTTGGCGCGATGATCGACTTCCCGCGCGAGAAGGTTCTGCTGCTCTTCGGCGCGCTTGCGTTCGGTGATGTCCACCGTAACGCCGCTCACCCGCACCACGCGGCTGCTATGGTCTACCGTTGCGGCCGCCGTGCCGACGCACCAGCGTACCTCGCCATCGGGCCGCACAATGCGGAACTCCGTTTCATAGGAGCGCGTGCCGCTGTTGAACTCGGCGATTGCCTTGCGCAACTGATCGACGTCATCGGGATGCAACAGCGCCTGAACGTTGGCCGGGTTGACCTCGAAGCTCTCCGGGCTGACCCCAAAGATGCGATATTGTCCCTCGTCCCACATCCAGTCGCCGGTGATCCAGTCCCAATCCCAAGAGCCCATCTTGCCGGCGGCGATTGCCATGCTGCGCCGCTGCTCGCTCTCGCGAAGCTTGGCGGTGGAATTCTCCAGCTCGGCGGTGCGCGCGCGGACGCGGTCCTCGAGCTCCTGATTCAGTCGTTCGAGCTCGCGGGTCTTGCGATAGAGTTCGGCGAACACCTTGATCTTGGCGCGCAGCACCTCCGGCACGACAGGCACCGGAACGTAGTCGACGGCGCCCATCTCGTAGCCCCGCAGCCGGTCGATGTCGCTCACCTGAATGGCAGAGATGAAGATCATCGCGGTCTTCTGGAAGCGCGGATGCTCGCGGATCATCGCGGCGAGCTCGAAGCCGTCGAGCTCGGGCATGCAGACGTCGACTAGGATGACCGCGATCTCGGTCTTGAGCAGAACCTCCAGCGCCTCGCGGCCGGACGAGGCGATCACGAGGTTCTCGCCGAGATCCTTCAGGATCACCTCATAGGCGAGCAGCTTGGCCGGCTGGTCGTCGACGAGCAGGATGTTGACCTTTTCGTGGTCCATTCGCGGATCCAACTCAGCGGTGCAGCCACATGCGGATCGCAAGCAGCAATTGATCGGTGTTGACGGGTTTGGCGAGATAGTCGGACGCGCCGGCCTCCAGGCATTTCTCACGATCACCCTTCATCGCTTTGGCGGTCAGCGCGATGATCGGCAATCGCGCGAAGGCCGGGTTCTCGCGGATCACACCCATGGTCTGATAGCCATCCATCTGCGGCATCATGATGTCCATCAGCACGATGGCGATTTCCGGATTGGATTCGACCAGCGCGACCGCCTCGCTGCCGGTCGTGGCCGTCAACACCTTCATGCCGCGCCGTTCCAACACGCTCGACAGCGCGAAGATGTTACGGGCATCGTCGTCGACGAGCAGGGCCGTCTTGCCGATCAGGTCCTCGTCGGAACTGTTCAGCTTCTCCAGCATGCGCTGCTTCTCGACCGGTAGTTCCGTGATGACACGGTGCAGGAACAGCGCGGTCTCGTCGAGCAGGCGCTCCGGCGATTCCACGCCCTTGACCACGATGCTGCGCGCCATGGTGTGGAGTTCTGCATCCTCCTCCGCCGAGAGCTCGCGGCCGGTGAACACCACGACCGGAATGTTCGACAGCGCCTCGTCATTGCGGATCTCGTCGAGCACCTCGAAGCCGCTCATGTCCGGCAGCCGCAGGTCGAGCACCACGCAATCGCAAGGCTGCTCGCGCAGCGTCGAGAGCGCGCCGGCACCGGTGTCGGTAACCACGATCTCGATGTCGTCGTGGTGCAGCAGCTCGCGGATCGAGAGTTGTTCGGCCTCGTTGTCCTCGACGATCAGGAGTCGCTTGCGCCGCGGCCGCGCATATTCCTTGATCTGCGTCAGCGCGGCGGAGACGCCTTCCGTCGTCGTCGGCTTGTTGACGAAGGAGAAGGCCCCCCGCGCCAGCGCGTGCTGGCGGTCCTCGTCGAGCGTGATGATCTGGACGGGAATGTGGCGGGTCAGCGGATTGTGCTTGAGCTGGCTCAGCACCGTCCAGCCCAGCACGTCGGGCAGGAACACGTCGAGGGAGACGGCCGTCGGCTGGTACTGTTTGGCGAGCTCCAGCGCTTCGGCACCGCGGGCCGCAACCAGGACCTTGAAGCCCTTGTCGCGGGCGAGATCGACCAGCACGCGCGCATAGTGCGGATCGTCCTCCACAATCAGGAGGATGGTGTCGCCCGGCTCGATGTTGAGGCGGTCGTCGGGAAGCTGCTCGATGACGCGCTGCTGGTCAGGCGCGGCCGGCTGTAGCGCCGGCGGCTGGGTGTGTTGCTGTGGCGCGGGCGCAGCACGCGGTGCGAGCGTCGGGCCGGAATATTTCAACGGCAGATAAATCGTGAAGGACGAGCCCTTGCCCGGCGAACTGCGCAGGTGGATTTCGCCGCCCAGTAGGCTTGCGAGCTCGCGGCTGATCGCAAGCCCGAGGCCCGTGCCGCCATATTTGCGGCTGGTGCCGGCGTCAGCTTGTTGGAACGCTTCGAAGATCAGTTTCTGCTTCTCCAGGGGAATGCCGATGCCGGTATCGGACACCTCGAACGCGATCACGGCTGGTGCGGAGTTCAGTACCGGATGATCCGTCCCCCAGCCGCCGACCGCGCTGGCGACCTTCAGGCGCACCTCGCCTTCGGCGGTGAACTTGAAGGCATTGGAGAGCAGGTTCTTCAGCACCTGTTGCAGGCGCTTGGAGTCGGTGACGATGCTGCGGGGCAGGTTCGGATCGATGTCGATCTTGAACGACAGATTGCGGTTTTCCGCCTCGTGCCGGAACGGCCGGCCCACGGTCTCGAGCAGATTCGCGGTCAGGATTTCCTCGGCGTCGACCGTGACCGTGCCGGACTCGATTTTGGACAGATCGAGAATGTCGCTGATGAGATTGAGCAGGTCGGTGCCGGCGCCGTGGATGGTGCGGGCGAATTCGACCTGCTTGGCCGAGAGGTTGCCGTCCGGATTGTCGGTGAGCTGCTGTCCGAGGATCAGGATCGAGTTCAGCGGCGTGCGCAGCTCGTGGCTCATATTGGCCAGGAATTCGGACTTGTACTTCGAAGTTAGCGCGAGCTCGGTCGCCTTTTCCTCCAGCGCGCGGCGGGCCTGCTCGATCTCCTGGTTCTTGCGCTCGACCTCGACGTTGCGCTCGGCGAGCTGCTGCGCCTTCTGTTCGAGCTGGTCGTTGGTTTGCTGCAATTCGCGCTGCTGCGTCTGCAGCTCGCCGGCGAGCTGCTGCGACTGCTTGAGCAGGCCTTCGGTCTGCATCGTCGCCTCGATCGAGTTGAGCACGATGCCGATGGAGTCGGTGAGCTGCTCCAGGAACGTCATCTGCGATGTCGTGAACGATGTCAGCGAAGCAAGTTCGATCACGGCCTTGACCTGGCTCTCGAACAGCACCGGCAGCACCACCAGGTTCTTCGGCGCGACACGAAGCAGCGCCGAGTTGATCGGCACCACGTCAGGCGGAATGTCGGCGACCACGCGCGGCCGCTTGTCGAGGGCGCACTGGCCGATCAGGCCTTCGCCGAACTGAAGCACGCGCTGATAGGGATAGATGCCGTCGCTGGCGTAAGAAGCGAGCAGCAGGAGCTGCGGATCGTTCTCGTTCTCGACCTGGTAGATCACGCCGGTATGGGCGTTCACCAGTGGCGACAATTCGGTGAGCAGCAGCCGGCCGACGGTGGTGAGGTCACGCTGGCCCTGGAGCATGTTGGTGAATTTCGCGAGGTTGGTCTTCAGCCAGTCCTGCTCGGTGTTCACGTCCGTCGTCAGACGGAGATTCGTGATCATCGTGTTGATGTTGTCTTTCAGCTCAGCGACTTCGCCGCGGGCGTCGACCTGGATCGAGCGCGTCAGGTCGCCTTTGGTCACGGCAGTCGCGACTTCCGCGATCGCGCGCACCTGTGAGGTCAGGTTGGCCGCGAGCAGGTTGACGTTGCCGGTCAGGTCCTTCCAAGTGCCGGCGGCGCCGGGCACGTTGGCCTGGCCGCCGAGGCGGCCCTCGACGCCGACCTCGCGCGCCACCGACGTCACCTGATCGGCGAAGGTAGCAAGCGTCTCGGTCATGTTGTTGATGGTGTCGGCGAGCGCCGCGACCTCGCCCTTCGATTTCACGGTGAGGTTCTGCTTCAGATCGCCGTTGGCGACGGCTGTGACGACCTTGACGATGCCGCGGACCTGTTCGGTCAGGTTTGCCGCCATGAAGTTCACCGTGTCGGTGAGATCCTTCCAGGTGCCGGCGACGCCGGGCACCTGCGCCTGTCCGCCGAGCTTGCCTTCGGTGCCGACCTCGCGCGCCACGCGCGTGACTTCGCCGGCGAAGGCATTGAGCTGGTCCACCATGGTGTTGATGGTGTTCTTCAGCTCGAGGATTTCGCCCTTCACGTCGACCGTGATCTTGCGCGAGAGGTCGCCGCGCGCGACCGCCGTGGTGACTTCGGCGATGTTGCGGACTTGCGTGGTGAGGTTCGCGGCGAGCAGGTTGACGTTGTCGGTGAGGTCCTTCCAGGTGCCGCCGACGCCGGGCACGACGGCCTGACCGCCGAGCCGGCCTTCGGTGCCGACCTCGCGCGCCACGCGCGTGACTTCGGCGGCGAAGGAGCGGAGCTGCTCGACCATGGTATTCAGCGTGTCCTTCAAGAGAAGGATTTCGCCGCGCACATCCACCGTGATCTTCTTCGAGAGGTCGCCGCCGGCGATCGCGGTCGCGACCTCGGCGATGTTGCGGACCTGGGCCGTCAGGTTGGAGGCCATGAAGTTGACGTTGTCGGTGAGGTCCTTCCAGGTGCCGGCGACGCCGGGCACTTCGGCCTGACCGCCGAGCTTGCCTTCGGTGCCGACCTCGCGAGCCACGCGCGTGACCTCGCCCGCAAAGCCATTGAGCTGGTCCACCATGGTATTGATGGTGTTCTTCAGCTCGAGGATTTCGCCCTTCACGTCCACCGTGATCTTGCGCGACAAGTCGCCTCGCGCCACGGCGGTGGTGACTTCGGCGATGTTGCGGACCTGGGCCGTGAGGTTGCCCGCCATCGAGTTCACGCTGTCGGTGAGGTCCTTCCAGGTGCCGGCGACGCCGGGCACGTTGGCTTGACCACCCAGGCGGCCTTCGGTGCCGACCTCGCGCGCCACGCGCGTCACCTCGCCCGCGAAGCGGTTGAGCTGGTCGACCATCGTGTTCAGGGTGTCCTTGAGCTGTAGGATCTCGCCGCGCACGTCCACGGTGATCTTGCGCGAGAGATCGCCGCCGGCGATCGCGGTCGCGACTTCGGCGATGTTGCGCACCTGGGCGGTCAAATTGCCCGCCATCGAGTTCACGGAATCGGTCAGATCCTTCCAGGTGCCGGCGACGCCGGGCACGCCGGCCTGGCCGCCGAGCTTGCCGTCGGTGCCGACCTCGCGGGCGACGCGCGTCACTTCGCCGGCGAAGGCGTTGAGCTGGTCCACCATGGTGTTGAGCGTTTCCTTCAGCTGAAGGATTTCGCCCGATACGTTCACGGTGATCTTCTTCGACAAATCGCCCTTCGCCACCGCGGTCGCGACTTCGGCGATGTTGCGGACCTGTCCGGTCAGGTTCGAGGCCATCGAATTGACGCTATCGGTGAGGTCTTTCCAGGTGCCGCCGACGCCGCGCACGACGGCCTGGCCGCCGAGCTTGCCTTCGGTGCCGACCTCGCGCGCCACGCGCGTCACCTCACCGGCGAAGGCGTTGAGCTGGTCCACCATGGTGTTGATGGTGTCCTTCAGCTCCAGGATCTCGCCGCGCACGTCCACGGTGATCTTCTTCGACAGGTCGCCGCCGGCGACCGCCGTTGTCACCTCCGCGATGTTGCGGACCTGCGCAGTCAGGTTCGAGGCCATCGAGTTGACGCTCTCGGTCAGGTCCTTCCAGGTGCCGGCGACGCCGAGCACGTTGGCCTGACCGCCGAGCCGCCCCTCGGTGCCGACCTCGCGGGCGACGCGCGTCACTTCGCCGGCGAAGGCGTTGAGCTGATCGACCATCGTGTTGAGCGTCTCCTTCAGCTGAAGGATCTCGCCCGAGACGTTGACGGTGATCTTCTTCGACAGATCGCCGCTCGCGATCGCGGTGGCGACATCGGCGATGTTGCGGACCTGTGCGGTCAGGTTCGACGCCATGAAGTTGACGTTGTCGGTGAGGTCCTTCCAGGTGCCGGCGACGCCGGGCACCTGGGCCTGGCCGCCGAGCTTGCCTTCGGTACCGACCTCGCGTGCGACGCGTGTCACTTCGGAGGCGAACGAATTGAGCTGGTCCACCATGGTGTTGATGGTGTCTTTCAGCTCCAGGATCTCGCCGCGCACATCCACGGTGATCTTGCGCGACAGGTCGCCGCGCGCCACGGCAGTCGTCACGTTGGCGATGTTGCGCACCTGGGCGGTCAGATTACCGCACATCGCGTTGACGCTATCGGTGAGGTCCTTCCAGGTGCCGGCGACGCCGGGCACGATCGCCTGGCCGCCGAGCTTGCCGTCGGTGCCGACCTCGCGCGCCACGCGCGTCACTTCGGAGGCGAAGGAGCGGAGCTGATCCACCATCGTGTTGATGGCTTCCTTGAGCTGGAGGATTTCGCCGCGGACGTCGACGGTGATCTTCTTCGACAGGTCGCCATTGGCGACCGCGATCGTCACCTCGGCGATGTTGCGAACCTGGTTGGTCAGGTTGTTCGCCATCGAGTTGACGCTCTCGGTGAGGTCCTTCCAGACGCCGGTCACCTCGGGCACCTGAGCCTGGCCGCCGAGCTTGCCTTCGGTGCCGACCTCGCGCGCCACGCGCGTCACCTCGGAGGTGAACACGCCGAGCTGCTTGATCATGGTGTTAACGATGGTCGCCGACTGCAAGAACTCGCCGCGCAGGGGGCGGCCGTCGACGTCGAGCTTGACGGTCTGGAGCAGATCGCCTTGCGCCACCGCCGCGACTGCACGCGTCACCTCACGGGTCGGCCACAACAGGTCATCGATCAGCGTGTTGACGGACCCTTCCATGTCGGCCCAAGAGCCAGATGCGAGGCCGAATTTCACGCGCTGGCGGGTCTTGCCCTCGCGGCCGACCACCTGGCCGACCAGCTCGAGCTGCTGCGCCATGCGCTGATTGGCGGCGATGATTTCGTTAAAGGTGTCGGCGATCTTACCGTCGATGCCGAGATAATCGCCGCTCATCCGCACGGAGAAATCGCCGCTGCGCATTGCCTGCAAAGCGAGCAGCAATTCCGCCCGGGAATCCGGATCCGACGTACCGTTGGTCTTTGGCTTTGGGACGCGACGACCGGAGCGTGATGCAGTTCCGGGATCGAGGTCGCTCATACTGATTCCCCCGCAGGCGCCGGCCGAATCTATGGCAAGACGCGTTTGGTCAAAATAGAGCGTCAGCCAAATTCGAAATCAAGCGCCAAGGTTGCGGCGCACCGAAAATGGAACCTGCTTTGCTCAGCCCAATAGCATTAACTGCGAACAGTCGGATCGGTTCCACGAAAATTCCGAGAATTCGGCCCTCGGCGGACACCATGGATTAGCGCCTCGCGCACCACGCCTTTCGGAACGGAGCGGCACCCCTGCGGTTAGCCCGCAAAGATAGGGAGAGCGCAGATGAAAGCTGGATTGGCCGTGGTGGTCGTCATGTTGCTTGCCGGATCGGCCTTCGCCCAGGGCGGGGCGCCCAGCGGCCGAGGGGCCGTGACGGGCGATCCCGCCGCCAGCTCGGCCACGCCTCAGGCGGATACGCCGACCACGGGGACGGCGACCCGATCCAACCCGAGCGGGAGCGGCACGTCCACCTCGGGCGGCAGGGATGACAATGGCGATGCGGGCCGGGACAGGATGCCGGAGAGCAACCGGACTGTGCGGCCGGAGAGTCAGCAACATCATCCGAACGACAAATAAAAGACGGCTACTTGTCCGCCATAGTGCGCTCGGCCGCCTTGACCTGCGCACGCAGCGTCGGGAGCTGCTCGCGCGCCAGCGCTGCAAGCGCAGGATTGTCGGGCGCCTTCAGATAGCGTTCGAGCAGGTTGATGGCCGCTTCATATTCGGGAATCTGCGAGGCATAAAAGCTTCGGACGTAAGTTGGTCCGTCCGAAGTTTCGGGTTCGACGAGGCTCGCGCTCGCCGAGGCGGTCTTGCTGACGCGCGGCTCCGCACCGATGGTCTCTTGGATCTGTTTCAGCGCCTTGTCGCGCTTGGCCGCTTCTTCGGCGCGTAGCGCGGCAAGGTTCTTGACCTCCGTGTTGCCCTTCAGGTCGGTGCTCTCAAGCAGACCCTGCTGGAAGCGGCTGAAGGCGTAGAGGCCGCTGATGACGTCGATTGCGCTCGGCGTGGGCTCACCAAGCTGTCGCTCGCCAGTGCTATCGGCAGGCGCTGCGGTGCTGACGCACACCAGGACTATCGCGACGAGAACTCGCATCGATATCAATGACGGATGACGTGCGAAGTTCCCCGAACGTTACGATCCGGTAAGGGCATTGCGACCCGAGAGTTCCGCCCCCACGTCTTCGGTATGAAACAGTCTGACATTTTCAGGGACAACGCCGACAATTGTCTTCAGCTCGCCGAGCGCGCGGAAGGGCAACCCGCTTATAAGCGCTATTCGCGCATGGCGGATGCCTGGACTGCACTTGCGAGGGAGCAGGATTGGCTCGATGGAGAAATCCCGCCCGTGAGGGTCCATATCCCTCAAAAGCTGGATAGGTAGACGCTCTCGTCCTGGTGAAGCCGCGTGTGAGACCGCGCACGGAATGCAAGAGACCAATCCAGGATCATCCGTGAGTAGTCGATCGCGTTGCTTTTCGATTCCAGAAGGAGGTTTCGCAATGGCTCCACGTCTGGTTCTTCTTTCACTGATTCTCGCTTTTGGCGTTTCGGTCGCCTTCGCGACGGTCACGACCGTGCGGCAGGTGCATCTGGAAAATGCATCGGCTGCGGTCCACTCGGCGCGCAGTTAGCGTCGGGGGCTCCCGCCCGGAACAATCGACGTGCCCGCGCGTAACCGCTGCGAAACATCAAGAGAGGCGAGAGCAGATCATGGCCCATTCCGACCACGGAATCGTCAAGGACAAGCGGGCGGAGGAGCAGCCGCGTGACAAGCAGCGTGCGCAATCCGTGCACAAGAGCGATCCCAAAGGCTCACCGTCGCGGGAAGCGACACGCGATCCCAAGCTGAACGACAATGGCAAAACACCGGGCGCCGGCGCGATGCCTGACGATTCAGGAGATGCAACAGGCTAGTTCTCGGGAGGAACGAATCTCCGCGGGAAGAGTCGACGGATTGCTTCCGGTTGTCATGCCCCCGGTGCGCCGGAAGCAATCTCCAAGGACGGCCCTGGCACCCCCGTGCCGGGGTCGTTTGTTTTGTGGACCGTCCTATGGGTTAGTCTCGCCGTCCGGCTCGCCCTGAACATGTCCGCCGGGTCCGCGGCCGAATACGCCGAAATTGCTCGACTTCACGCCGGCTGCCGGATCGACATCCGCTGCGGCCAGCCCGAACTTGAGGAGTTCGCGGACCGCTGCCGCTCGGGTCGGCATGCGATGTTTGAACCGGAAATCGTCAACAGCGGTCAACTCTTCCGGCGAGAGCATGACCTGAAGGCGTTCGGCGCGAAGGTCGTTCATGGTCGATCATGCAAATTGAGCAAGTTGAGTAGTTTACTCAATGGACGAACTAAGTAGGAGTTCCATAAGAGTCAGAAAAATCATCCCTGAAGCTATAAACATCAGCAAAATCAATAATTTGATATTGAGACCAGTTGTGCGCTGGCGCATTTCCTGACGGACGAAGTCAGGTTGTCCCGCGAGCTTTCTGTAGAGACAGAAGCACAGAAGCCGGTGCGTCCGAGCCCCCAGAGGTTATTTAAGGACGTGAGCACCCCGTTTCCTGATGCTACGGCAAGAAGCTCCAGCCGCTCGTTGATCGTGCCCGCGCTCGGGCTGCGGGCGATTTGAGGTGGTGCGCAGCTTCCGCCTCAACCACCATGCTGACACGGCCACCATTACCCAGGCTAGGATGGCGGCCGCGAATGCCCCGGTGATGCTTGCCGACACCACGGCGTAGAAAGCCGCTGCGAACGCTGCGAGGCCGATACTTCCGAGGCCGGCGCCCGCAGCGTCCAACGCTGCGGCCTGCTGCCCGCGTCTTCGCCCGCTGAATCCGGCTTTTTCCTTGGCGCGGCGCTCATGGCGTTCGATCAGCGTCGCGCTGGCACAGAAGATGGCGGGAAGCGCGAGAAACAGTCCGCCGATCGCGAGGCCAAAATGGCTGCCGATGAGGCCTGCCGCTACCGTCGCGAGGCCGCCCAGCACGAAGCGCACCACGTATTCGTACCAATGCGTCTGCTTCAGCGCGGATGATGACAGCTTGACCAGCATCAGGCGGCGCCTCCGAAACCCGCGAGCAGGCCGAAGGCGACCACGAGCCAAACCAAAAATGCGAGGATGGTGGCCGGCAGCGCCGCGAGACGAAATCTCATCAGCAGGTGGCAGACGGCGAGGCTGTAGCAGCCGAGGGCGACAGCGCCGTAGATCATCGTCCAGCTCTCGGCCGCGGCATATTGCGGGCCGTGCTGAACGACCGCGATGCCAAGCGTGGCGAGTGCGACCGACGGCGCCGCGCCGAGAAGCCCGGCAAAGCTCTTCGGCTTGAGCATGTCTCCGAAGATCGCGAAGGCGGAGACGATGAGGCCGCCCGCGACGAAGCGCAGGAGATATTCCGTCATGGCCCTACTCGCGAGGCTTGATGCCGCTGCCGCTGCGATTTTCCGAACGTAAATGGCCTGAACAGTCGCTCGACGACGATTCCGAGGGTGAACCCCGCCACCACGTCGCTGGCCCAATGTGCAAGCACCGCGACGCGCGTCAACGACAGCGCCACGGCAAGGGAGCGCACCAGCCGGCGGGGAGCGGGGGCCAGCAGCCCAGCCGCCGAGGCGAGCGCGCCCATGTGCAGAGCGTGGCCGGACGGAAACGCATCACGTGGCTTTCCGGAGATAGGGATACCGTGCAAATGGCCGCGCAGCGTCAGGCGATCGGGTCTTGTCTGATCGAACACGGACTTTAGCAGGTGCGGGAGCACTGCAGTGGCCACGGAAACTGCCAATACGTGATTTGCAGCAGATCGCGCCTCGGGCCGTCGAAGCTGCGCGTAGAGCCATCCAGCCGCGGCGAGCGCAAGCATCACGTGCTCGTCCGCAGCCCACGTCAAAGTCTGCGCGGTTTGCTCGATGCCCGAATTGGTGTTGTCCGCAATCTCGTGTGCGAGCGCCTGATCGATCCGAGTGGGTTTTACTTCTACGAGGGCCATCGGTCTGGCGAGCTATCCTTCATGACTGTTTTGTAAATTCTGTATGACAATGAAGGTTCCAGCGGGCGCCGTTGCGAGGGCTGTCCCGAGCCCCCTCGCGGCGCCGTAGACATCGCCTGTCGCATAGCTTGCGTCTGCCGCGGCAAGCTGCACGTAGATCGAGGCTAGCTCGCCCGGCTGACCGGGACGACCGAGGGATGTCGTGCCGCCGAACTTTTCCAGCTTCTCCATGATGGCGCCGCCGGACACCTGGAGCGGCATCCAGATCGCTCCGGCGCGACGTGTGGCGGGCGAGCCGGCCGGAGCCTTAGTAGCTGGTCTCGCCATGATCCGGCCGCGGCTCCATGTTGCCGGCAGGGCCGGGCAGGGCTGCGAGTGCTTCTTGAACGGCGGCTTCGGATAGCGGCTGACGGGATTGATCAAGTCGTGCTCAGCTGTGGACGTACGTCCTTCCGCCGTTGCTGTGGACGTACGTCCTTCCGCCGTTGCGGAAGCCAGCGAAGCCGCCGCGAGCGTTCCGCTCGCGGCGTGGCAATGTGCCGGCGCGATATCGAAGTGTTGTCTTGCTGCGCCCTGAGGATCTCCGCATTTGCGACCCAAGGTGCGGAGAATGGCATCGTGGCTCAGACGAGGAGGACGCCGGCGGAGCCGCCGTCCTCGGCCGCTGCCTACTTGGACTGACCGACGCTCGGCGCCTTACCGAGCTCCTTGGCCATGTCGAGATGGTGCTTGAGCGCCGGCAGCGTCTTGCCGGCCCAATCCTTCAACGCGGCATTATCGCCGCCCTTAGCATACCGCTCGAACAGGGAGACGGCGTCCTCATGGGCGCTGACCTGGTAGGAATTGTAGTCGGAACTGAAGTCCTTGCCGGTCGCGCTCTTGAGCTTGTCGAGCTTGCTTTGGTGCGAACTGTCGAGCGCCGTCGGCAGCGTCGCCTGGACCTTGCCGTTGCCGACCAGTCCCTTCAGTTCGCTGCTGGTCTTGGTGTGATCGGTCACCATCTGCTGGGCGAACGATTTCTCCTGCGCATTGCCCTTCTGCTCAGCGAGCTTGCCCGACTCGATCTCGAACATGTCGCTGATGGCGACCTCCTTGACGAAGTCGGCGGTTGCCGGCGCGACGCCGAGTGCCGAATTGACGCCGGTCTTCTCGCCCAGCGATTGGGCCAATGCGGGACCTGCGAGAAGCACGCAAGCAATGGCGACGATGGTTCGTTTCATGGTCCGTCTCTCCAATTGTCGCGCGGCCACCTGCCGCGCCGTGTTGCGCCGATCAACACGCCGCGAGGGCCGAGGTTCCTAACGACTAGTCCGTGGGATTACGCCCGGTGCGCGGGTTGATGGGGTCGGTCGGCTTGCGCCGAAGCCGCTCGGGCAGAAACGGCTCGGCCGGCGCGGCGGTGGCGTCGGCGCGCACGTCGGCATGACGCTGTGCCCGCTCATGCGGTGTCCGGTTGTCGTTGAAATGCCACTTCACGTCGACGCCGTCGACCGGGTCGTTGACGCCGTGCTGAATATCGCGGAAGTCACTCATGGTTCACCTCATTGCTTTCCGGGCAGAATCGATTCCAACACCTGCCGCGCAGCTCCCTTGATCATTCCGCTTTCGTTCGGATCGCCCTTCATCAGGGTGAGCGAGAAATTCTTCGCCTGCTGCAAGGTGATGTGCGGCGGCAGCGGCGGCACCTCGGGATCGGTTTTCACTTCCAGGACGACAGGCATATCGCTCGCCAGCGCCTGCTCCCAGGCCGAGCCGAGCAGCTGGGGACAGTCGACGAAGATGCCGCGCAGGCCGATCAGCTCAGCGAAGCGTGAATAGGAGACGTCAGGAATGCGCTGCGAGGCTTCGAACTTGGGATCGCCGTTGATGATGCGCTGCTCCCAAGTGACCTGGTTGAGGTCTTCGTTATTGAAGACGCAGACGATGAAGTGCGGATCTCGCCAAGACCGCCAGTATTTCGCGGCCGTGATCAACTCGGCCATGTTGTTCATCTGCATGGCGCCGTCGCCGACCAATGCGATCACAGGTCGGTCCGGATGGGCATATTTGGCGGCGAGCGCGTAAGGCACCGCAGCACCCATCGAGGCGAGGCCGCCGGAAAGCGAGGCGGTCATGCCGCGGCGCATCTTCAGGTCGCGCGCAAACCAGTTGGCACAGGAGCCGGAATCGCTGGTGATGATGGCGCGGTCGGGCAGGCGCGGAGACAATTCCCAGGCAACGAGCTGCGGATTGACGGGCGCGGCGGGCTGATGCGCGCGGTCGTCCAGCGTTTTCCACCATGTCGCGACATCCTGCTCGATGGCCTTGCGCCAGGCGCCGTCGCTCTTTGGCGCGAGCCGCGGCAGCAACGCGCGCAATGTGTCGGCGGCATCGCCGACGAGACCGACCTCCATCGGAAAGCGGATCGACATCATGCTGGCATCGATATCGATCTGCACGCCGCGCGCCGCACCTTCCTTGGGCAGGAATTCGGCGTAAGGAAAGGCGGAGCCTATCATCAGCAGCGTGTCGCATTCCATCATCATGTTGTAGCTGGGCTCGGTGCCGAGCAGGCCGATCGAGCCGGTGACCCATGGCAGGTCGTCGGGGAGTGCGGCCTTGCCGAGCAGCGCCTTGGCGCAGCCGGCCGATAGCCGGTCGGCGACCGCGATGACTTCATCGGTGGCGCCAAGCGCGCCGGCCCCGACGAGCATCGCAACCTTATTGCCGGCATTGAGGATGTCCGCCGCGCGGTCGAGATCAGCGTCACGCGGCGTGATGCTGGGCGCGCTGTAGCCGATGCCGGAATGCAACGTGCCGTGCGCACGGGGCGGGTCCTCGTAAGGCTCCTCCTGGATGTCGTTTGGCAGGATGATCGCGGTCGGGACTCGTCTCGCCAGGGCGATCCGCACGCCGCGATCGATCAAGTGCCGGACCTGCGCGGGCGAAGAGGCTTGTGCGACATAGGCGCCGGCGACGTCCTTGAACATCGACACCAGGTCAAGTTCCTGCTGGTAGCTCCCACCCAGCGCATTGCGCGCCTGCTGGCCGACGATGGCGAGCACCGGCTGGTGATCCAGCAGTGCATCGTAGAGGCCAGTGACGAGGTGCGAAGCGCCGGGCCCCGAGGTCGCGATACAGACGCCGAGCTGGCCCGAGAATTTCGCGTAGGCGGTCGCCATGAATGCCGCCATCTCCTCGTGCCGCGCCTGCACGAAGCCGATCCTGCCTTCAGCCCGGTTCATGGCGCCGAACACGCCGTTAATGCCGTCTCCGGGGTAACCGAAGATGTGACGCACGCCCCATTGATGCAGGCGCTGAACGATGAAGTCTGAGACGGTCTGAGACATTAGGGGCGGCTCTCTCGGTTCGGACCTGGTTAGACTCAGAGAACCTGTTGTTTTCGGCGATGTTCCTTGGCTCTTGCGGAACCGCGTCGGAACGATCGCTGACCTCGCGCCGTTGATTCACAAATGGCTGAGTGGAGAATTACGATGCTGAATCAGGGTGAACTGGACCAAAACGAGATGGGCCGGCTGATCGGAAGCGACAAGGTCGAAGGAACATCGGTCTATGGGGCCGATCGAAACCGGATCGGTTCAATCGAACGCGTCATGATCGACAAGATCAGCGGCAAGGTCTCTTACGCAGTGCTTGGCTTCGGCGGATTTCTCGGCCTCGGCAATGATCATTACCCGTTGCCCTGGCAGTCCCTGAAATACGACACCGAGCTTGGCGGCTATGTTACCGCGATTACCGCGAAGGATCTGGAAGGCGCTCCGAAATATGGTGAGAAGGCTGAGTGGAACTGGGGTGATGACGCTGCCGTACGCGGTATCAATGCCTATTACGGCGTCCCCTTCGCGTAACAAAGGACGATGCGATGAGTAAGGAACGGCCGACCGATGATCCCCGGACTCAGAACGACTGGGGTTCGCACAGGCAGACGGACAAGCCTTGGAAGGGCAATCCGGAAAAAGAGCAGGGATCGGACAAAGTAAAGCCCGACCTCGAGAAATGGCACGAGACCAAGACGCACTAACGTCCACTTTCCGTAAGAGCGATCGAGAAGCGCAGCGCGGCGGTGCTGCGCTTTTTCTGAGCACCGCATTCACGAATGACAGCGGTGCTCCAGCAAGTCGGAACCATGCTTCGGCGCTGCGGTTGGGCTGCCGGCGCGCAAGCTTGGCTCAATTGGCTTGCGGCCGGTAGTCCCGACAAAAGGTGGTCAGCGTGGATGCTCAAACCCGGGAGCGTCGGCCGTCCGCGGAGCAGCCGCAGCGGACGAAAGAAGCTCCGAGAACGAATCCTGATCGATCCCGCGACGTCAAAGAGCAGTCGGGCGAACCGGCGCCGCCGTTGCGCCCGAGGCTTCGCCAGCATTGGCTGTTAGCAACTGTCGGCGCCATCGTGCTGATCGCGGCGCTCGTCGGCGGTCTGCTCTGCTGGCTTGAGGTCCGCCATTACGAGTCCACCGACGACGCTTTCGTCGCCTCGCGCAGTTTTTCGGTGGCTTCGAAGGTCGGCGGTTACGTGACCGACATCCCGGTCACAGACAACCAGCACGTCAATGCCGGCGACCTTCTCGCCAAGCTCGACGAGCGCGACTATCGCATCGCCATCGATCAAACCAATGCGCAGGTCGCGGCGGCCAAAGCGAACATCGCCAATGTCGGGGCGCAAATCGACTCCCAGCAGGAGCAGATCAAGCAGGCCCAGGCGCAGCTCGAACAGGCTCAGGCGCAACTCCAGTTCTCGCAGGAAGAATTCGCGCGCGCCCAGGATCTGGCCGAAAAGGGAGCCGGAACCGTGCAGCGCCAGCAACAGACCCGTTCCGACCTTCAGGCGCAGCAGGCCAACACCGAGCGCGCCAAGACCGCGGTGACGGCCGCGCAACTGAGCATCAAATCGCTACAAGCGCAGCTCGAAGGCGCCAAGGCGCAGCTCGGGCAATCGCAGGCGCAGCTCGATCAGGCCAAGCTGAACCTGCAATATACCAGCGTCGTTGCGGCGCAGTCCGGTCGCGTCGTCAAGCTCTCCGGCGCGAAGGGCACATTCGTCACCGCCGGGCAGAGCCTGATGATGTTCGTGCCCGACCAGGTGTGGATCGTGGCCAACTATAAAGAGACCCAGCTCAACGACATGCGGCCGGGCCAGCCGGTAGAGATACGCATCGATGCCTATCCCGGCCGCAAGCTGACCGGCCACGTCGATTCGGTGCAACCGGGTTCGGGCACCGCGTTCAGCCTGCTGCCGGCGGAGAATGCCACCGGCAACTACGTCAAGGTGGTGCAGCGTGTGCCGGTAAAGATCGTGGTCGACAACTGGCCGCCCGATCTGCCGGTCGGACCGGGCATGTCGGTCGTGCCCTGGACCAGGGTGCGATGACGGACGTCGCGCAAGGCGGCGCGGCCGCCGGCGGTTGGTCGCCGGAGCGGTCGGCGGCGGGCGGGCACAATCCCTATCTGATCGCCTTCGTGGTCTCGATCGCGACCTTCATGGAGGTGCTCGACACCACCATCGCCAACGTCGCATTGCGCCACATTGCCGGCGGGCTCGCGGTCGGCATCGACGAGAGCACCTACGTCATCACCAGCTATCTCGTCGCCAACGCCATCGTGCTGTCGATCTCGGGCTGGCTGTCGACCGTGATCGGCCGCAAGCGCTTCTACATGATGTGCGTCGCGACGTTCTCGATCGCGTCGCTCCTGTGCGGCTTCGCCTGGAATTTGCAATCGCTGTACTGTTCCGGATCTTGCAAGGCCTTGGTGGCGGCGGCATGGCGACCAGCGAGCAGGCGATCCTCGCCGATTCCTTCCCACCGCATAAGCGTGGTCAGGCCTTTGCCATCTACGGCGTCGCCGTCGTGGTCGCGCCAGTGATCGGGCCGACGCTCGGCGGCTGGATTACCGATACGTATACTTGGCACTGGGTGTTCCTGATCAACGTTCCCATGGGATTGCTGTCGTTGTTCCTGGTCGGCACGCTGGTCAAAGAGCCGTCGGGCGCAGAGGAGGGGAGGGAGAAGCTGCTCAGCAAGGGTCTGCGTGTCGACTATGTCGGTTTCGCCCTCGTCGCGATCGGGCTCGGCTCGCTCGAATTCGTGCTCGACGAAGGCCAACGCAATGACTGGTTCGGATCGAACATGATCGTCGTCTTCGCGGTGCTCGCGACTGTCTCGCTGCTCTCGCTCATTCCCTGGGAGCTGACGCGGGAGCAGCCCATCGTCGACCTTCGCCTGCTTGGCCGGCGTCAGTTCGCCGCCTGCTTCCTCGTCATGCTCGGCACCGGCGCGGTGCTGATCTCGACGACGCAGCTCCTGCCGCAGCTGCTCCAGACCGAGCTGAACTACACCGCGATGCTGGCCGGTCTCGCGTTGTCGCCCGGTGGCGTCGCGACGCTGGTGCTGATGCCGGTGGTCGGCCGCCTCGTCGGCATCGTGCAGCCGAAATATCTCATCATGTGTGGTGCCGCCATCGTCGCGTTCTCGATGTGGCATCTCACCAGGCTGACCGGCGACATCACCTACGGCTACGCTGCGCTGTCGCGCATCTTCCTTGCGCTCGGTCTCCCCTTCCTGTTCCTGCCGGTGACGACCGCCTCCTATGACGGCATCCCGCCGGACAGGACCAACCAGGCCTCGGCGCTGATCAATGTCGCCCGCAATATCGGCGGCTCCATGGGTGTCGCGCTGGCGCAGACCATTCTGGCGCAGCGCCAGCAATTCCACCAGAGCCGCCTGATCGAGCATGCCGCGCCGTCCGATCTCGGCTACCAGCAGACCATCGACGCCATGACGCGTTACTTCCAAGCGCAGGGCTCCAATGCAAGCGATGCCGCGTCGCAGGCGGTCGCATGGGTCGGCAAAACCTTGCAGCAGCAGATCGACCTCCTCGCCTATATCGACGTGTTCTGGACGCTTGCCATTGTCGCCCTGCTGATGATCCCCACCGCAGCCGTGCTCCGCAGGATCGATTTGCGCGCGCCGGCGCGGGGGCACTGACGGGCTCTCCGCCCCGTTCAGAGAGAAAGGGTGACCGCGGCACGAGACTGCGGCTAGACTGAACCTGACATCAAGCAAAGCCCTGGGAGGAAACTGACGTGAAGACCGCGATCACCGAACTGTTCGGCATCGAGCACCCGATCATCCAGGGCGGCATGCATTTCGTCGGCTTTGCCGAGCTGGCCGCCGCCGTCTCCAATGCCGGCGGGCTCGGCATCATCACCGGGCTCACGCAGAAGACGCCCGAGCTGCTGGCCAAGGAGATCGCGCGCTGCCGCGACATGACGGACAAGCCGTTCGGTGTGAATCTCACCTTCCTGCCGACCTTCTCGGCGCCGCCTTATCCGGAATACATCGCGGCCATCGTCGAAGGTGGCATCAAAGCAGTGGAGACCGCGGGCCGCAGCCCGGAAGCATACATGCCGGCGCTGAAGGCGGCCGGCATCAAGGTCATCCACAAATGCACCTCGGTGCGCCACTCCCTGAAGGCGGAGCGGATCGGCTGCGACGCCGTCAGCGTCGACGGCTTTGAATGCGGCGGCCATCCCGGCGAGGACGACATTCCCAACATGATCCTGCTGCCGCGCGCGGCGGAAGAGTTGAAGATTCCCTTCGTCGCCTCTGGCGGCATGGCCGACGGGCGCAGCCTGGTCGCGGCGTTATCACTCGGCGCAGCCGGCATGAACATGGGCACGCGCTTCATCGCCACCAAGGAAGCGCCGGTGCATCAGAACGTCAAGAACGCGCTGGTCGCCGCCACCGAACTCGACACCCGCCTGATCATGCGGGCGCTGCGCAATACCGAGCGCGTCCTGAAGAACGCCAATGTCGATCGCCTGCTCGAGATCGAGCGCGAGAAGGGCACCAAGCTCACCATCGACGACATTCACGACCAGGTCGCGGGTGTCTATCCCAGGATCATGCTGGATGGTCAGATGGACGCGGGCGCCTGGAGCTGCGGCATGGTCGCAGGCCTCATCCACGACATTCCCTCCTGCAAGGAGCTCGTCGACCGCATCATGAGTGAGGCGGAAACCATCATCCGCAGCCGCCTGATGGGGTTCCTGGATGGGACGGAGACGACGCGAAAAGTCGCCTGACTCCGCCAAACTTCTTAACCACGGCGGCAATTGGCCGCTGGAATTGCGCGTGGCGCCTCCTAAATAGGGCTAAATTACCCCTTCATCAATTTCAGGAGGTGCTCGTGGTCCTGAAAAGCGTTCCCTTTGCAATTGCCGTGGCGCTCGTGCTCGCAGGGGCGGACCTCGCGCATGCTGACGGCTACAAGCCTGACGAATATCTGGGTCTCGATCTGTCCAAGGCCGTACTGTCGCCGAAGCGGCTTGGCCCGGAGACGCAGTTCGCGCCGGTCGCTTTGGAGGCACGCGGCGGCAACGAGGCGCAGGCGCGCGCCGAGCCGATGGACGTGCCGAAGAAGGTTGCCGCCGAACGCGTGCACGTGGCCGAGCCCAAGGTCGGGCATGCCCGGAGCGCCCAGCCGCGCGGTACGGCGCGCACCAAACTCTCACATCGCCACGGCAATCCGCTGGACGCGCAGGCAAGGGACACGCGCATCCAGACCTGGCCGTGCCGCTCCGGCGGCATCTGCAACTGGAAGCGTTAGCCGCAGCGCTGCTGCCTCTTCACCTCGCCTCCGCAAGCGGGCGAGGAAGCGCATCTGCACCGTGGTTACGCTTGCCAGTCGAAACCGTCATGCGCGCGTCGCAAAATCGTAGGCGCGAAGTCAAGAAACCGTCAGGATAGAGTCAAGGAGCGCAGGCACCTTTCGTTGCGATTCGACGAAGGTTTCCTGAATGGCAACGCTCCGCGCCGCGCGGGCCTGGACCCGGCGGCAATTTTTGGTCCATTCAACCTCCAGTCTCGCCGTCGCCTCGCTTGGGACGCTCGCAAAGCCGCATCTCAGTCGCGCTGCCGACCGTCCGCAGATCACGAGCGGCATCCAGTCCGGCGATGTCTCTGGCGGCTCCGCCGTGATCTGGGCGCGCGCCGACCGAGCGGCGCGGATGCAGGTGGAGTGCTCGACCCTCGAGAGCTTCAAGGCGATCGTCGCGTTGGCCTCCGGCGATGCGCTGCCCGAGGCCGATTTCACCTCAAAACTGCTGCTGAAGGATCTGCCTCCCGGGCAGGACATCTTCTATCGCGTCCGCTTCGACGACATCGCGACCGGGATTGCCGGCGAAAGCCGCGTCGGCCATTTTCGCACCGCGCCGGCCGCGGGCCAGTCGATCTCGTTCCTGTGGTCCGGCGACACCGCGGGGCAGGGCTGGGGCATCGACGTCTCGCGTGGCGGATATCGCAGCTATCGCACCATGCTCGACAACCGCCCGGATTTCTTCATCCACTCCGGCGACCACATCTATGCGGACTGCACCATTCCTGCCGAACAAAACCTGCCGAACGGCGAAATTTGGCGCAACATCGTCACCGAGGAAAAATCCGAGGTCGCGCACACGCTGGCGCAGTTCCGCGGCAATTACAAATACAACCACCTCGACGAACACTTTCGCGCCTTCCATGCCGAGGTGCCGATGTTCGCGCAGTGGGACGATCACGAGGTCACCAACGACTGGTCGCCGACCGGCAGCTACGACGCCGCCGGTTACGAGCACGACGGCACGCCGCTCTTGGTCGCGCGCGCCCGCCGCGCGTTCTTCGATTTCATGCCGATCCGCGACGTTGGCGCGCGGCAGGGTCGGGTCTGTCGCAAGATCGCTTACGGCCCGCTGCTCGACGTTTTCATGATCGACATGCGGAGTTATCGCGATGGCACCTGGAATAAGGGAAGCGACCATCGCGGCTGGATCCTCGGCACCGAGCAGCTCGCCTGGTTGAAGCGCGAGCTCGCTGCCTCACGCGCGATCTGGAAGGTGATTGCGGCCGATTTGCCGATCGGCCTGATCAGCCTGGACGCCGTTGCGCTCGGCAGTGGGCCGCCCGACCGGCGTGAGCACGAGATCGCCAATCTGCTGGCGTTCATCAAGCGCGCCGGAATCCGCAACATCGTCTGGCTCACTGCCGATATGCACTACACCGCCGCGCACTACTACGATCCTAACAAGGCGCAATTCCAGGACTTCGATCCGTTCTGGGAGTTCGTCTCCGGCCCGCTGCATGCCGGCACCTGGGGCCCGGGCGAACTCGATGACACCTTTGGTCCGGTCGCAATGTACCAGCACGGCTGTAGCGCTGCGCAGGGCGAGAATCTGGCGCCGTGCTTCGGCTTGCAGTTCTTCGGCCGGGTCGACATCGACGGCCGCAGCGGTGTGATGAGAGTGACCTTGAAGGACGTCGAGAATCGCGATCTCTGGTCAGTCGATATCCAGCCGCAGCAGCAGCCACGACCGGCCGTCGTGGCGCAGCATTCGTAGGCCATTAACTCGATCTTGATTGGCCGCCCGGCGTCTCCCGCGCTATGGTCGCTACTCCCGCCACTTCCTTTCCATCAGCGAAGAGTCTGTCACCGCGCGTCTGGCGCGATGAACTACGTCAGGAGTCTGTTTCATGCACCATCTGCAGACACAGGGCATCAGCATGCCCAAGCTCGGCCTCGGCACCTTCCGCATGCAGGGCGATGCCTGCCGCGCCGCGGTCGAGAGCGCGCTGTCGATTGGCTATCGCCACATCGACACCGCCGAGATGTACGCCAATGAGGAGTCGATCGGTTCGGCCATCGCCGCTTCCCGCCTGCCGCGCGGCGAACTGCACGTCACCACAAAAGTCTGGCACGAGAATCTGGTACCGGAGGCGATCCGTCGCGCTTTCGACGCCAGCCTGAAGAAGCTCAGGCTCGACCATGTCGACCTCTATCTCGTGCACTGGCCGTCGAAATTCGCCAATTGGGGCGCGGTGTTCGAGACCCTGATGAAGCTCAAGGAGGAGGGGCGGACGCGGGCGATCGGCGTTGCGAACTTTACCACCGCGCTGCTCAAGATTGCCGTCGAGGACATCAAGGCGCCAATCGCCTGCAACCAGGTCGAATATCACGCCATGCTCGATCAATCGAAGGTGCTGACCTATCTCAATGCCAGGAGCATCCCGCTGGTCGCCTATTGCCCGCTGGCGCAGGGGCGCTTCGCAATGGATCCGGTGCTGAGCGAGATCGGCGTTAAGCACAACGCGACCGCGGCTCAAGTGGCGCTGAAATGGTTGCTCGATCAAGACGGCGTCGTGGCGATCCCGAAGGCGTCGCGGCGCGAGAGCCAGCAGGCCAATCTCGATGCCCTGAAGATCACGCTCGATGATGCCGACCGCGACAAGATCGCCGCACTGCCGAAGGACAGGCGCTGCGTCAATCCCGGCTTCGCGCCGGCGTGGGATTAGCCCTGGAGTGCTTTCGAACGCGCAGAAAATGGCCCCGCCAGGGGCCATCTCCATGCTGCGTTGCGCTTTAGTCCCAGTGATGGTGGCGATGACTGCGCTTGATGACGACGACCTTGTCGCCGCGATGGTGCCAGCCGCGATGCCAGCCATGGTCACGATGCATGCCGTATTCGGCGTGGGCAGCGTACGGGCCGTGATGATGATGACCGCGCTTGATCACCACCGTCTCGGCGCTCGCCAGCGTCGGCGCTGCGATCACGATCGCGCCGAGAGCTGCAACCACATAACCAAGCTTCTTCATGATGTCCTCCTCCAATCGAATGCACATCTAAACCGTGCATGCACGCGAACGTTCCGGAGGAACGGCGGGAGAATTCTGAACGCCTGTTAATCGCAGCGTTGCTGTGCCGGTGTTGGCGCGCCGGTCGCGACGTATTTGCCGTCTCTGATCGTGTACTCGCCGCGCTCGCTGCGATTGTAGGTCGCGCGCAGGCTGCCATCCTTCTGCAAGAGGAGTCCGAATTCGCGCGTCTGATGGAGCGAGGGGAAGAACATCATCACACCGAGCAGGCCTTCGGCATCGACCGTGGCGGAGACGACCTCGCTCTCGTCCTTGGCTTCGCCGAAGTTGCGCCGGTACATCACCCGGCCGTCCTTCCTGATCTCGTAAGTCAATAGCGCGCCCTTGTCGCGGTCGGGCCGAGCCGCGCAGTCGACGGCCCAAGAGCCGAGCAGGCCCCATTGTTCGACCCTTACCGCAAGCGTCTCGGCACGCGCCGCGGACACGAGTGCGACCCACGGCAGCGCAGCCGCGATCCAGCGGCTCAAGCAACGCGTCATGTCCTGGCAAGCCCTCCGCCTCGTAGAATTCCAAAGAAGAGCATCCCTCACGGCCGCCCACGCTGGCTGCCGATCGCGCGCGAATCGGATCCGGGTCAATGAGGCCGGCCGTTTCCGGGTAGCATGCACTTTCCGAAGGCGAACGTGGATAGACCAATGCTGAATCAAGTCGTCAATCTTGCGGGGCGAAGGGATTTTCGAGCGCTACGTCGCCCAGATCGAGGCCGGTAAGGGCAACGTCTCGGTCTTCCTCTTGCTGCCTCTTGCTGCGGCTAGCCTCCGCATCCGCGGCAGCCAGCCCCAGGTGGCTCGGTATCAGGCCCTCTTCTCGACGTTGGCACTGCGGGCCGGTACGCCAAATTCCTTGCGGCAAACCTCGGCCAGTACGGCGACGCCCTCACGGATCTGCTGATGCGTGGGGCTCGCAAAGCAGAGCCTCAGTCGCGAGCTGGAATGGTTCTTGTTGGTCGACCATTCCGGCCCCGGATTGATCGAGACGCCGGCGGCAAGCGCGGCTTGATACAGTTTGAGCGTATCGACCTGGTCGGGCAGTTTCACCCAGAGGAAGATGCCGCCCTTGGGCTCCTCGAACTCGGCCGCCGTCCCGAACTGCTCGTTGAGGGCCTCCATCAACGTATCGAGCTTGGTGCGCAACGCTTTCGTCAGTGCCGGCACATGGCTCGCGAAATGCGGCTTGCAATAGGTCGCGAGCACCATCTGCTCCAGCGCGCCCGAGCCGGCATCGGTCTTCAGCGCCAGCATCCGCGACATCACATCCCAGGGCGCTACGACGAAGCCGACGCGCAGCGCCGGCGCGATCGATTTCGAGAACGAGCCGATATGGATCACGCCGCCGTTTCGGCTCATGGCATGGATCGCCGGCGGCCGCTGCCCGGACCAGACGAGGTCGGCATAGCAATCGTCTTCGAAGATCGGCACGCCGTATTCGGATGACAGGCGCAGCAGCTCGGCGCGTCGGCTCTCCGGCATGATACTGCCGGTCGGGTTCTGCACGGTCGGAATCGTGTAGATGTATTTCGGCCGGATGCCGCGGCTCTTCAGATCGGCGAGCGTGGAGGCCAGCACGTCCATGCGCATGCCGTCCTTGTCGAGGGGGATGCCCACCACGTTCACGCCGAGCCGCGCCAGGCGGGTCAGCGAGCCCTGATAGCTCTCCTGCTCGAAAATGACGGTGTCGCCGCGCGCTAGCAGCGTGGCGTTGACGAGATCGAGCGCCTGAAGCGAGCCGGAGACGATCAGGAGGTCGTCGACCGTGCAGGTGATGCCGGCATCGCGCTTGAGCTTTGTCACCAGGAATTCGCGCAAGGGCAAATACCCCTGAGGTCCATGCGCCAGCCCATAGGTGGCGAGCGAGCGGCCCTCGCGCTGTAGTGCCAGGTTTGTCGCCTCGATCAGGCCCTCGAGCGGCACCTGTTCGGAGTCGTTGTTGCCGCCGACGAAGCTGTATTTGGCAAGGCCCGTCCAGCGCGCGGAGGGGGCAGGCAGCCCCGCGGGAAACAGGGGTGCGAAGTCGAAGCTGGACGTCATGGGCGTTCCTCGTCTTGTTCTTGTTGGGCGGCCGGCGTTGCACCGGCCTGTCTTACTTCTTGCCGGCCGTCCGGGTCGGACGTCCCTGGCTGATGAAAGCGTAATGCGCATTGGCGACGCCGCCAACCATCAAGGCTTCGACCACGGGCTCGGCGATCTCGCTTGTTGCGGCCCAGTCGACGAGAAAATTGGCTCCGGTCCCGCCGCGTACGTCGTCGGTCGGAATGAAGATCGAGACGGTGGCGAGCGGTCTCAAGGCGACCGGCGCCTTCAGATAGCTCTCGACCTGCTTGCCTGCGGTGTCGAAATAGGCGATGCGTTTGACCACCAGCGGCTGGGTCTCGGAGGCGTTGTGCACGCTCAGCGTCACCGAGAAGTCGACACGCAGCTTGCCCTGGCTCATCGCGACGCTGGAATAGGCGGGCACGTAGAACCCGCCGGATACGGCGAGTTCGTCCTTCGGCAGCGCGGTGAGCGAATCGGCAAAGCTTTGTTCGATACTGATTTTCGATTGCGCGGCGGCGGGCACGGCATAGGCGAGGGGGCATAGCAGCATTGCTGCGAAGAGCCCTTCGCGCATGTGACGAATTGCTCGCTTGCCGCACCGCGACCCATCTCTAGGGTGCGGCAAAACGGACCAATTTGGCATGCACGAGCTCATTCGCGACATCACTCTCTGTATTCTGTTTGCCTGGATGCTGGGCCTGCTCGCCCATTTCTCCCGGCAGCCCCTGATCCTGGCCTACCTTATCGCCGGCTTCTGCATAGGTCCATTCGGCGCCGGCTGGGTCAAATCGCAGGAATCGATCAGCGTCATCTCGGAGCTCGGCCTGATCTTCATGCTGTTCATGATCGGGCTGGAGATCGACCTGAAGAAGATCGTGCGGGCGGGAAAGGTGATCCTGTTCGCGGCAGGCGGCCAGCTGCTCGGGGGCTGCCTGCTCGGGGTTCTGTTCTTCGTCGGCATTGGCTTGTCCCTCGGCGGCGGGCATTTCGATGCGGTCTATCTCTGCGTCGCTTGCGCGTTGTCGAGCACCGTCATCATCGTCAAGGTGCTCTACGAGAAGCGCGAGCTCGACACGCTGCCGGGCCGCATCACCCTCGGCGTGCTGGTGCTCCAGGATATCTTCGCCATCCTGTTCCTGGCGGTGCAGCCGAGCCTGGCTAATCTGCAAGTCAGCGTCATCCTGCTCTCGATCGGCCGCGTCGCGGTGCTGGTCGCTGCCGCGCTGTTGGTCAGCCGCTATGTGCTGCCGCGCCTGTTTCACCAGATCGCCCGGCGGCCCGAGCTGATCCTGCTCGGCGCGCTGGCCTGGTGCTTTCTTGTCGCCGAGATGGCGGAGCGGCTGTCGCTGTCGCGCGAGATGGGCGCCCTGATCGCCGGCGTCTCGCTTTCGACCTTTCCCTATGCGCTCGACGTCACGGCCAAGGTCACCACGCTTCGCGACTTCTTCATCACCCTGTTCTTCGTCGCACTCGGTATGACCATCCCCGTGCCCGGCCTCTCCGTGATCGGGCTCGCTTTGATGATCGCGGCGTTTACCGTGGTGAGCCGGCTCGTCACCACCTTTACCCCGCTTTATCTGATGAAACAGGGGCTGCGCGCCAGCCTGTTGCCGGCCCTCAACCTCGCCCAGATCTCCGAGTTCTCGCTGGTGGTGATCCAGACCGGCATCGCCGACCACCACATCGCAGCCGAGACGGCAAACGCGGCCTCCTTTGCCTTCGTGGTTCTGGCCGTGCTCTCGACCTTCGTGATGACGCGCAGTGACGAGATCACCCGCTGGATGATCGGGCCCCTGAAGCGGATTGGCCTGCGCGACCTCGATCATGGCAGTGGCCATGCCGAGGAGGCCCATGAGGGCGGGCACGGCGAGGCCCGCCGCATCGTCATTCTCGGCTTTTTTCGTGCGGCGAGCGCGCTGCTAGCCGAGATCGAGCGGCAGGCTCCGGTGCTGCTGGAGCAGATCACGGTGGTCGATTTCAACCCGAATGTGTACCAGACCCTGCTCTCGCGGGGGCTGCACGTGATCTATGGCGACATCAGCAATGTCGACACGCTCCTTCATGCCGGCATCGGCAAGTCGGAGATCATCATCCTCAGTGTGCCGGATTCGCTGCTGAAAGGCGCCACCAACGAGAAGCTGGTCCGCCACGTCCGCGCGCTCAACCCCACCGCCCTGATCGTGGCCACGGCCGACCTCCTGGCTGACGTCGGCGAGCTCTACGAGGCCGGCGCCAGCTATGTCACGGTGACCCGGCTCAGCGACGCCCACGAGCTGTTCACGGTGATCGAAGCCGCCCAGGCCGGCCTTCTGGCCGACAAGCGCGCCGAGCTCGATCAACGGCTCGGCGAGCGGCGCGAAGTGCTGCCCTGACCGGCCGGCCTTCCTCTCCGGCGCTCGCGGCCTATATCCTTGATATCTTCGCTGCAAGCCTGAATTACCCTGGCAGGCCTGCCGCCCGGCATATGTGGTTGCGCTGGGGAGACTAGCGCCCCGGGCCAAGTCCGGCTAAGCCTCCCGGCCATAACCGATAGAGATTGGGAAATGCCCGACAGCGTTCAAGAAGTCTTGCAGGCCTTTGCCCGAGGCGAGCTCGTCGTCGTCACCGATGATGAGGATCGCGAGGGCGAGGGCGATCTGATCGTCGCCGCCTCGCTCTGCACCGCCGAGAAGATGGCGTTCATCATCCGCCACACCTCCGGCATCGTCTGCGCGCCCGTGACCACCGAGGACGCGCGCCGTCTGCGGCTCGATCCGATGGTCGCCCACAACGATTCGGCGCACACCACCGCGTTCACGGTCTCGATCGACTACAAGCCCGATGGCGGCACCGGCATCTCGGCCGAGGAACGTGCCTCGTGCTGTCGCGCGCTGGCCAATCCCAATGTCGGCGCTAACGACTTCGCCCGGCCTGGCCACATCTTCCCGCTGATTGCCAAGGACGGCGGCGTGCTGCTGCGCTCCGGCCACACTGAAGCCGCGGTTGACCTCTGCAAGCTCTCCGGCCTGCCGCCGGTGGGTGTCATCAGCGAGCTCATGAACGACGACGGCAGCGTGATGAAGGGTGAGCAAGTCGCCCGCTTCGCCGCCGAGCACAAGCTCAAGCACGTCACCATCGCGGATATGATCGCCTACCGCCAGGCGCGCGAGAAGCTGATCGAGCGGGTCTCGACCTTCGTCACCGAGAGCCCGATCGGACCCTTGCAGGGCTATGCCTACCGCTCGCCGTTCGATTCCATCGCCCACGTCGCCTTCGTCTACAATGGCGTTGGCGACGGCAAGAACGTGCTGACGCGCTTCCACAAGCCGAACATCGTCAAGGACACTTTCACGGGGCATAAGCGCATGGCGGCAGTGCTCGAGCATTTCAAGAAATCCGGCCGTGGCGTGCTGGTTTACCTGCGCGACGGCGCAGCCGGTGTGCCCGTCGCGCCGCTGCCGGACGAGTCGTCCACGGAAGCCGACCGCAACCGCCAGTGGCGTGAGGTCGGCGTCGGCGCGCAGATCCTGCGCGATCTCGGCGTCACTTCGATCCGGCACCTCACGTCCTCGGTGCACGACTACAAAGGCCTGTCGGGCTTCGGCATCGAGATCGTCGCCAACGAGCAGCTCGAAAGCTGACACGCAGTGTCATTCCGGGATTGCGCTGAAAGCGCCAGATCCCGAATCTCGATGTCGTAGAAGCGAGGAGATTCCGGGTACGACGCTTCGCCTCGCATCGATCGAAACCAGGATGCAATTGCACTTGTTGCCGCGGCGCTTTAATTTGTCCGGCAATTTATGACGGAACCAGAAGCGAAAGGACGTTTCATGAGCGCGCGCCCTCAGGCCAAGGACAAGCCGGCTGCGGCTTCTTTCCAGTGGGACGATCCGTTCCTGCTCGACGAGCAACTCACCGAAGACGAGCGCATGGTGCGCGACACCGCGCGCGCCTATGCTCAGGACAAGCTGCTGCCACGCGTCTCCGAGGCCTATCTCGAAGAGAAGACGGACCGCGAGATCTTCAACGAAATGGGTGAACTCGGCCTGATCGGCATCACCCTGCCGGAGGAATATGGCTGCGCCAATGCGAGCTACGTCGCCTATGGCCTCGTCGCGCGCGAGATCGAGCGGGTCGATTCCGGCTATCGCTCGATGAACTCGGTGCAGTCCTCGCTGGTGATGTACCCGATCTACGCCTATGGCGACGAGAACCAGCGCAAGAAATACCTGCCGAAGCTCGCCAGCGGCGAGTGGGTCGGCTGCTTCGGCCTGACCGAGCCCGACGCCGGCTCCGACCCCGCCGGCATGAAGACCCGTGCCGAGAAGGTTTCGGACGGCTATCGCCTCACCGGCAGCAAGATGTGGATCTCGAACGCGCCGATCGCCGATGTATTCGTGGTGTGGGCCAAGTCGGCGGCGCACGACAACCAGATCCGCGGCTTCGTGCTGGAGAAGGGCATGAAGGGCCTCTCCGCGCCGAAGATCGGCGGCAAGCTGTCGCTTCGCGCCTCAATTACCGGCGAGGTCGTGATGGACGGGGTCGTGGTTCCCGAGGACGCGCTGCTGCCCAACGTCTCCGGCCTGAAGGGCCCGTTCGGCTGTCTCAACCGCGCCCGTTACGGCATCTCCTGGGGTGCGCTAGGCGCCGCCGAAGACTGCATGCACCGCGCCCGCCAGTACACGCTCGACCGCAAGCAGTTCGGCAAGCCGCTTGCCGCGACCCAGCTGGTGCAGAAGAAGCTCGCCGACATGGAGACCGAGATCGCGCTCGGCCTTCAGGGCTCGCTTCGCGTCGGCCGCCTGATGGACGAGGGCAAGTTCGCGCCCGAGATGATCTCGATCATGAAGCGCAACAATTGCGGCAAGGCGCTCGACATCGCCCGCACCGCCCGCGACATGCACGGCGGCAACGGCATCTCGATCGAGTACCACGTGATGCGCCACGTCCAGAACCTCGAGACGGTCAACACCTACGAGGGTACCCACGACGTCCACGCCCTGATCCTCGGCCGCGCGATCACGGGCATTCAGGCGTTTTTCTAGCCACGTCTTCCGTGGCTATTATCTTGCTCAGCTGTCATCGCCCGCCTTGTGCGCAGTTGCGCACTGGGGCGGGCAAACCAGTATTCCAGAGACCGCGCCTTTCGCCACAGACGCCGCGGCGTACTGGATACCCCACCTTCGCGGGGTTATGACGGCGAGGGTTCGGCAGTGCACAGGAAGTCCCATGTCCGACAATGACGACGTCCCGTTCAACCGCAACTTTCCGCTGACGCCCGGAATCGTCGAGGAGGTCCGCCCCGGGGTGCGGCGCGTGCTCTGTAACAATCCGAGCCCGTTCACCTTCACCGGCACCGTCAGCTACATCGTGGGCAAGGGCAACGTCGCCATCATCGACCCCGGCCCGGACGACGAGGCACATGCTGCGGCGCTGCTGGAGGCCGTGCGCGGCGAGACGGTGAGCCATATCTTCGTCACCCACACCCACCGCGATCACTCGCCGAACACCGCGCGGATCAAGCAGGTAACGAGCGCGCCCGTTTATGCCGAAGGCCCGCACCGTGCCTCGCGCCCGCGCTTCGAGAGCGAGAAGCACACTCCGGAATCTGGCGCCGATCGCGATTTCACGCCTGATGTCAGGATCGCCCATGGCGACGTCGTCGAAGGCGCCGGTTGGCGGCTCGAGGCGGTGGCGACGCCCGGCCACACCGCAAACCATCTCGCCTTTGCCTGGCCCGAGCGGAAATTCAACTTCGTCGGCGATCACGTCATGGGATGGTCGACATCGATCGTGGCGCCGCCCGACGGCTCGATGATCGACTATATGGACTCGCTGGACCGTCTCGCGTCCCGCGAGGAGGATCTCTACTTCTCCGGCCACGGCCCGGAGATTCCGGACGGCCCGCGCTTCGTGCGCTTCCTGATCCGTCATCGCAAGGCGCGCGAGGCCTCGATCCTGCATCGCCTCGCCAAGGGCGAGACCGACATCCCGACCATGGTGCGTGCGATCTATATCGGGATCGACCCCAGGCTGACGACCGCCGCCGGCTACTCCGTGCTGGCGCACCTGGAGGACCTGGTCGCGCGGGGCGTGGTTGCGACGGACGGCGATCCCGTGATCGGCGGCACGTACCGGATGGCGAGCTAGACTGGCCTCGTCAACCGGGACGATGCGCAGCATCGACCCCGGCATTTCGCGCCACGAGCACTACACCTGCAAGTACTTTGCCGAAGCCGATGGCCTCGACCATTCGACCGTCATCCACAGTAAGGACGAATGTGCGCAGGGAGGCCGACAAGATCATCTCGACCAACACGGTTGAGGGCTACTACAGCATCTTCAAGCGCGCATGAAGGGCGTCTATCAAGCACCTGCACCGCTATCTGGCGGAGGTTCGACTTCCGCTACTCCAACCGCTCGGCAATCGGCGTTGAGGACGGAGAACGTGCAGACCTTGCCGTCAAGGGCGCGGCTGGCAAGCGTCTGAAGTCAATCTCATTGAGCCGGATCGGACGCGCGCTGACCGTCGCCTACTGCGCAAGCGCGCTGCCAAACGAAAGCCTAGCGGGCCTTCTTAGTCTTTGTCTTCTTGGTTTTCTGCACTTTTTTGTTTTTCTTTCAATGACTTAGGAGGGCTTTTGAGCGCGCCGCGAAGTGCAACTTCGAAGCGTTGCTGAGCTTCTGCCTCGAATGTGTCGTATCGGTTCGTTTGCTCATTCGCCTTAACTCAACCGCATAACGAAAACGGGATTCTTGCATGTCCGCCAATGATTTAGTAGAACGGGCGCGACGCGATACCGGGGTGAGACCAGTACCGCGCCGCGCCTACTCTATGGTGGTTGCATTGCTCCCACCTCCTTTAAGTCCCTCAGGGTTCTCCGTGGCTCCCCCTGAGGTTAGTTGCTGAACGGGCTTCGCAACCCATCCTGCCACCCTCGCGGTGGCTGCCCCCTGCAACGGTGCACACGGCCCAAAGCAAGAGGGTGTGGAGGACAGACCGGATTTGATACCGGCATCAACTTGGCGGCCTACTTTGAAGAGGGGGCCCTACGAAAACCAAGCCGTGTTTCTTACACCACTGTCCATCTCATGCGGCGGGCTTAGGCCCGCCGTTTCTATCTTGCATGTCGCCGCTCCTTTTCTTCGGAGTCGTCGCCGTCCTTGGCGCGGGTGCGGCCATCCATATTCTTGACCGTGGGCGGCACGCCACAAGCATTCGCGACCTTTCGCCACCACCGACGAAACTCAACCGGCGTCCACGGCAGCCCGTCCCATTCCGAGCGCACAATCGCTCCAACACTCGGCAGCTTATTGCGAGCGGGTTTGCTTGCGTCGAGGCCAAACTGGATTCGAAGCTCATCAACGATCATCGGGAAATCGAGAAGATTGATCTCGGCGTCGCCCAGCCAACTCGGGCTTGAATGATGCAGCACCAAGTTCTCGTCGATTTCATTCCAGCGAATACCGCGCATCCATTTCAGCGCGCCCGACGTGATGTCGGACATGCCCGGTTCTGAGACGGGCACCCATTCCCCAATTATGTCCTTCTGCAGAAGGCGGGAGCTGGACTGAAAGGCCTGTGCAAGTGCAATCGACGGTCGGCCCATCTTTCGCGCCATAGCCCGGATGTCGTGGGCCTGCTGCTCCGTCAGGCGCTCAGTACGGGCCGGGGGCGGCTTGTATTTCAGTTTGCATAAGATGCCAAACAGGCGTTCGCAGTTGCTGTCCTTAAGCACCTCTGTGCCGAAGCCAAACAGGTTGCGAACCATGCCGATCTTAGCGTGAGCAATGGCAAGAGTGCCGCCCTTGCTCCAATCCGTGTGCCAGTCGATGAAGTGCACCTGCTGAATGCCAGCCAAACGCTCATCCCCATGATCCCTAGTGATCATGCTGAGCAGCGCGTCATAGTGCTTGCGCGACGCATGGGTGAGATTTTTGTAGGGAGAGTCGGGGTGCGACTTATACAGATCGATTAGGGCCAACATTGTTGCCGGGCCATCCGGTGTCGCGGGGGTCGAAGTGAGAACCCCCAAGGCAGGAGCCCCAATACTCGGTGAGGGAAGGTGCAGTCCTGATACCGCCAAGTTGTATTTCGCCGCGATCCGGGCGAGGTCTTCCATGTCCCGTTCCACGGCAGCGGCCTCGGCCAAGAGCCGCGCTCTCCGCTCTGCCATCGTCTCGTAGATGTTGGGGCCGGGCTCGCCGGGCTTGTCGCTCATGATTCGACCTGTTCCGTGGGTCCTTCTACCCGTGGAATGGCCCCATCGCAATGTAAATCGTGAGTTAGAGCGAACTAACTGTAGGGTCTGTGATGTCAATTATGTAAATCGCCATCTCAAGATCCCGGGTTCGTCGCTTTCCGGCGCGCCGGGATAACGCTAGCGCGTCACTTCTTCACCGTCTTCGCCGGCGTCTTTGGCGGCGCGACCGGGGCCTTCTTCACCGGCTTGAGCGCATCGGCATCGGCGGCGGTGTTGAGATCATCAATGAATTTCTTGACGCGGGCAGCGTTACTGCCAAGGTCGCTCTCGAAATAACGCGAGGCGGAGCGGATATCGACACGCGAATCATCGCCATCAGGCACGACCCGTATCGAGACGTCCTCGCGGAACCCCATGATCGGCGTGCGCGCGACTGCCTCGATGCGGCCGATACGGCGCGGCGGCTGCGGCGCGCGCTCGTCGATGACGAGCCATTTGCGCTTATTGACGAGCTGACGCGCGATCGCATAGGCGCGGTCCACCGGGATCTCCAGCTCGATCGGCTCGATATCGGGATAAAACTGGCGCTGCTGCTCGGCCGAATAGAGACCGGCATAGACCGCGGTGTTGGTGCCATCGCCGGTGCGTACGGGCGCCAGCGCGTCGAAGCGCGGCGGGTCGATTGGGTTGGTGGTGATGTCGTGGATCGCCGGCAGCTTGCGGTATTGCAGGCCGAGATAGGCCGGATAGGCGAGGATCGCGCCGTCGATCAGGAAAGCGAGCAGGATGCGCGCCATGCCGCGCGAGCCGTTCTGCCAGATCGCGGCAAAGCCGGCGAGCCCGAACAGGATCGAGAGGACGGCGATCGCGAGCCCGCCGAAGAAGGCCATCAGCGCGGGCTTCATCTCCAGGAAGTCGAAGCGGACGATGATGATCGAGACCACCACCGCCACCACCGCGAACACGGCCAGATTACGCGCCCAGCTTGCGAGGCTGGACACGGGCTCCGACTGATAGGGAGCTGAAAACCTGCGGGCCATCGGGTGAGCTCTGCCGGGGTTTTAAGGCGATGCCGGCCGGATCTGGCGCGACGATGCGCCGTTGAGACCATGGCCCGGGGGCAAATTCAAGGGAGACCGGACTGTTACGGCCCGTCATTCCGGGGCGATGCGGAGCATCGAACCCGGAATCTCCAGATTCCGGGTCGGCTCCTTGAGCCGCCCGGACCGACGCGCGTGATGTCCTACGCCGCCGCGTTCGGGAAGCGGTAATCCTTGAATTGGTCGCGCAACGCCGTCTTGAGGATCTTGCCCGTCGCGGTATGCGGGATGCCGTCGACGAAGGCGACGTCGTCGGGCATCCACCATTTGGCGATCTTGCCGTCCATGAACTTCAGGATGTCCTCGCGCGTGGCCTGCTGGCCGTGCTTGAGCTGCACGATCAGGAGCGGCCGCTCGTCCCATTTCGGGTGGAACACGCCGATCACTGCGGCTTCGGCCACGGCCGGATGGCCGACCGCGAGGTTTTCGAGCTCGATCGAGGAGATCCATTCGCCGCCGGACTTGATCACGTCCTTAGAGCGGTCGGTGATGCGCATGTAGCCGTCCTCGTCGATGGTCGAGACGTCGCCGGTGTCGAAGAAGCCGTCCTCGTCGAGGATGTTGGCGTCGACCCGGTAATAGGCCTTGGCAACGGCCGGGCCGGCGACCTTCAGGCGGCCGAAGGTCTTGCCGTCCCAGGGCAGTTCCCTGCCGGCATCGTCGGTGATCTTCATCTGCACCCCAAATGGCGCGTAGCCCTGCATTTGGAGCACGTCGAGCCGCGCCTCGCCGGTCGCGTTCTGGAAGGGCGGCTTCAGCGCCGCGACGCTGCCGATCGGGCTCATCTCGGTCATGCCCCAGGCGTGGCGGACGTTCGAGCCCATGTCGAGGAAGGCCTTGATCATCGAGCGCGGCATCGCCGAGCCGCCGCAGATCACCGTCTTCAGGTCCGGCAGCTTCAGGTTGTTGGCGCTCATGTGCTGGAGCAGCATCAGCCACACAGTGGGCACGCCCGCCGTGTGCGTCACCTTCTCGGTCGAGAGCAGCTCGTAGACGGAGGCACCGTCGAGCTTGGCGCCGGGCATCACCAGCTTGGTGCCCTGCGAGGGCGCGGAGAAGGCGATGCCCCAGCTGTTGGCGTGGAACAGCGGCACCACCGGCAGCATCGTCTCGGACGCGCTGGTGCCGAGCGCGTCGACATTGTTGGCCATCAGCGCGTGCAGCACGTTGGAGCGATGCGAATACAGCACACCCTTCGGGTCGCCCGTCGTGCCCGACGTGTAGCACATCGCGGCTGCCGTGTTCTCGTCAAAGTCCTTCCATTTGAATTTGCCGTCGGCCTGCGCAATCCAGTCCTCGTAGGCGACCACATTCTTCAGCGTGGTTTCCGGCATATGCGCGTTGTCGGTGAGCACGACGTAGCGTTCCACGCTGGGAAGTTTGTCGGCGATCTTCTCCAGGATCGGAACGAAGGTGATGTCGGTCACCACGATGCGGTCCTGCGCATGGTTGATGATCCAGGCGATCTGCTCGGGGAAAAGGCGAGGATTGACGGTATGGCAGATGGCGCCGATTCCCATGATGCCGTACCACACCTCGAGATGGCGCCAGGTGTTCCAGGCGATCGTGGCGACGCGGTCACCGAGCTTGATGCCGTCGCGCTCCAGCATCTGCGAGACCTTGAGCGCGCGCTTGTGGATTTGGGCGTAGTTGGTGCGATGGATCGGTCCTTCGACCGAGCGCGTCACCACCTCTTGCTTGCCATGAATCCTGGCAGCGTGTTCGATGATCCGGTGGCAGAGCAGGGGCCAATCTTGCATCAAACCGAGCATTCTGACGTTCCTCCGAGAAGTCGCTGGGCGCGTTATCGCTCTCAGCGTTGGGCCAAAGAATTGTCATGAGTTTTAGCCTGCCGGACTTTCGCCGCAAATGGTCTTGTCGCGGCTATATGTCCGCCGGCGCAGCAATGGTTACCGCTGCGATCGGGCTGTCGCTTGTGCTCGCCGAGAGGGCAGAGGCGCGGAAATATCCTGCGCCGCTGGATATCTTCGGCCTTGGTACGCCACGGCCGCGCGCAGCCGCTCGTCCCGCCAAGATTCCATTGCCGCGACGCCGCCCTGAGGAGGCCCCGAAGGCAGCCGACGAGGGGGCGTCGGAGCCGGAAGACAAGGCCTCTGCCGACAAGCCAAGCGCCGACAAGCCGGCCGAAGCTGCGCCGCCGCCCGAGAAGCAGGCCTCGGCCTGCCGGCTAGCGCTGACCGAGGAGATCGCGGTCGCGCCCTCCATTCCGGATATCCGCGGCCCCGGCGCCTGCGGCGGCGAGGATCTGGTGCGGTTGGAAGCCATCGTGCTGCCGGACAAGCGCAAGGTGGCGGTCAAGCCGGCGGCGATCCTCCGTTGCACCATGGCGTCGGCAGTGGCCGATTGGGTGCGCAAGGACATGGCGCCACTGGCCGCGAGCCTCGGCTCTGCCATCAGCGACCTCGACAATTTCGACAGCTTCGAGTGCCGCGGCCGTAACCGCGTCGTCGGCGCGATGCTGTCCGAGCACGGCAAGGCCAATGCGCTCGACGTCCGCGCGATCAAGCTCGCCAACGGGCAGTCGATCGGCCTCACCGACCGGACCATGTCGCGCGAGGTGCGCGAGCGCGTGCTGCAGTCCGTATGCGCGCGCTTTTCCACCGTGCTCGGCCCGGGCTCGGACTGGTACCACGAGGACCACATCCATCTCGATTTGGCGCAGCGGCGCAATGACTATCGGATCTGCCAGTGGAACGTCTGGGATCCCTTGCCGCAAGTCGCCCCGCTGCTGCCGGCGGAACGTCCCGAGGAGGCGCCGCCGCGCGAGGTCGCGGCCAAGCCCGAAGCGAACGAGGACGCGGGCGACGGGGCGGAGAAACCCGGTGCGCCCGCGGACAAACCGACGGCTGCTGGCAACAAAGCCCGGTCGCACAAGCCGGCAACAAAAAAACGCCGGTGAAACCGGCGCTTTTGAATGTCAGAGATCGAAGCCGATCAGTAGCTGCCAGCCTGGCCAGTTTGGCTGCTGCCGAGCGCCAGCCGCGAATTATACGGCGAGTCGCCATGCTTCGGCTCGAGGACCACGACGATGGTGCCGACCTTGACGCGGTTGTAGAGATCGATCGCGTCCTCATTGGTCAGGCGGATGCAGCCCGATGAAATCGAGGCGCCGATATATTCCGGCTGGTTGGTGCCGTGGATGCGGAACAGCGTGTCCTTGCCGCCCGAATAGAGATACATGGCGCGGGAGCCCATCGGATTGTCCGGACCCGGCGCGACATAGGTCGGCACGCCCAGGCGCGAAATCTCGCCCGGGGTCGGATGCCAGGCCGGCCACTCGGTCATGCTGCCGACCTTGGCGATGCCCGACCAAGCCATGGCCTCTTCACCGACGGTGATGCCGTAGCGGATCGCCTTGCCGCCCTCCAGCACGTAGTAGAGGTAGTGATTGTCGGAATCGACCACGATCGAGCCCGGCGATTCCTTACGGTGATACTCGACAATGGCGCGGCGGAACGGCTCTGCAACCGGGGTGTTCTCGTATTTGACCTTGGCGAGGAGTTCCTTGTCCTTCGGTTTGAAGGCCTTGGTGTCCGTCGCCTCGAAATGCGTGGCCTGCATGCAGCCCGACAGCATCAGGCCAACGGCCAAAATCCCAAATTTTACTTTCAGCGACGACATGGTTTGGTTCCAATCAAAACAATACCGTGCGGAAGGCCTGAGCTTGGCGCCCAAATTCCTCGACTCCGCTAATCCCATTATGGTTGAAATCTGCCACAATTCCAGCACAGAAGCCCTTATCCCGCGCTGCAAGAGCCAAGCTGTGGCTTTTCTGCCGCAAGTTTTACGGTGCTGTGTGAGTTTTGCGGCAAAGGCCGCCGGGACTGTCGATTCCGTGCCACAGTTGAGCCACGGCCCCGCCCCACATACCAACGCTCCGTTAATCCGACTGTCATCGTGAACTTGTCAGAATCGCGCTAAGGGCGTGGCTGTCATTCTGTCGCAGGTTCTCTGGAGTTGTCATGTTTTCGGTGTTTGTTCCCTCCGAGGCCTCCCTCAAGAAGGCCGTCATCGAGGATCTCACTGCGCTGCCGGAGAGCGCGGTCTGGATCGACCTCGTCAACCCGAGTGCGGCCGAGGACAAGGCGGTGGAGCGGCTGGCGGGCATCGCGATCCCGACCCGCGAAGACATGCAGGAGATCGAGATCTCCAGCCGGCTCTATATCGAGAACGGCGCGCGCTACATGACCGCGACGCTGATGTGCCACTCCGATACCGACATGCCCCGGACCACGGCAGTGACCTTCATCCTCGGCGACCACCGCTTGGTGACGGTGCGCTATGACTTGCCGAAGCCGTTCGCCCTGGTCGAGGCCAAGCTCGCCCGCTCCTGCACGCCGGCGATCACCGGCGAGATGGTGCTGATGGAACTCCTGGACGCGGTGATCGACCGCTGCGCCGACATTCTGGAGCGCTGCGGCACCGAGATCGACCAGGTCTCGCACGACATCTTCGAGCCCGAGAGCGAGCGCCACGGCCAGGCCAAGCGATATTCCCAGATCCTGATCTCGATCGGCCGCAAGGGCGATCTGACCTCGAAGGTTCGCGAGAGCCTGGTGTCGATCGGCCGCGTCGTGACCTTCTTGTCCGCAGTGGTCGAAGGCGTGAAATGGTCGAAGGACATGCGCGAGCAGCTCAAGACCATGCAGCGCGACGTGGCCTCGCTGACCGATCACGCATCCTATCTCTCCAACAAGATCACTTTCGTGCTCGACGCCATGCTCGGCGTCGTCAATCTCGAGCAGAACAACATCATCAAGCTGTTCTCGGTCATGGCCGTCGTCCTGATGCCGCCGACGCTGATCGCCTCGATCTACGGCATGAATTTCAAGATCATGCCGGAACTCGAATGGGTCCACGGCTATCCGATGGCGCTGGTGATGATGTTGATCGCGGCGATCGTCCCGTACTGGATCTTCAAGTGGAAGAAGTGGCTGTAGGAGCATGATCCGGACCCGGAGGGCCGCGTTAGCGCAAACTGTGCGGCGGTTTTCCCTCGCGACAAACGCGAACGCGTTTGCGCGGAGATCATGCTCAAGCAAAGATCCCTACTGAGACCTTACGCCAGTCGCACAGACATGGTCGATCGTGTCGCAGAATAGAGCGGGATTGAGGCGGTGCGGTGACCTGTGCTCTGTGCCCCAATTCCTCCGGTAAAATTTGAGCGGTGGGCTGAACGTTTGCGCGAAACTTGTCTGCGATAAGCAGCGTGTTAGCCGCGAGGAACAGCCATGGTTGAAAAACACATAACGACGCCCCGCAACGTCATCGATCTGGCGAACTATCGACAGGTCGTGACGAGCGGCAAGGCGCCGTCGTTGTCGGCACGCATGTGCCGGCACTGTGGTGCTCCGCTGCTCGACGGCGAGAACGACGACGACTGCTCGACAGCATTCAACGCGGCCGCTCCGCGGCCGCGCGAGAGGTCGCGTCGGATTCGACTCGATTGAGGAACGGAAGGAAGGGCGATCCAGGTCTTGCGGCGGCGTTGTCTGGATCGCCTTGCTTCCCTAAGCAGCTAACAGCCCAATCATTGGCAAAAGCAATCACACGTGCTGGCCGCCGTTGATGTGGATCTCGGCGCCGTTGACGTAGGAACTGGTCTCCGTGCACAGCACGTAGATGATCTTGGCAACCTCGTCAGGCGTGCCGAGCCGGTGCATCGGGATCTGCTGCTCGACGATCTTCTCGGTGCCGGGTGACAGAATCGAGGTGTCGATCTCACCCGGCGCGATCGCGTTGACGCGCACGCCGATGCGGCCGAAGTCGGAAGCCATCTCGCGCGTCAGAGACGCGAGCGCGGCCTTGGACGTCGCGTAGGCGGCGCCGGCGAAAGGATGGACGCGCGAGCCCGCGATCGAGGTGACGTTGACGACTGATCCCTTTGCCGCCTTCAGCTCTTCGATCAGTCCACGCGCCATCATGATCGGCGCGAAAAAGTTGACGTTGAAGACGTGCGTCCAGGTATCGAGGTCGGTGTCGACCGAGCCGAGCCGCGCGCCACCCGGGCCCTTCGGCGAGATCGCGGCGTTGTTGACCAGCGCATGCAGCGTGCCGTCCTCGAGCCGGCGCCGGATCTCGGTGATCGCGCGCGCGGTATCCTCGGGATCGCCGAGGTCGACTTGGATGTGGTCCTCGGGGCCTGCGTCCCACGGGCAGTCTTCCGGGAAAGGATGCCGTGAGCAGGTGATGACGCGCCAGCCGGCCGAGGAGAACCGGATCACGGTGGCGTGACCGATGCCGCGGCTGGCTCCGGTCAGGAGCAGCGTACGACGCGGCACATTGGATGAATGCGGCATGGACATCTTTCAGGTCGGAAAGCTGAAGACAAGGCTCAAGGATACATCCGCATCTTGGACCACGGTCGGCCGGCTGCGTCACGGCGAAATTCGATGCGGTCGTGCAGGCGGAATGGGCGGTCGTGCCAAAACTCGATCCGCATCGGCGCGATGCGCCAGCCGCTCCAGCCCGGCGGCCGCGGCACCTCGCCGATGACGTATTTGGCCGCGACTTTTGCGATGGCCTGTTCGAACGCGAAGCGGCTCTCCAGCGGCTCGGACTGCTTGCTCGCCCAGGCGCCGATCTGCGCCTGCTTGGGGCGGGTGGCGAAATAGGCATCGGCCTCGGCGTCGGTCACCGGCGTCACGTTGCCGCGGATGCGGACCTGACGGCGCAGCGACTTCCAGTGGAAAAGTAACGCTGCCTTAGGATTTGCGGCGAGTTCGCGGCCCTTCTGGCTTGCGATGTGGCTGTAGAAGACGAAACCCTCGGTATCGAAGCCCTTCATCAACACCATGCGCACATCCGGAAGCCCGTCCGCGTCCACGGTCGCGAGCGCCATCGCGTTCGGATCGTTCGGCTCGCTCTTGATCGCCTCGTTCAGCCAGGCCTCGAACAACGCAAATGGCTCGTCGGCGGTGGTGAAATCACCGGATGTTAAGGGTGTCTGGTGTTTCATCGAGGTCGTGTCGGTCATGTCTGGAGTCCGAGTTGCGTCCCGCGGCCCAAAACGCGCTGTTGTCCGCTACCGCCCTATATAGGGCATGGCGACGCGTTGGCCTATCGACGATCCGACCGTCTGGCTTCGTCATGACGCTGCTTCTGATCGGGCTTGGTGCCGGCGGCTGCAGCTTTTCGCGCAACGACAGCAGCGCCTATGCCAAGGCGGACGACAGCGACCTGACTGGATCGATCGCGCGGCCAGCGAAGGACGCCCCGCCGACCGAGACTGATCTCGCCTTCGCCCGCAACGCCGCCTCGGACGTCCTCAGCAAGGGCGACAAGGATTCGAGCCAGCACTGGGAGAACCCGGAGACCGGCGCGCGCGGCTCGGTCACCCCGATCGCGCAATCCTATGCCGCCGAAGACGGCCGCAAGTGCCGCGACTTTCTGGCGAGCTATGTCAACGGCAATACCGAAAGCTGGCTCCAGGGCGCCGGCTGCCAAAGCAGCCGTGGCCGTTGGGAGATTCATACGCTAAAGCCGTGGCGGAGCTGAGCATGATCGGGACCCGAAGGGCCGCGCTCGCGAAATGTGGGAACCGGTCTTCCGCTAAGATCATGCTCGAATCATCTAGGGTCGGCACACGCCCCTAGTTGCAAAAATGCCACTCTCTCCCCACATGACTGCCAGATGGGGCAGGGAGCCCTTTGAACAATTCGATTTCTTGAAGGAGACGTGACGGATGCGCGACCCCTATGAGGTCTTGGGGGTGCCGCGGAGCGCCAACGCTGCCGCCATCAAGAGCGCCTATCGCAAGCTTGCCAAGAAGCATCATCCCGACAGCAACAAGGGTGACCCGAAGGCTGCCGAGCGCTTCGCCGAGATCAATTCGGCCAACGAGATTCTGGGCGACGAGGACAAGCGCAAGCAGTTCGACCGCGGCGAGATCGACGCCGAGGGCAAGCCGCGCTTCCAGGGCTTTCCGGGTGGCGGCGGGCCGCGCGGCCGCGCAGGGCCCGGCGGTTTCGAGAGCTATACATTCCGGAGCGGCGGTGCGGGTGGCGCCCCGGGCGGCGGTGCGTTCGAGGATATCCTCAACAGCATGTTCGGCGGCGGGATGCGTGGCGCGCGCCCTGGGGCTGGGGCCGCCCAGTTCGACTTCGACACCGGCGGGATCGGGCTCGATCTCGACGTGAACGTTGCCATGTCCGTCTCGCTGGAAGAGGCGGTCAAGGGCGGCGAGAAGCGCGTCCGGCTGCCCACGGGCAAGGAGCTTAATGTCAAGATTCCGGCTGGCGTCACCGAAGGCCAGCAGATCCGGCTGCGGGGGCAGGGCGAAAGCGCGCAAGGCCATCCGCCCGGCGATCTCCTAATCACCATCAACATCGCGCCCCACCCCTACTTCAAGGTCGAAGGCGCCGACTTGCGCATCGATCTGCCGGTCACGCTGTACGAGGCGGTGCTCGGCGCCAAGGTCCGCGTGCCCACGCTCGGCAACGCCGTGGAGCTCTCTGTGCCGAAAAACACCTCCAGCGGCCGGACCTTCCGCCTCAAGGGCAAAGGACTGCCGAAGGCGGGTGGAACCGGGGATCTCTTGGTGACAATCAGGATTATGCTACCGGACGGGAACGACGCTGAGCTTGAAGCATTGATGGAAAAGTGGCGAGACCAACACCCCTACAATCCACGGAGCGGACTCGGCTAACGCATGATCCGGAAAACTGCGCAGCGGTTTTCTGAAAAGGTCATGCGCGAACGACAGGGCGCTATCCGAGCCCGCCTCGACGATCGGAGCATTCTCTTCCCGAAAGGATGATGCTCAACAGACGCCTGAAGCGTAGTCGCGCTTCGACGCAGATGTTTGAGACGTGTCAGCTGTCCGGCGGGGCAGCCGACAAAAAGGTGCGGCCTCGAGAGGGGGACCAGCGCGGTACCAAAAACCCCAATCGAGGCCGCCCGCGTCGATCGGCGGATCGAACGCTGCGCATTTTCGCGTGATCATCCGGTGCGATAATGAGACGCGCCGATGTCGTGATTCCAAATTTTCAATGACGGAATCGAGGCACCCGTTTGCTCGGGTTGTCTACCTGCCGTTCTTCTCGGCTTGGTCGTACACGGCCTGGGCCACCTTGGTCAGCCGGTCACGGTCGGTACCGCCGCTGACGACGTAGCCAACCCCACGTTCGGCCCAGAACAGCGCACCGTCCTTATCCGTCTTGGCATAGCGCATCTGCGTCGCGCCGTTCTCGGTCTTGGCGGCGTAGATCGTGTACCGCTCGCCCGAGGCGCCTTCATACATCAGGAACGACGCCGGACCGTTCGGGCCCGGCAAGAGCCGGCCGCCGACGAGCTTCAGCCCGCTCGCCTCCAGGTTCGGAGCGAACACAGTCCAGCCGCAGCGCCGTGTCAGCCAAGCCTGGAGGTGGTCACGCTCGTTGCCGCCGACCTCGACAGGGTGGCGGACCTCGACGACGTAGAGGCGGTGGGCGTCGAGCGCGTCGGCCGTGAAGCTCTGGAAAGTCGAGGGCGCGTTGGCGGCGCCATGCGCCACCCACCCGGCCGTGCCCCCGGCAACGAAGGCAACCAGCACAGCCGCGGCGGCGCCATAGAGCCATTGCCGGGGGCGGCGCTCCAGCCGCTCAAGCTCCAGCCGTGCCGGCACCGGCTCGTGGGCGACGGAATCGTAGCGGGCGTGCAGCATCTCGGCCATGGCGCGCCACGACTGCACACGCTCGGCCTCGTCAGGGTTGGCGGCAAGCCAGGCCTCGACATCGGCGCGACGTTCGGCCGGCAGCTCGCCGTCGACATAGGCGTGCAGCTCGTCTTCGGTCACCGGGATCTTGCGATCGTTCATATCGGTTGTCTCTGGCTCTGGGGCCCAAAATGTTCTTCGTGGCTCAAAGTCGCTCGCTCCATCGGCATGTGGGCGGACAACACGCGATGCATCAACTCTGCCATCATTTCACCCGCCTGAGCGCCGGGCGCTCGCCGCTCAGCGAGGCTTTGACGTGGGCGCGGGCGCGCGCCAGGCGCGACATCACGGTGCCGATCGGCACGCCCTGGATGTCGGCGACCTCGCGATAGCTCATGCCCTCCAGCATCACCAGCAGCAGCACCGAACGCTGCTCCTCGACGAGGGTGGCCAGCGCCTTCTCGATATCGCGCCCTTCGGCCTCGGTCCCGCTGGCGTCCGGGTTGTTTTCCGTCAGCGGCATCAATTGCGGACGCCTCGCCAGTGAGCGCCGCCGGTTCTTGTTGAGGTTGGTCAGGATCGTGTAGAGCCAGCTCCTGACGTCGCCTCCGAGGAACAAGCGCTCGGAGCGCAGCGCGCGCACCAACGTATCCTGCACCAGATCGTCGGCCGCATCCCCATCGCGCGTGAGCGCGCGGGCATAGCGGCGCAACGCCGGGATCATGGCTTCCACGCTCTGGCGAAACGCATTCATTGCGGTTTTCACGTCCCGGTGTCCGGCGCGAGCGCCTCAACGATCATAACACCCGAATGAAACGGCTATTCCGGCGCTCGAAACAGCGTAAACGCCGTGTATTAGGACTGTACCGCGAAGGAGGGCTGGTGTACCTCCAGACCTTAACCCGCTCGATGGGACGTTGAGAAATGGCGCAGAATTCAGGTCTGATGCAGGGCAAACGGGGCGTGATCCTCGGCGTTGCCAACAACCGCTCGATCGCCTGGGGCATCGCCAAGGCATGCCGCGCGGCCGGTGCCGAGCTCGCCTTCACCTATCAGGGCGATGCGCTGAAGAAGCGCGTCGAGCCGCTCGCCGCGGAGGTCGGCGGTCTCGTGCTCGGCCATTGCGACGTCACCGACGCTGCCACCATCGACGCCGCCTTCGCGGTGCTGAAGGAGAAATGGGGCAAGATCGACTTCCTGGTGCACGCGATCGCCTATGGCGAGCAGCTCGACGGCCGCTATATCGACACCACGCAGGAGAATTTTTCGAAGTCGATGCTGATCTCCTGCTACTCGTTCACCGCGGTGGCGCAGCGCGCCGAGAAGCTGATGACGGACGGCGGCTCGCTCATCACGCTCAGCTATTACGGTGCCGAGAAATGGATGCCGCATTACAACGTCATGGGCGTGGCCAAGGCCGCGCTGGAAGCCAGCGTGCGCTATCTCGCCGCCGATCTCGGCGAGAAGAACATCCGCGTCAACGCGATCTCGGCAGGTCCCATCAAGACGCTCGCCGCGTCCGGCATCGGCGATTTCCGCTATATCCTGAAGTGGAACGAGTACAACGCGCCGATGCGGCGCAACGTTTCGACCGAAGACGTCGGTGGCAGCGCGCTGTATTTCCTCTCCGACTTGTCGCGCGGCGTGACCGGCGAGGTTCACCACGTCGATTCCGGCTATCACGTGCTCGGCATGAAGCGCCCGGACGCGCCTGATATCTCGCTGGGTGGCAAGGACTAACTTTCAGCGGCAATGCCCGTGCCTACGATCTACTTTCTGCGCCACGGCGAGACCGAGTGGAACGCGCTCGGGCGGCTTCAGGGCACTCAGGACATCCCGCTGAACGCACGTGGCCGCAGCCAGGCCGCGCACGCGGCTGACGTTCTGGCCGGTCTGTTCAGGCGCGACGGCAAGGACAAGGCGGCGCTGCCCTATGTCTCGAGCCCGCTGGGACGTGCGCGCCAGACCATGGAACTGGTCCGCCGCAAGCTTGAATTGCCGCTTGCCGATTACTCGCTCGACGACCGCCTGCGGGAGATCGGCTATGGCACGTGGGAGGGGCTGACATTGGCCGAAAGCGAGGCCTCCGATCCTGATGTCTATGCAAGGCGCCTCGCCGACAAATGGACGGTCGCGCCCGCTGGCGGCGAGACCTATGCGGCCGTACAGCTGCGCGTCCTCGATTGGTACGAGTCGCTTCTGGTCGATACCGTCGCGGTCGCCCATGGCGGCACCTGCCGGGCCCTGATGGTGGCTTTGGGCATCGAGACCCCCGCCAGCGCTGCCGACCTCTATATCCAGCAGGGCGCCGTCTACGTGTTCCGCGACGGCCGGCTGGAGAAGTTCAGTTAGGCGAGATTTTCGTCATTCCGGGGCGCCCGAAGGGCGAACCCGGAATCTCGAGATTCCGGGTTCGATGCTCTGCATCGCCCCGGAATGACGGAACTAGGGTTGAATGCCGTGGCCCTCGGGGCTACGACGTTGACATACAACGTTTATATAAAAACTAAGCACAGGCGACAGCCAAGCATGTCCTTCAACACATTCGGCCACATGTTCCGTGTCACCACCTTCGGCGAGAGCCACGGGGTGGCGATCGGCTGCGTGGTCGACGGCTGTCCTCCCATGATCCCGCTCAGCGAGAGCGACATCCAGAGCGACCTCGACCGCCGCCGGCCGGGCCAGTCGCGCTTCACCACCCAGCGCCAGGAGCCGGACCAGGTGAAAATCCTGTCCGGCGTGATGGCGCATCCGGAGACCGGCGTGCAGGTGACGACGGGCACCCCGATCGGGCTCCTGATCGAGAACACCGACCAGCGCTCGAAGGACTATTCCGAGATCAAGGACAAGTTTCGACCCGGTCATGCCGACTTCACCTATGAGGCGAAGTACGGCCTGCGCGACTATCGCGGCGGCGGGCGCTCCTCGGCGCGCGAGACCGCGACGCGCGTTGCCGCCGGTGCGATCGCACGAAAAGTGCTGCCCGACGTCAGGGTACGCGGCGCGCTGGTGCAGATGGGCCCGCACAAGATCGACCGCACCAAATGGGACTGGGACGAGATCGGGAAAAATCCGTTCTTCTGTCCCGACAAGGACAAGGCCGCCTTCTTCGAGACCTATCTTGACGGCATCCGCAAGAGCGGCTCCTCGATCGGCGCGGTGATCGAGGTTGTCGCCGAAGGCGTGCCGGCGGGCCTTGGCGCGCCCATCTATGCCAAGCTCGACTCCGATTTGGCGGCCGCGATGATGACCATCAACGCCGTGAAGGGTGTCGAGATCGGCGCCGGCTTTGGCGCGGCCGAATTGACCGGCGAGGAGAACGCCGACGAGATGCGCACCGGCAACGACGGCACGCGCTTTCTCTCCAACCATGCCGGCGGCGTTCTGGGCGGCATCTCCACCGGACAGCCGGTGGTGGTGCGCTTCGCAGTGAAGCCGACCTCGTCGATCCTCCAGCCGCGTCTCACGGTCGATCGCAAGGGCGCTGATACCGAGATCTTCACGAAGGGCCGCCATGACCCCTGCGTCGGCATCCGTGCCGTTCCCGTCGGCGAGGCCATGATGGCCTGCGTGCTGGCCGATCACTTTTTGCGCGATCGCGGGCAGGTGGGACGCTAGTTTTTTACCTCTCCCCGACGGGTAGAGGTGAACGCCGCCGCCGGCGTTGGTGTCGCAGCACTAGCTCTCCGCGCAGCTTGACGGGCCCACAACTTCGTCCGCAAATGCGGACATGAACAGCTCCGAGCTCCAGCGCATTACCAACTGGCTGATCGACGGCGCTTGGTCGTCGCAAGAGCCGGCCGAGATGATCGCCGATTTCTGCGAACGTCTGGTCGCGGCCGGCCTGCCGCTGTGGCGCTTCGGTATCTTCATCCGCACGTTGCATCCGGAAATCTTCGGTCGCAACTTCATATGGCGGCAGGGCGAGGAGGTCGAAATCGGCAGCGTCGATTTCGATATTCTGGACACGCCCGAATTCGCCCGCAGCCCGCTCCGCATCGTCTTCGAGCAGGGGCTGGAGGTCAGGGGACGCGCGAGCGATCCCGACAGCAAGCGATTTCCGTTCCTCGACGACATGCGTGCCGAAGGCGCGACCGACTACATCGCGGTGCCGGTGCCGTTTCTCGATGGCTCCATCCACGCGACGAGCTGGGTCACGCAGCATCCCGGCGGCTTCAGCGACGACGACATCGCGGCGATCCGAACCATCATAGCGCCGCTGGCGCGCGTCAGCGAGATCATCAGCCTGCGCCGCACCGCCGAGATGCTGCTCGATACCTATGTCGGCAACCGCGCCGGCGCGCGCATTCTCGGGGGCCAGATCCGCCGTGGCCACACCGACATCATGCAGGCGGTGATCTGGCTCTCGGACCTGCGCGGCTTCACCGCGCTGTCGGACCGGCTGCCGGCCGAGACGGTGGTCGCGATCCTCAACCATTATTTCGACTGCCAGGTCACCGCGATCCGGGGCCATGGCGGCGAGGTGCTGAAATTCATGGGCGACGGCCTGCTCGCGGTGTTTCCGATCGATGAATATGTCGGCGATGCTGCCCATGTCTGCGCGCGCGTGCTGGAGGCCGCGCGCGAAGCGCGCGCCAGCGTGGAGTCGCTCGCGTTTCCGGTCGGCGACGCCGTCGAGCGCTTCCGTTTCGGCGTCGCGCTGCACGTCGGCAACATCCTCTACGGCAATATCGGCGGGGGCAACCGGCTGGACTTCACCTGCATTGGCCCCGCCGTCAATCTCGCGGCCCGGCTGGAGAAGATCACGGGCCGGCTGGGGCGGACTGTCGTCGCCTCGGAGGGTTTTGCCAATGTCTGCCACCACGACTGGCACGAGCTCGGAGAATTTCCAATCGCAGGATTTTCAAAGGCGCAGCGCGTGTACGGGCTGGCGGAAGAAACGCATGCGCTGGTGAGCTGAGCCTTATTCCTCCGGCTCGGTCGTGAACAGCAGCGGATAGCCCTTGGCGCGGCCGGCGTCGGTGGCGCGCGTGGCCTTGGTCTCGGCGACGTCCTTGGTGAACACGGCGACGACGCAGGCGCCCAGCTTGTGCGCGGTGATCATCACCTTGTAGGCCTGATCCTCGGTCATGCGGAATTCGGCCTTGAGCACCATCGTGACGAATTCGCGCGGCGTGTAGTCATCGTTGATCAGGATGACCTTGTGCAGCCGTGGTCGCTCGACCTTGGTCTTCGTCCTGGTTTTCGGTGTGGTAACGGTGTCGTTCATTCCGCCTCCCGGACACGGCGGGCTCGGGTTCCTGCTGGAGCGATCAGCTCGCGACCTTCGCACCATATTGCAGGACCTGCACCTTCTCCAAGGTGATCAGGCCGCTCGACATCATGCCATCGAGGATGGGCAGGAATGCGTTGATGTTGTCCTCGCTGTCGACGATCTCGATCAGCAGCGGCAGGTCTTCGGAAAGTCGCAGGATCTTCGACGTGTGCAGCCGGCTCGACCTGCCGAAGCCCATCGGACCGCGCAGCACGGTGGCGCCGGCGAGGTGCCGCTCGCGCGCCGTCATCACGATTGCTTCATAGAGCGGCTTGCCGTCGAAATGGTCGCTCTCGCCGATGAAGATCCGGAGCGAAACTGCCTGAGCGGGGACTTGCATGGTCAGCTCCTTGTCAAGCGGTTGGTGCGGCTCGCCATCATATGCCCGAGCCATGCCGACACCAGCCAGCAGACGACGGACGCCGTGACATAGGCAAGTGCCGTGTACTTCATGCCGCCGTGGAGCAGGCGGAAGGTCTCCAGGCTGAAGGTGGAGAACGTGGTGTAGCCGCCGCAGAACCCGGTCATGACGAACTGTCGGTGCTCTGGGCGCGCCAGCACGCGGCCGTCGGGGCCGGTCAGCGTCGCGTAGAAGCCGATGATCAGCGATCCCGTCGCGTTGATGAACAGCGTGGCGAAGGGAAAGCCCGGCCCGGTGTCGAGCGCGAGACCGACGAGATAGCGGGTCAGCCCGCCGACGATGCTGCCGGCGGCAACCCAGGCGTAGAGTATCGCGCTACGCCAGCGATCGGCGGAGGAGGGGACGGTCATGTGCTGCTATCCTCCAAGACTGTCCGCAAGGAGAAAGCCGCAACTAACGGCGGCGAGGCACAGCCCGACCGAGAACACGACATTGCCGAGTGCGTGCATTGGCTCGCCGCACCGCGCCAGCGTCAGGGTTTGCAGGCTGAACGAGGACACTGTGGTGTAGCAGCCGAGAAAGCCGGTCACCGCGAACAGCCAAGGGTTGGGCGTGGCGAACACCGAGCCGGGATGGGCCGCGAGCGCGCCAAAAATGCCGATCAGGAAGGCGCCGGTGACGTTGATCGTCATGGTACCCCACGGAAACGTCTCGCCCAGCCGCCGCGCGATCGCGCCGGACACGAAATAGCGCGCGCAGCCGCCGAGCACGCTCCCGATCATGATCGCAAGCGCTCCACTCAGCACGACGAAAAGCTCCCCGTCATCATTTCTGCTCCGCTGCCAGACCGTTGCCGACGGCAAGCAGTCCTATGAGCGAGATCAGCGCAAAGCCGAGCCCTGCCAGAAACGTGCCTGCCGGACCATAGGCATCCCACAACGCGCCGGCGATCACGCTCGCGGCCAGCAGTGCCAGACCCGTGAACAGGTTGAAATAGCCGAACGCGGTGCCGCGCAGGCTCGGCGGCGCGGCGTCGGCGACCAGGGCCGAGAGCAGACCTTGCGTCAATCCCATATGCAGCCCCCACAGCACGACGCCGAGCGCGAGGCCTGCAAGGCTCGGGAGCAGTGCCAGCGCGAGGTCGGCGCCGGCAAGGAAGACCAGGCCGAGCGCGAGCAGGCCGGTCCGGTTGATCCGGTCCGACAGCACGCCGGCCGGATAGGCCGAAAGCGCATAAGCGACGTTCATCAGCACCAGCACCGCCGGCACCCACATCGCATTGAGCCCGATGTTCTGTGCGCGCAGGATCAGGAAGGCCTCGCTGAAGCGCGCGAGCGTGAAGACGATGCCGACCGCGACGACGCGCCAGTAGACGGATCCGAGCTGCCGCATCGCGGCAAGATTGAGCGGGTTCTTCGCAGGCTCCCGGCTCGGATCCGCCGGCTCGTGCACGGCAAGTGCGATCAGTCCAAAGGACAGGAAGGCCGGCAGCACCGCAACCCAGAACACGATCGTAAAATTATCCGCCGTCCACCACATCAGGCCGATGGCCGCGAGCGGCCCGACGAAGGCACCGATCGTGTCGAGCGATTGTCGCAGGCCAAAGCTCGCGCCGCGCAGCCCGTTAGGAGCGATGTCGGCGATCAGGGCATCGCGCGGCGCGCCGCGAATGCCCTTGCCGACGCGATCGATGAAGCGCGCCGCCACCAGCCACCCGACGCTCGACGCGAGCGGAAACAGCGGCTTGGTGAAGGCGGCTAGCCCGTAGCCGAGCGCGGCGAGCAGCTTGCGTCGACCAAGCCAGTCCGACAGGGCGCCGGAGAAGATTTTCGTGATCGAGGCGGTCGCCTCGGCAATGCCCTCGATGAAACCGACCGTGAGCGTGGAGGCGCCGAGCACGGTGACGAGATAGACCGGCAGCAGCGCATGGATCATCTCGGAGGAGATGTCCATTAGCATCGAGACGAAGCCGAGCACCCAGATTCCCCTGGGCAGTGAGGCGCGCTCAGCATTCGGTGTCGTCGTCGTCACGTCTTCGCCTTCTCCTGCCCTGGCTTGCTGGCCTTCGTCACCAGGCAACAAAAAACCCGCCATCGGCGGGTTGGTCCATGCTCCCACCAAAGGCGGAGGCCTAAAGATTGCCCCACCTCAAGCAGGAGTCATCAGCCCACTACGATCATCGACCGCCGGGCGGTTGTCGGGGGACTCCATCCCCATCTGTGCGTCCAGCCTAGCATGGAAATTGCGCCGGACAAGTGGGCGGGAAGTGTCCCTACACACCACATCATTACACCTGTCATTCCAAGGATCGCGAACCAAGGCTCGCGAGCGAGACCCCGGAATCTCGACATTCCGGGCTCGGCTCTGCGAGGCGCCCCGGAGTGACGGTGCGTATGTGATCGCTGGTGTTCCGGCGGCGCGAGCGCGGCAACAGCGCGGCAGCTTTGCGTTGGGCCGATCCTAACTCGAATGTGAAGCGCAAGCGATCTTCGCACTTTGCGGCAAGGCGATTGCATGTCACCATCGCGTCATACGACGGGAGACTGGTGCGATGCGCTTGCTGTTCTCGATCGGGGCTGTACTGGTGGCCGGCGTGCTTGCCGGAGGGGACGTCGCGGGCATCGCGGCGCCAGGACCAAAATTCGAGCTGCCCGAGAACCAGGCGCAGCGGCCGGTTGCCGACAAGGATGCGCAGGCGGTCGACGTCGAACTGATCCTCGCCGTCGACGTGTCCTACTCCATGGACATGGACGAGCTCGCGATCCAGCGCGAAGGCTACGCGCAGGCAATCCAGTCGAAGGAATTCCTCCAGGCACTGAAGCTCGGTCCGAACGGCCGCATCGCCGTGACCTATTTCGAGTGGGCCGCTTCCAGCGACCAGAAGATCATCATCCCCTGGCGGCTGGTCGACGGCCCCGAGACCGCGGATGCGGTCGCCGCCGAGATCATGAAGACGCCGATCCGGCGCGCCTCGCGCACCTCGATCTCCGGCGCGATCACATTCGCGATGCCGCTGTTCGACGAGGATCCCTACCGGGGCTTGCGTCGCGTGATCGACATTTCCGGCGACGGCCCCAACAACAATGGCGGCCCGGTCACGGTGGCGCGCGATGCCGCGCTGGAGAAGGGCATCGTCATCAACGGTCTGCCGATCATGGTCAAGGAGCCGTCCTATTCGACCATGGATATCGACAATCTCGATTTCTACTACGAGGACTGCGTCATCGGCGGTCCCGGCTCTTTCGTCATCACGATCAAGGACCGCGACAAGTTCAAGGAAGCGATCCGCACCAAGCTGCTGATGGAGGTCGCCGGCCGCAGGCCGGAGCGCCCCGTGATGCGGGTTGCGGACAAGGAGCCGCGCGTCAATTGCATGATCGGCGAGAAGATCTGGTCGGACCGCTGGGGCCGCTAATAGCGCGATTGGGACCTTTCGCCTCATCCCACCCGACGGTTGAATTTAACCGCTCGTTAACCGGCACATGGCCCTAATCCGATTGTTTCAGTTCGTTCCCGATTGCTGTTTTGACCCTGCTGTCGGGCGCGATCGAGAGCGGGTTCGTCGAACCCGTCCACCGAGCAGACTATGGCCATCGTCACGTCGAGCAGCAGCCAGATTTCGCCCGCCAATGAGCGAGTCTTTCACCAGAGCAAGTTGCTCGGTGAATGGAAGGGCAATTGGGTCGGCAACAACCAGCCCGTCGGCTTCAAGGTCGTGAACATCCGCGGTGCCCGGGCGCAGGTCGAGTACACCCATAACGGGCAAACCGAGCGGGGCTTTGCCGAGGTCAATGGCTCGCTGATCACCTTTGGCGGGGTCACGGTGGGCACCAAGGACGGTAAGAGCATGGTGCTGTTGTTCTCGGCGGGCGGCGCTGGCAAGCAGACCGCCAATCTCGAGAAGCAGGAACCGCCGGCTTCCGACAGCCGCCTCATGGGAAGCTGGGGCGGCTATTCCAGCGATAACGGCAAGAGCGCGAGCTTCAAGGTGCTCTCGGTCAACGGCAAAGAAGCCCAGGTCAGCGTCACCACCGACGGCGTCACCCGCCAGGGCACCGGCACCGTCTACAAGAACGTCATCATGTTCGGGCAGGCGCAGATCGCAACCGACGACGGACAGAATGGCAAGGTCATCTATCAGGTCGGCACAAAATCTTTCATGGTGCCGGTGACGAAATATCCGCCGGCGGACTCCTCGTCTTCGGTCGACAAGACCGCCTGAAAGCTGCCTCTCACCATTTCGGTGGCCGCTCCACGAACGTCCTCAAGCCCCCTTGCGCCTCATCCTGTAGAGGCATCCCGCGACGTGGGTCCGCTCGTTACGTGCGTACGTGCGGCCGCGAGCTCGGCATAGCCCGACGTCGTAGTCGGAGGAGGGATGCACGTTACCCCACGCGCGTGAGCCGCCGAGCACCACGGCCTGAACGCCCGGTACCTCCGCAAGAATGGGTGTCAGGCGGGGTGAGCAAGGGATCGGGGAACATCAGGTGCAACTCTCCGGGAGCCCCGCGCCGTGACGTCGGCCGGATCGCTCCGCTGGCATTGGTCATGTTCGACGAGTATAATTTGCAAAACTCTTGACGGTCATCTGAATGTTCAACCTCGCAGCTTCATGTGCACTTGCAACTCTCGCAGTGCTCTGCCTGACCGGCGCACCGGCTCATGCGCAAGTTGCGCCGCTGAGATATTGGATCCCCGGCGGGCCTTTCGGCCTCAGTGGAGGTGCCGGCCAGAGCTCCGATACTTACGGCGGCTTCTCAAGCTTCAATGCCGGCGATGCGGGGTGGCGCACCAGCTATGCGAATGGTTTCTTTGTTGGCAGCGAGCGCGGCAATTTTGGTTTGAGCGGCTCAACCAGGCCGGCTCGGCCGGCAATTTCAGCGCGCTGTCCTATGACAGCACGCAGTTCGGCTACGCCACCAAAGCGGCAGGTGGTTTGCCTGTCACGTTCTTCGCCGGTTTCGACACCTTGAAGTACGGCAACGGCATCGGCAGCTCGCTGGCGCCGCTCACCTCCAACGCCGCACCCGGTTATGGTGCGTTCGCGGGTGTCGAGTTCAAGCCGACCCCCAATCTCAGCCTGTCGTTCGGCGCCGGTTTCAGCCAGCAGCAATCGGGACGCATGGACAGCGACATCAACTCCTCGATGCTCCCCGGCGAGTCGCCCGCATTGGGCGGCCTGCGGCGCTAGAGCATGATCCGGAAAAGTGCGCAGCGGTTTTCCGAAAAGATCATGCTCAAAACAAGACCTAAAGCGCGGCGATTTATCCTGCTCTCATTGCGCTTTAGCGCGTAAACCGCGCAACCAGCTCCACATGCGGCGTGTGCCGGAATTGGTCGACCGGCACCACCGCGTCCAGCCGGTAGCCGCCGTCGATCAGCAGTCGCGCATCGCGGGCAAAGGTCGCGACGTTGCAGGACACGGCGATCACGATGGGCACCTTGCTTGCGGCGAGCTTCAGCGCCTGGGCCTGCGCGCCCTGGCGCGGTGGATCGAACACCACCGCGTCGAAGTCGCGCAGCTCCTGCGGTACTAGGGCGCGGCGGAACAGGTCGCGTGGCTGGGCTTTGATTGGCTTCAGGCCGGGCGTGCGCGCCGCTTTCGCGAGCGCGGCGATCGCGCCGGCGTCGCTGTCATAGGCGGTGACGCGCGCCTTCTCGGCCAGCCTCAACGCGAACGGCCCGACGCCGCAGAAGAGGTCGAGAACCTCCTTGGCCTTGCCGACGCGCTCGGCGACGAGCGCGGCCAGCGTCTCTTCGCCCACCACCGTCGCCTGCAGGAACGAGCCCGGCGGCAGCGTCACCTCCGCGCGGCCCATCTTCACCGTGGGCGGCAGGCGTTGCAGCACCAGCTCGCCATGCCGGGTCAGTCGTGCCAAGCGGTGCTGATCGGCGACGCGCGACAGCGCCGTGACCAGCGGCGTCGGCAGCGGGCCGGAGCCGCGCACGTCGACGTCGAGGCCGTTGGCCGTGGCGGTGACCTGGATGTCGAGCGGTTTCGTCACGGGCACCTTGGACGTCAGCGGCTCGGCGAGCGCCCAGGCGGCATCGAGCGCGCCGGCGAGCGCGGGATCGAGGATGGGGCAGCGATGGATCGGAATGACGTCGTGCGAGCTCGTCGCGGAGAAGCCGACCTTGAGGATGTCATGCGTGCCGAACCGGCCGTGCAGCGTGATGCGTCTGCGGCCGGCGCCGTGCGCATCGACCAGCGGCGTCACTTCGCAATCCACGCCGGCCTGCGCCAACGTCTCGACCACGATGCCGCGCTTCCAGGCGCGATAGGGCTCAGCCGCCCAATGCTGGATGGCGCAACCGCCGCAGACGCCGAAATGCGGACAGAACGGCTCGATGCGCTCGGGGCTTGCGACGTCCACCGCGAGCAGCTTGCGGCGATCGGGATGATGGCCTGCGGCATGATCGACCTCGACGGTCTCGCCTCGAAGCGTATAGGGCACATAGATCGCTTCGCCCGTCGCCAGCGAGACGCCGTCGCCGCGATGGCCGACATGATCGATTGTCAGGCGCTCAACCACGCCGCGCGCCCAGGAAGAATTCGATGTTGCCGTCACCGCCCGTGATCGATGACGGAAACACCTCGATGTCGATGCAGCCGAGCGAGGCCGCAAACGCTGCGATGTCGTCACAGATCTCCCAGTGCACGGCGGTGTCGCGGATGATGCCTTTCTTGTTGTGCTTCCGGTCGGCCTCGAATTGGGGCTTGATCAGCGCCAGCAGGCTCATGGGCGCCGCTGCCAGCGACAGCGCCACCGGCAGCACCGCCTTGAGCGAAATGAAGCTGACGTCGACGACGACGATATCGGGCCGCGCCGGCAGGCGCTTGCCTTCGTAGGACCGAATGTCGGTCTCCTCCATCGACACGATCTTTGGATGATCGCGCAGCGAGGGATGCAACTGGCTGGTGCCGACGTCGATGGCGAACACCAGGCTTGCCCCGTTCGCCAGCAGCACCTCGGTGAAGCCGCCGGTGGAGGCGCCGACATCGAGGCAGACATGGTCCTCGATTTCAATCGGGTAATGCTCCAGCGCGCCGGCGAGCTTGACGCCGCCGCGGGAAACATAGGGGTGGGCCGGCTCGGCCTGGATCACCGCGTCCTCGGCGATCGTCTCCGATGGTTTGGTCACCTGCTTGTCGTCGGCCGTGACCAGCCCGGCCTCGATCGCCGCGCGCGCCCGCGCCCGGCTTTCGAACAAGCCGCGCTCGACCAGCAATACGTCCGCGCGCTTGCGGGGAGTGGACATTACGCTCTCATGGGCACGACTGAGCTGCTTATGTAGCGATCAATCGCGCAGCCGCCATCCGGACGCAAGCCTCGAAAGCGGCGAGATCGTGCCAGACATCGATCGGCATCTCGGCCGGCGTCACCAGCGGGCAGCCATGCCGCTCCAGCGCATGGATCATCATGAGGTTGTCGACGAGGCCGAAATCCTCGACCGTCAGTCCCTGCGCATCGACCAGCCGTCCGTCCTCGGAGGTAACGTCCATGAAACGGCCGACGCGGTCGGCATAGGCGGCGCCGTCATTGGAATAGGCGAGGCAGAGTTTACGCCGCCCGGCCATGTAGCCGAGCTCGTAGACGGTGCCGGGATCGGCGCCTGCGCCGCGGAACGGCGTGAGATTGGCGATGATGGCGTCGGCCTCGTTCATCATCGCCTCGTTGCCACAAAAGATCTGCCGCGAAGCGTCGGGCGCGGTGAGGTCGATCGCGTTGTCGAGCGGATAGAGGCCGGTGAGACCGTGAGCCGTGCAGATATCGATCTTGCGGCGGCCGATCTCGATCGCGTCCGGCAGGAATACGTCGGGGCCTGCAAGATAGATTTTCATGGGAGATAAAGCCCGAAAATCGTGGATCGAGACCCGAGCCGCGGGGCGTGCTCTGCTCCCTCCCCCGCTTGCGGGGAGGGTTGGGGAGAGGATGTCTTCGATCGAGAACCCCCGAGAGGAAAGAGCCCTCACCCGACGCGTCACCTCTCCCGCAAGCGGGAGAGGTGAGCATCAAGCCAGCTTGACCGTCTCGGCCTTGACGTCCTTGCCGAGCGCTTCGAACACCTTGGCGACGATGCCCTTGGCGTCGAGACCGGCGCGGGCGTACATCGCGGCGGGCGTATCGTGATCCAGGAACACGTCGGGCAGCACCATCGAGCGGAACTTGACCATGCCGGTGTCCAGCACGCCCTGATCGGTCAGGAACTGGGCGACATGCGAGCCGAAGCCGCCGATCGAGCCTTCTTCGATCGTGATCAGGATCTCATGGTCGCGGGCGAGCTTGAGCACCAGCTCGGTGTCGAGCGGCTTCATGAAGCGCGCATCCGCAATCGAGGTCGACAGGCCGTGGGCTGCGAGCTCGTCGGCCGCCTTCTCGCATTCGGCGAGGCGCGTGCCGAACGAGAGCAGGGCGATCTTGCTGCCCTGGCGGATCATGCGGCCCTTGCCGATTTCGAGCGGGATGCCGACTTCGGGCATCTCGATGCCGCGGCCTTCGCCGCGCGGATAGCGCAGCGAGCTCGGACGGTCGTCGATCGCGACCTGCGTCGCCACCATATGCACGAGCTCGGCCTCGTCCGCCGCCGCCATGATCACCATGTTCGGCAGGCAGCCGAGATAGGCGTTGTCGAACGAGCCGGCATGCGTCGCGCCGTCGGCGCCGACCAGGCCTGCGCGGTCGATGGCGAAGCGGACGGGCAGGCTCTGGATTGCGACGTCATGCACGATCTGGTCGTAGCCGCGCTGGAGGAAGGTCGAGTAGATCGCGCAGAACGGCTTGTAGCCTTCGGTCGCAAGACCGGCGGCGAACGTCACCGCATGCTGCTCGGCGATGCCGACGTCGAAGGTGCGGTCGGGGAACGCCTTGTTGAAGATGTCGACGCCAGTGCCCGACGGCATGGCCGCCGTGATGGCGACAATCTTGTCGTCCTTCTGCGCTTCCTTGACGAGGCTCTGGCCGAACACGTTCTGGTAGGCCGGCGCGTTCGGCTTGGCTTTGGCCTGCGTGCCGGTCGCGACGTCGAACTTGACGACGGCGTGGTACTTGTCGGCGGACGCTTCCGCCGGGCCATAGCCCTTGCCCTTCTGCGTCACGACGTGGACCAGGATCGGTCCTTCCTCCATGTCGCGCACGTTCTTCAGCACGGGCAGAAGGTGATCGAGATTGTGACCGTCGATCGGACCGACGTAATAGAAGCCGAGCTCCTCGAACAGCGTGCCGCCATCCATCATGAAGCCGCGGGAGTACTCCTCGACACGGTTGGCGCGGTTGGCAATGATCTTGGGCAGGCGCTTGTTGATCTGCTTGGCCGCATCGCGCAGCGTGCGATAGGTCTTGCCGGAGTAGAGGCGCGACAGATAGGCGCTCATGGCGCCGACCGGCGGCGCGATCGACATGTCGTTGTCGTTGAGGATGACGATCAGGCGCGAGTTCATCGCACCGGCATTGTTCATGGCCTCGTAGGCCATGCCCGCCGACATCGCCCCGTCACCGATCACGGCGATCACGTTGTTCTTGCCGCCGGAGAGATCGCGCGCCACGGCCATGCCGAGGCCGGCCGAGATCGAGGTCGAGGAATGCGCCGCGCCGAACGGATCGTAATCGCTCTCGCTGCGCTTGGTGAAGCCGGACAGGCCGCCGCCGGTGCGCAGCGTGCGGATGCGGTCGCGCCGGCCGGTGAGGATCTTGTGCGGATAGGCCTGATGGCCGACGTCCCAGATCAGCCGGTCGCGCGGCGTGTCGAAGACGTAATGGATCGCGGTCGTGAGTTCGACGACGCCGAGACCCGCGCCGAAGTGACCCCCGGTCACCGAGACGGCATCGATCGTCTCCTGCCGCAGCTCGTCGGCGACCTGGCGAACCTGCTCGATCTTCAGCTTGCGCAGGTCTTCCGGCGTCCGGATGGTGTCGAGAAGCGGCGTTTTACTGTATGCGTTCACGGCGATTTCCAATTTGTCAGCGCCGGAAGGTCATTCCGGTGCGCGATGGGTTTGCTCAATATCGGCGCAGCGCGAGTCCTCAAACCGTCGGAGCCACCTGCATGGGGCAAGGCCCCGTCTTCAGCTTAGGTAAGCTTAAGTGCGCTCCGGTTCAGTCTCTGTGATCCCTGTCACTTAGATCGGCTTCGCCCGTCCCAGCCAATTCTTTAGCAGTTTGAAGCCCTTGTCGTCGGTAATCGATGCCCACGCAAGGCTTACAAAAAGCCACACTCCGCGCAGCTTTACACCAAACCTTGGGCCAAAGCCAACCCGCTGGGCCGATTGGGGGTATGCAGGTGCAACCGGCGGGCCGGCGTGGTTAACTGCGGCCCGTGACGCAGGGTTCCGGGCCTGCCGGATCCTTCGCGGGCTTTTTTGGCCAGAATCGGGTCTTTTTTGGTCTCTCAGGACCCGGATTCCGGTACCGGCCGCACCGGCTGGAGCCCACGTTCATGGACGGCGAGGGTGCGATCACGAAAGGTGCAGCTACGCTCCAAACCTGCCCTATTACAGCGGTCAGAAACCGAGGGGAGGCCTTTAGCTTACTGGACGTCGAGCGGCGCGGTGCCGGTGGCCTGGCCGCTGGCATCGGTGGTGATCTTGTCGACCCGCGCCTCGGCCTGCCGCAGTAGATCCTCGCAGCGGCGCTTCAGGGCCTCGCCGCGCTCATAGATCGTCACGGATTCCTCGAGCGGCACCTTGCCGTCTTCGAGCCGCTTCACGATCGTTTCGAGTTCCTCGATCGCGCGCTCGAAGGTGAGCCTGGAGACGTCGATTTGGGTATTTTCGGCCATATCCGTTTCCGATTGCCCGGTTCGCTTCACATGAGAAAAAGCAGAATTTTGCGGGCTTAATGTGGCGGGTGCGTCACGCGCCCATCAGGGCGCCGACATGCGCCGTAACAGATTCTTTCAGTCCTTGCAGGTCATAGCCGCCCTCGAGCACCGAAACAATGCGGCCTCCTGCGGTCTTGTCGGCGAGGTCCATCAGCTTGCGGGTCACCCAGGCAAAGTCCTCGGCGCGTAGGTTCAGCGAGGCGAGCGGGTCGCGGTAATGCGCGTCGAAACCTGCTGAGATGACGAGCAGCTTGGGGCTGAATTTTTCGAGCTGCGGCAGGATCAGATGCTCGAACGCGGAACGGAATTCCGACCCGCCGTCCTCCGACGCGAGCGGCGCATTGACGATGGTGTCGTGGTCGCCGCGCTCGCTCTTGGCGCCGGTACCCGGGAACAGCGGCATCTGGTGCGTCGAGCAGTACATCACGGTCGGGTCCGACCAGAAGATGTCCTGCGTGCCGTTGCCGTGATGCACGTCGAAATCGACGATCGCCGCGCGCTCGATGCCGTATTTGCGCTGCGCATGGCGCGCCGCGATAGCGACATTGTCGAAGAAGCAGAAGCCCATCGGCTTGCCGATCTCGGCGTGATGTCCGGGCGGGCGCACCGCGACGAAGGCGTTGCGATGCTGGCCCGTCATCACCGCTTCGGTTGCCGCGACCGCGCCGCCGACGCCGCGCATCACCGCTTCCCAGGTGCCCGGCGACATCGAGGTGTCGCCGTCGATGTAGACCTGGCCGCTGGTCGGCGCGATGTGGCGCAACTCGGTGACGTAATGCTCGTTGTGGCACAGCGTGACCAGATCGAGATCGCCCTCCGGAGCCTGGTCGCGCACCAGAAACTGGAAACGCTCGTGCGACAGCGCTTCCTCCACCGCGCGCAGGCGATCCGGCCTTTCAGGATGTCCCGGCGGAGTGACGTGGTCGAGGCAGGCCTTGTGGGAGAGGAGAAGCGTGCTCATCAGGTCGGCCTCATGGGATGCGGGCTCTTGCCGTCGCTTGGCGCATCCGGCGCCAAAACGCAAATGCAAAACCCAAATCTAGGCGTTTGGGCGGCAATGGCAAAGGGCCGTCCCGGGCCCGCCCGTTCGATCCGGATCAATTCACGCGCAGGATGCGGGTAGGCGGCAGCGGTCCAATCGGCCCATGCGCTCGGAAGAACGCGAACAGCGCGTCCGCGTCGTAACCGCCATATTGTGGCGCGGTACCCTGTTTGGCGACGGTAAAGCCGTCGCCGCCGACGGCGAGGTAATCATTGAGGGTGACGCGGTAGCCGCTTCCAGCTTCGATCGGCCTGCCGCCGAGACTCATCCTGTCGGCGATCACGCGCTCGCCGAATGGCTTCGCCGCATCCCAGGCATAGCTGAACCCGTTCGACACTTGGAGGATCCGTGGCCGCTTCGGGTCCGACCATTGCTGCTCGAGCAAGTCCTTGAGCTGGCGGCCCGTGAGCGTCATGGTGACGAGGCGGTTGCGAAACGGCTGGCTGGCGAAGACATCGCCGAATGTGATCGCGCCGTTCTCCTTGGGAACGATGTCGGTGCGGATGCCGCCGGGATTGGTGAGCGCGATCACGGCGCCGCCCTCCTTGGCATCGCGGGTTGCAAGCAATTGCGCATCGGCAATGACGTCGCCGAGCGCGCTTTCGCCGGCCTCGTTCGGAATGCGCGACAGCGTCTGCGTCACCGATCCGGCCGGCCGGTTGGCGATCGGCGCCGACAGCTTGTCGTACGCCTCGATCAGCGCGGTCTGGTCCGGATCTTTCGCAAGCGAGGCATTGGCGACGATGACGTTCTCGGCCCTGGCGCTGACGATGTCGCGGCTTGCGGGATCGAGCTTGACGTCGATCGCGGTGACCAGCGTGCCGTATTTGTCGCCGCTGGTGACGAGGCGTCCATCGATATCGCAGACATAGGCGCGGTGGGTGTGGCCGCTGACGACGATGTCGACGGCCCGGTCGAATTTCTTCACGATGTCGACGATCGGACCCGAGATGCCGGGACATTCGTTGTAGTCGCCGGTGGGCTCGCCGCCTTCGTGGATCAGCACGACGATCGCTTCCACCCCACGCCCCTTCAATTGCGGCACGAGCGCATTGACTGTCTCGGCTTCGTCGCGAAATTCGAGACCGGCGATGCCGGCGGGCGAGACGATGCCGGCGGTGCCCTTCAGCGTCAGTCCGATGAAGCCGACGGGAACGCCGTCGAACTCCCTGATCTCGTACGGCGGCAGCACGCTGTTGCCGGTCGCGGTCTCGATGGTCGAGGCCGCGAGATAGTGGAATTTGGCGCCCGTGAAGGGATGCGGCCCCTGGCAGCCGTCGACCGGATGGCAGCCGCCGTTCTGCATCCGCAAGAGCTCGGCCTTGCCCTCGTCGAATTCGTGATTGCCGATCGAACTAATCGCAAGACCCATCTTCGAGAGCGACTCGATTGAAGGCTCGTCGTGAAACATCGCCGACAGGAACGGGCTCGCGCCGATCAGATCGCCTGCGGCGACGAAGATCGTGTTCCTGTGTCCATCGCGCAGCTGCCTCACCAGCGTCGCCATGTATTCGGCGCCGCCGGCCGCCACCATCACCTTCCTGGCCTTGTCCTCGGGATCATTGATGCGAATGCCCCCTGGCGAAGGCCGCAGATTGCCGTGGAAATCGTTGATCGCGAGGATGCGCAGCTCGACCGGGGCTGCGGTCTCGGCTGAGGCGGGGAGGGTGCTGGCGAGAGCGAGGGCAGCAAGGATGGATCGATATCGCATGGAACAAGATTAGTCGGTCCGCGCAAAGATTTCACGAAACTCTTTTGTTGAAGCACCGCGCGTGCCGCACGCTCCCGCCCGCCCCTTGAGGGGGCGGGTCGGTTCGCATGAAATGCGAACCGGGGCGGGGCGACAGACCATCCTGTGAGCAGGTGCTGGCAAGGTTCGTATCCCGGCGAGAGTCTTCGTGCGGCTCACCCCACCCCGCCCGCGCTTCGCGCGAGCGACCCTCCCCCACCAGGGGAGGGTGACAGCCGAGTGCTCGCCCTACCGCTTCTTCCTATTCGCAAACGCGTTGAACGCAGCAATCGCCTCTTCCGACTTGAGCCGCTCGCCGAACAAATGGGCTTCCTGGTCGATGCGGCGGGTCAACTCCTCCGGCGGGGCGCGCAGCAGTCTGCGCGAGGTCGCGACCGCCTCGGCCGGCAGCCGGCAGATCTCGCGCGCCACCTTGCGCGCCTCGACCTCGGTGTGTCCGGGCGAGACCACGGTGTTGACGAAGCCTGCGGCATGCGCCTCCGCGGCGGAAAAAGTCCGTCCCATCACCAGCATCGCGAAGGCGCGCTGGTAGCCCATCGTGTTCGGCACCAGCAGGCTGGCCGCGCCGACCGGAACGAGCCCGAGATGGATGTAGGGCGCGGAGAAGGTCGCAGCGTTCGAGGCGAGCACATAGTCGCAGTGGAACAGCATCACGGTGCCCATGCCGATCGAGACGCCATCCACGGCCGCGATGATCGGCTTGGCATTGAGGGCGAGCGAATAGAGAAACTTGGCCCCGTTCGACAGCATTTCGGGGTGCGAGGCGTCGGCCTTCAGGAAATCCTCGATGTCGTCGCCGGCAGTGAACACGCCGGAGCCACCGGTGATGATCATGCAGCGGATATCAGGGTTGTTCTGCGCGGTGTCGATCGCGCGGCTCATCTCCTGATACATGTCCTGCGTGATCGCGTTCTTCTTGCTCGGACGACGCAGGGTGATCACGCGCGTTCCACGCTCTTCGGTGACGACGATATTGCCATTCGGCATGAGAGCCCCCTGCGGTCGCCACGGCGCTTGCCTTTGGCGTGTCTCACGAAAGGTCAGCCTACATCATCTTGCAGGCGTGCCAATGCGCTGCTCAAGCTTTTCGATCCCGATCTTGTGTCGTCAGCACAGGCCGCCGGCCGCATCGTCACGCGCTGTCGCGCGTTGCAACATTGGGCTACAATGGTTCACTTGAAAAACTGCTGGTTGTGGGGCATGATCGCGCCTGGTGCCGTTTCCTTTGACTGATTGCTCGATCGATGATTGCCGCAGCGGCTGTCGCTGACCGGCAGCATCGGCTTCCGTTCCGCGATGCTGACCGCCACGCTCGCGATAATGGGGCTGGTGTTGCGGGTGGTCGTGACGTTCATCGGTCGGCCCGCCGGGACCTCGCTGGCATCGGCGGGACATCCGTCCGGTGACGATGCGGCCGCACCGAGCCACTCGCGAACTAAGGGAAGGTCCTCGTCAAAAACGCGGTGCCGTCCCGACGGAGGCCGGGACACATTGGTTGTGGGGCAGGCAGCCGCCGCCTTATCCCAGCAGCACCGCATCCGCCGCCGCAACCGATTCCGCGCTCTCCGTCACCGTGCGCTCGAGCGAAGGCGCCTGCACGGTGATGTTCTCGGCGAAGAAGCGGGCGAGCGAGACGTAGCGTGCGGCGTCCGTGATGCCGTCGGCCTTGGCGGCGAGCGCTTCGGAGGCCAGCATGCAGCCGCCGAGCGTGGCGCCGAACTGCTGCAAATAAGGCGTAGCTCCCGCGAGCGCCTCGTTCGGTGCGGAGGCAACCCGCTCCAAAAGCCATTTGCTGGTGCGCGTCAGCGCGTCCAGCGCCTCGCGCAGCTTGGTGGCCGTGGTGCCGAAGGCGGGATCGTTGGAAGCCTCGACCTGGCTGACGGTGGCCGAGAGCTCGTCGAGCAGCGCCCATACCGACGCGCCGCCATTGGCCGCGAGCTTGCGCGTGACGAGGTCGATCGCCTGGATGCCGTTGGTGCCTTCGTAGATCGCGGTGATGCGGGCATCGCGATAATGCTGCGCCGCGCCGGTCTCCTCGATGAAGCCCATGCCGCCATGGACCTGCACGCCGAGATAGGCGACCTCGTTGCCGATGTCGGTGGAATAACCCTTGGCGATCGGCGTCAGCAGCGCCGCGCGTGCGGCCGCATCGGCCCGCACCTTCGCGTCCTTGGCGCGGATGGAAACGTCGATCGCGACGGCGGTCGCATAGCAGATGGTGCGCGCCGCGGCGGTCTGCGCCCGCATCCGCATCAGCATGCGCTTGACGTCGGGATGGACGAAGATCGCATCCGCGCCGTCGCCCTTGCTGCCGACGGCGCGGCCCTGCTTGCGCTCCTGGGCGTAGGACAGCGCCTGCTGGTAGGCGCGATCGGCGACCCCGACGCCCTCCAGGCCGACGCCGAGGCGGGCCTGGTTCATCATCGTGAACATGCAGCGCATGCCCTGGTTCTCTTCGCCGATCAGGAAACCGACCGCCCCGCCGTGATCGCCCATGGTCATGGTGCAGGTCGGCGAAGCATGGATGCCGAGCTTGTGCTCGACGCCGCTCGCATAGATGTCGTTGCGCTGCCCCAGTGAGCCATCTTCGTTGACCATGAACTTCGGCACGAGGAACAGCGAGATCCCCTTGGTGCCGGCGGGCGCGTCAGGCAGGCGCGCCAGCACGAAATGCACGATGTTGTCGGTCATGTCGTGCTCGCCATAGGTGATGAAGATCTTCGTCCCTTTGATGCGATAGGTGCCGTCGGCCTGCCGCTCGGCGCGGGTGCGCAGCGCGCCGACGTCGGAGCCGGCCTGCGGCTCGGTGAGCTGCATCGTGCCGGTCCATACGCCGGAGACGAGCTTCTCAAGATAGATCTTTTTCAGCTCGTCGCTGCCATGTGCCTCCAGCGCCTCGATCGCGGAGGCCGTCAGCAGCGGGCAGAGCCCGAAGGCGACATTGGCTGCGCTCCAGATCTCGGTGCAGGCGGCGTTGATCGCGAGTGGCAGGCCCTGGCCGCCAAAGCCTTCCGGCCCCGAGACGGCGTTCCAGCCGCCCTCGGTCCAACGCTTGTAGGCATCCGGCCAGCCCGGCGCGGTCGTGACCTTGCCGTCGCTCAGCTTGATGCCGTGCTCGTCGCCGACGCGGTTGAGCGGCGCCAGCACGTCGGACGCGAACTTCCCCGCTTCCTCCAGCACGGCCGCGACAATGTCGGCGTCGAAATCGCCGTAATGGCCGGCCGCCACGGCGGCCTTGAGCCCCGCGCCGTGGTTGAGCGACAGCAGCATGTCAGAGATCGGCGCGCGGTAGGTCATGGCTCACTCCCGTGGACAAATATTGGTGCCGTATTCCCATGAAACGGGGGCGGTCTCAATGGCGGGAACGGATGGCGCTGGCCGGCGGGGGGGCCCGGCGGTTGTCGGGCCTCATAATAGAGTAGAGCGAGACGCGGATCCTTCGGCCGGTCTTCCCAGGCCGCGGTATTTTGCCCCTCCAGGCGGTTGAAATGCCGCCCCGCTCCCTATAGACCGGCTGCGACCCGAGGGAATCTGCGGTAGCCAGTTCTTCCGCCCGCCCCCGGTCGCCAGTTGGGGCGTAGCCAAGCGGTAAGGCAGCGGATTTTGATTCCGCCATTCGGAGGTTCGATCCCTCCCGCCCCAGCCAGAAGCTCCGCTTGATTCGATCCTGCCCCGCTGCGCTGAATCAACCAGCGGCGAACCGGTGTTCGGCAAGTCCCTGCGCGATGCCGTGAATGGCGAGCAGATGGCCGGCTTCGGACTCTCGGTCCAATTGCATGGGATCGAGGAATTTTCTTGCGGTGGTGACGAACATGGTCGTCAGGTCACGGCCGCCGAAGCAGACGCATGTCGGATTGGTCACGGGGAGGGGAATGATCGTGTCGATCCGGCCGTCCGGCCGATAGCGCACGATCCGGCCGCCGGAGAAGAACGCGGTCCAGACCCCGCCATCGACGTCGACGCAGGCGCCGTCCGGTCGCTCTTTCGAGGCGGTATAGTCTGCGAACAGTCTTCTGTTGCCGATCACGCCATCATCGAGGTCGAAGTCGAACTGCCAGGTGCAGTATCGCCGCGTATCGGTGAAGTAGAGCGTGCGATTGTCGGGCGAAAACGCAATTCCGTTGCTGACGATGACCTCCGCGAACATCGGCGTGGCTGTACTGCCGTCGACGCGATAAAGCGAGCCGTTCGGCCGGTGCAGATCATTGTCCATCGTCCCGATCCACAGGCGGCCCCGCGCATCGACCCGTCCGTCGTTGAGCCGATTGTCGCGCCCCGTCTCGATTTCGCAGAAGCGGCTCGATTCCCGGCTTGCAGCATCGTAGCGAAACAGCCCCAGATCCTGCGCGAGGATGTGTGAGCCGTCCGACACCAGCGCCTGGCTTCCGAGAAACCGGCAATCGTGGCGAGTTGTCCGGTGAGCGCCAGTCGACGGATCGAACGATTGATGAAGCCGGCGGTCGATATCGATCCACCACAGCTTGTTTAAGCGGCTGCACCACAAGGGCGTCTCGCCCAGCACGTCGCCTGCCGGCACTGCGGTTTGAACCTTGTCGGCAGCGATGATCCTCGCCGTCACCGCGCACTCCTTCAGCGCAGCGAGCTGTTGGCGAGCGCATCGGCAACGCAGTTGTTGACATGCGCGCAGAGCACCTTCTGCGCCGTCTCGGCGTCGCGCCTCAGCGCGCATTCGAGCAGTGCCCTGTGCTGCTCGGCCGGCTCGGCGCCACGATAGCGGAAAGCCACCATCTGGTAGCGGAAGTATTTGTCGAAGACGAGGCTATGCGTTTCCATCAGCAGGCGCGACCCGCAATTCGAGATCAGCGCCTGGTGAAACTCGCCATCATAGCGCTTCCATTGCTCCGGCTCGCCGATCCCCGAGTCCATCAGCCGCTCCGTCGAGGCGAGCTTGTGATGGGCCGAGACGACGCGCCCCTCCCATTCGACGTCGGCGCTGGCGAAAGAGACCGCCATGGCGTGCGACTCCAGCAGCAGCCGCAAGCCGGCGAGCTCGCGCAGATTATCGGCGGACACCCCGGCAACTTCGAAGCCGCGCTTGCCTTCTGCGGCCACGAAGCCTTCCGCCGCCAGCCGGCTCAGGATCTCGCGCAGCGTGCTGACGCTCACGCCATAGCTCTCGCGCAACGCTTCGAGCCTGAGCCGATGGGCTGGCTTGAGCCGTCCGAAAACGATGTCAGCTCGGATTCTGCGATAGCAGTCCTCGCCGATCGCCGATTTCTCTTTGTCAATCAAGGGCATCGTCTGGTCTCCCGTCGTAGTATATGATAATCTAAAATTCATATGATGAAAACGATTTCCTCCTTTGACTCCGATAATACCTTATGTTTATGCTCGCCAAAAGGCGCGGCCTCAGACCGCGGCGTGATCGAGGGAGGTGGGCATGCAGAGGAAAATGCTGGGCTGGGCCGTCATCGCGGTGGGGGCAGTTCTCGCCGTGCTACCTGCGGCTGCGCAGGTGCAGGAGCGGACGATCCGCTGGGGGCACCTCAACAACACCGACCACCCCGTCAGCCTCAGCGTGCAGAAATTTGCCGAGGTCCTGGCCGCCAAGAGCGGGGGCAAGCTGAAGATCCGCGAATTTGCCGCGTCCCAACTCGGAAACGAATTGCAGCAGCAATCGGCGGTCCGGGGCGGCACCCAGGAAATCTTCTCGGCGTCGACCACCTCGCTCGCCAGCGTCGTCAAGGATCTTGGCCTGTTCGATTTCCCCTTCAGCGTCGCCAACTTCGACCAGGCGACCGCGCTTGCCGATGGACCGTTCGGCAAGACGATGATGGACCTCCTGCCAGGGAAGGACCTGATCGCGCTCGGCTATTGGGGCCTGGGCTTCCGCAACGTCACCAACAGCAGAGGGCCGGTGGCGAAGCTCGAAGATCTCGCCGGCCTGAAGCTGCGTGTGATTCCGAACCCGGTCTATTTGGAGACCTTCAAGGCCTTCAAGGCCAACCCGGTGCCGATGGCGTTCGGCGAGCTCTACACCGCCCTCGAGAACAAGACGGTCGACGGCCAGGAAAATCCCTACAGCGTCATCCTGTCCAACAAATTCTACGAGGTGCAGAAATACGTCTCGGCGACCAACCACACCTTCACCCAGAACATCATCATCGTGAGCAAGAAGTTCTGGGACAAGCTGTCGCCCGAGGAGCAGAAGATGTTCCGCGACACCTACGCGGAGACGGTCCAGTATCAGCGCGAGCAGACCAAACTCGCCGCCGATCGGGCGCTCGGCGAGCTGAAGGCCAAGGGCATGCAGTTCAACGAGATCGCGCCGGCGGAATATGCGCGGATGCAGGAGGCGGTGAAGCCCGTCATCGAGAAGTTCTCCAGCGAATACGATCCCGACAAGGTGAAGCTCTTCAACGCCGAGCTCGCGCGCATTCGCAGCACCATCAAGTGACGGGACGGTAGATAAGGCGAATGGCAAAGATCCTCAACGCTTATTGCGACGTGTTGAAGGCGGCGGTCGCCGTTTGCCTTGCTGCGATGGTGGTGCTCGTGTTCAGCAACGTGGTGCTGCGCTACATCTTCAATTCGGGTATCGCGGTATCCGAGGAGCTGTCGCGCTGGCTCCTGGTCTGGCTGACCTTTCTCGGGGCCATCGTTGCACTGCGCCAGCACGCACATCTCGGCGTCGATACGCTCGTGCGTGCGCTGCCGCCGCGAGGCAGGATGCTCTGCTTCGTGGTCAGCTACCTCCTGATGCTCTATGCCGATTGGCTGCTGACGCTCGGAAGCTGGAAGCAAGCCGTTCTGACCTTCGGCGACACCGCGCCGGCGTCGGGTATCTCGGTCGGGCTTTTCTTCTACTCATCCGGGCTCGTCTTCGGCGTCTCGGCGGCCGCCATCCTCGCTTACGACCTCTTCCAGGTCGTCATCGGCGCGGCGAGCGGCGAGGACCTTATTGCTGTGAAGGAAAGCGACGGGCACAGCTGAGCTCCGCAAGCCCTGTTCTCGGCCGGATTGCACCATGACGATTGTCGTCTTCACAGTCTCGCTCCTCGGCGCCATGGCGCTGGGCATGCCGATCGCGTTTGCCCTGATCGTCTGCGGCATCGCCTTGATGCACTTCCTCGACATATTCGACTCCCAGATCGTCGCGCAGAACATCATCAACGGCGCTGACAGTTTCCCGCTGATGGCGGTACCGTTCTTCATGCTTGCCGGCGAAATCATGAACAAGGGCGGGCTTGCCAGGCGAATCGTGGACATCGCGTTCGCGGTCGTCGGCCACGTGCGGGGCGGGCTCGGCTATGTCGCGATCCTGGCATCCTGCGCGCTCGCCTCGCTGTCCGGATCGGCGGCGGCGGATGCTGCGGCGCTGGCCGCCCTGCTGGTCCCAATGATGGTCGCGGCAGGCCACAAGAAGATGTACGCGGCCGGGCTGGTCGCGGCGGGAGGGATCATCGCACCTGTCATCCCACCGAGCATCGGCTTCGTCTTGTTCGGTGTCGCCGGCGGCGTCTCGATCTCGAAGCTGTTTCTCGCCGGCATCGTGCCCGGGCTGCTGCTCGGCCTCGGCCTTTGTGTTGCGTGGTGGTGGGTCGCCCGTGACGAGAACATCGAAAGCCCGCCCCGCAAGTCCTTGCGTGAGATAGCGAAAGCGGTGACCGACGGATTTTGGGCGCTGATGCTGCCGGTCATCATCGTCGTCGGTCTGCGTTTCGGCATCTTCACGCCGACCGAAGCGGCAGTCGTGGTGGCCGTCTATGCGTTGTTCGTCGCCACCTGCATCTACCGGGAGCTGAAGCTCTCGCAACTCTACGAGGTGATGGTCTCGGCGGCGCTCAGCACAAGCATCGTGATGTTTCTGGTCGCCGCAGCGCTGGTCTCGTCCTGGCTCATCACGGTAGCCGAGATCGCGACCCAGGTCGTCGATCTCGTGCGCCCGTTCATGGGCAGCCCGACGCTCTTGATGCTCGCGATCATGATCCTCGTCGTCATCGTCGGCACCGCGCTCGATATGGCGCCGACTATCCTGATCCTGACGCCGATCCTCATGCCCATCGTCAAGCAGGCCGGGATCGATCCAGTCTATTTTGGCGTGCTGTTCATCATCAACAATGCGATCGGCCTGATAACGCCGCCAGTGGGCGTCGTGCTGAACGTCGTCTGCGGCGTCTCGCGGATCAGCATGGAGGACGTCATCAAGGGCGTCTGGCCCTTCCTGATCGCGCAACTCGCCGTGTTGCTTCTGATGGTGCTTTTCCCCCAATTGGTCACGGAGCCGGCAAAATGGTTCGGTGGCTAGTCACGTCCTGTCGAAAGGAGCGGCCCCATGGCCACGCGGATCATGATCCTGAACGGCCCCAATCTCAATTTCCTCGGCATCAGGGAGCCACACATCTATGGCTCAACGACCCTTGGCGAAATAGAGGCAAGCTGCCTGGAACTCGCCAAGCTTCTTGACGTCTCGCTGTCGTTTCATCAATCGAATATCGAAGGTGAGCTCGTCGGCCTGATCCAATCGGCTCGTGGCAACGCGGATGCGATCATCATGAACCCGGCGGCGTTCTCGTTCACTTCGATTGCTTTGATCGATGCCTTGAAGATCTTCGATGGCCCCACGATCGAAGTGCACATCTCCAACATTCACGCCCGCGATGAGCTGCACCGGCATTCGATCACGTCCAGCGCCTCGACGGCCGTGATCTGCGGGCTTGGTCCTTACGGCTATATCGCCGCCATTCTGGCGGCCGTTCAGCGGCTCGGACGATTGCCCGATGGCGTTCCGGCTGCATTGCACGGCTTGAAGCCGAGGAGCAAGGCGTAGAGCAGGGAGGAGCGGATGCGCGGTGCGGGATTTCTGGCAACCTGGAGCGATATCGCGTCTGAGGACCTGACAGACTATCGGCATTGGCTCACCCGCGAGCACACGATGGAACGTGTGACGACGCGGGGCTTTCTCGCCTGCCGTGTCTTCCGCGCGTTGCGCGCCGATATGAACCGCTTCTTCATCTTGTACGAGCTCGAAACGCCTGACGTCCTGGACGGCCCGGCCTATCTGGCGCGCCTCAATTCACCGACGCTCTGGTCGCAGCGCATCATGCCCCGGCTGGGCAATTTCGTTCGCGGCGGGGGCAATGTGACAGTTCGCGCCGGGCGCGGCGAGGGCGCCACCGCGATAGTGCTGCGGATCGACCGGCCTCTGGACGATCCGGCAGGGTTTGCCAATGCCATTGCCGGTTGCGACGGCGTGGTCGCCGTTCAGATCGGTGCGACGGATCAGGATCGCACGTCAGTTCCGACGGTCGAAAAAGGCATGCGGACGAGCGAAGGCCTGTTTGCCGGCCTGCTGATGGTCGAGGCTCTCGACGAGACGGCGCTCCAAGCCGCTTGGCACAAGGCCGCCGAACTGGCGCCTGATGTCGGTGGCCGCCTTGGGGATCCGGAAATTTACCAAGGCATTTTCGCCCTCGATGCGCGTATCGCGGATTTCAACTGATGCGGTCGAGCGGGCGTTCGCAACCCGACGGGCCTGACACCAGGATGGATAGCGATGACGCGCGCGTAGTGTCTCCTTCAGGAGAGTTGGCGATAGGCGCGCGCAGCGGCGTGATTGTGTCCTTGCGCGCAACGGTACGCCGCTGCGCAGGCTCTACGCCGTGGGCAATGATGCGGCAGGCTTAGCCTATCCCTCATACTGATCCGGCCCCATCGCCCAGGCCGCCTCGTCATGCCCGTACGCATAGTTCCGGTTGGTCAGCGCCGGGTTGCGATTGACCATCGGCCGCATGAACATCGGGTGGGTCGCGCTGCGCACCTCGTGCTCGACAGTGAAGAGGTGCTTGCCGCTATCGAGGTCGACGATGTCGCAAAACCGGTACTGGTATTGATTGTCCTCGCGGGAAATCAGGTCGCGCGCCAGGAGCTTGCGATAGGGGCCGGAGAAGTCGGTGATGTAGATCTGCACATGGTGGCCGTCATAGTCCGGCTGCGGCCGATCGGTCTCGCGGAACAACAGGTGCTGGTCGCGGCCCGTCTTCACCGCGGCCACCTTGCCGCCGCCGTTTCGCAAGTCGGCGGGCATGCCCATGACTTCAGGATAGAACGCGCAGATGCCGGTTGCCGATCCCGCCGGCACGTTGAACTCGACATAGGGAATCCCGAGCGCGATGCGCCCGAAGCGCGCGGCGTCGGGCTCGTAGCAGCGCAAGCGGTTGCCCCATGGACAAACCGCCTCGACATGGTCGTTGCGCTCGGCGAAGGTGAACGCGGTGCCATCGAGCTTTTTGGCGACCGAAGCCAGCCGCGCGAGCAGTGCCTCGCGGCCGGCGATGACCAGCCCGACATGGCCGCGCAGCACCTGCGGCCTGCCGCTCGGCAAATGAAACTGGCTCCGTCCGGCGTTGATCCACATATTGGTGTCGGACACCATCAGATAGGGATCGCGGGTCAGCCCGAGTCCTGCCACGTAGAACAGGGTGGCGAGGCGCTGATCGGGGACCTGGATGTTGACGTGCTCGAAATGGATCGCGTTGCCGAGATCTTCCTTGGAGCGATCGAATGGCTGCGGCATGGATGGGGGCACTGGCTGGGGCACGGAGTTCATATTAAAGCAAACTTCTCCGCCGGTCGAAATTGTTCGCGCAGGGGCATCATGTCCACCGCCAGCCTTGCTGGGATCGCCAGTCCCTGCAAGTCGCACCGCGCGAGCAGGGGCCGGCGTGTGAGGGGAAAATTTTCGCGCAGCCCCCTTGAACAAAGATCGACTTGTTCCTAGGTCGTTTGCCGCCCGGGGGCCGGTTCCGGACCCGGATTTTGGACATCGCTGAACCTAGCAAGGAGGATGTGCATGCATTTCCGCCCGTTGCACGACCGTGTGCTCGTGCGCCGAATCGATGCCGAGGAGAAGACCGCCGGCGGCATCATCATTCCCGACACCGCCAAGGAGAAGCCGCAGCAGGGCGAGATCATCGCCGCTGGGCCGGGGGCGCGTAACGAGCAAGGCCAGCTCGTGCCGCTCGACGTCAAGGTCGGTGACCGGGTGCTGTTCGGCAAGTGGTCGGGCACCGAGGTCAAGATCGACGGCGAGGAGCTCTTGATCATGAAGGAAAGCGATCTTCTCGGCGTGGTCGAGCAGGCCGGCACGCTGAAGAAGGCGGCGTAACACTGACAGTCATCGAACGGAAAGGAGTTTGCAAAAATGGCTGCCAAGGACGTGAAGTTCGCGACCGAGGCCCGCGAGCGCATGCTGCGGGGCGTCGACACACTGGCGAATGCGGTGAAGGTCACGCTCGGTCCAAAGGGACGCAACGTCGTCATCGAAAAATCGTTCGGCGCGCCGCGCATCACCAAGGATGGCGTCACCGTCGCCAAAGAGATCGAACTGGAGGACAAGTTCGAGAATATGGGCGCACAGATGGTGCGCGAGGTCGCGTCAAAGACCAATGATCTTGCCGGAGACGGCACCACGACGGCGACCGTGCTGGCGCAGGCCATCGTCAAGGAGGGTGCCAAGGCAGTCGCCGCCGGGATGAACCCGATGGATCTCAAGCGCGGCATCGACCTTGCCGTGGACGCCATCGTGACCGACCTCAAATCGCACGCCAAGAAGGTTACCTCGAACGACGAGATTGCCCAGGTCGGCACCATTTCCGCCAATGGCGATACCGAGATCGGGCGCTTCCTGGCCGAGGCCATGCAGAAGGTCGGCAATGAGGGCGTGATCACGGTCGAAGAAGCCAAGAGCCTCCACACCGAGCTCGAGGTGGTCGAGGGCACGCAGTTCGATCGCGGCTACGTCTCCCCCTACTTTGTCACCAATCCGGAGAAGATGCGGGTCGAGCTCGAAGACCCCTATGTGCTGATCCACGAGAAGAAGCTGTCGGGCCTGCAGACGATGCTGCCGCTGCTCGAACAGGTCGTGCAATCGGGCAAGCCGCTGCTGATCATCGCAGAGGAGGTCGAGGGCGAGGCGCTGGCGACATTGGTCGTCAACCGTCTGCGTGGCGGCCTGAAGGTTGCCGCCGTCAAGGCGCCGGGCTTCGGCGACCGCCGCAAGGCAATGCTGGAGGACATCGCGATCCTCACCGGCGGCACCGTGATCTCCGAAGATCTCGGCATCAAGCTCGAGAACGTCTCGGTGAAGATGCTGGGCCGCGCCAAGAAGGTCGTCATTGACAAGGAGAACACCACGATCGTCGACGGGGCCGGCGCCAAGAAGGACATCGAGGCGAGAAGCCAGCAGATCAGAACCCAGATCGAGGAAACCACCTCGGATTACGACCGCGAGAAGCTCCAGGAGCGGCTGGCCAAGCTCGCCGGTGGCGTCGCGGTGATCCGGGTCGGCGGCGCGACCGAGGTCGAGGTGAAGGAACGCAAGGACCGCGTCGACGACGCGCTGCATGCGACCCGGGCTGCGGTCGAGGAGGGCATCCTGCCTGGCGGCGGCGTGGCACTGCTGCGCTCCCTCAAGGCGCTCGAGGGCGTCAAGACCGCCAATGCCGACCAGAAGGCCGGCGTGGACATCGTGCGCCGCGCAATCCAGGTGCCGGCTCGACAGATCGTGCAGAATGCAGGCGAGGACGGCTCCGTCGTCGTCGGCAAGCTCCTCGAGAACCAGACCTACACTTGGGGCTTCAACGCGGCGAGCGGCGAGTACCAGGACATGGTGCAGGCCGGCGTGATCGATCCTGCCAAGGTGGTGCGCACGGCCTTGCAGGACGCGGCCTCGGTTGCTTCGCTGCTCATCACGACCGAAGCGCTGGTGGCCGACAAGCCGAAGAAGACGGAAGCGGCAAGCGCTCCCGCGATGGACTTCTGAGACGAGCGAGCCCGGCCCAGCGGCCGGGCTCGTTCTCCATGAGCTGTCACGATCAATTGCATCTGTTTTCGAACGATAGGAGGATGAGATGATCAAGGATCGTACGTTCTCCGCTCGCGCGGAGAACGCCCGAATAATGTTGCGGCACCTCGCCGCGTTGGCCGTTGGTGCCGGCCTTTCCCTCGTGCCCTTTGCGGCCTACGGCGCCGAAAGTCCCGGTTCTATCAGGAACGCGGCAGACAGTTTCGAACAGCTCGCGTTGCCGCCGATCCCATACCTGGACACGATGCCCTGGCAGAATTGGGAGCGGGCCAGTGCAACCATGAAGGTGGATACGTTGCTGTCGCCGGTCCTGGGGCCATCAGGTATCCGGCTCGATCTCGCGCCGTCGGATCGGGTCCGACCACAGCCTGCCAGGAGCTGACAGCGGAGCGGCCGGCCGGCCGCTCCGGACGTAACGAGGCCGCGAACCGAAAGGAGGATGATCAGAGATGAGAGGCGTTATCGCTGCCATTGCCTTGTTGGGGATGGTCAATGCGCTTCAGGCCAAAGAGGCGGACTCTCCGCGCGCAGAGGCGCGGATTTCGGCCGAGCCCGCCCGGCAGCTCGCTACCAGTTCCGTTGCAACGTCTCGCAGCAATGCTGAAAAAGTGCGCCAGAATGGGCGCAGAAGCGCTGACTTTTCGGCCGAACGTATCGTCCCCGACATCTGCAGAGGATGCTGATCGGCCTTGGCCGATCAGCATCCGTTTCGCGCTCATCTAATGTATTGTCGCGAGGTTCGGATCGGCCAGGCCCGCGCAGACCTTCGCCTTGATCCGTTGCAACGCGCGCTGCTCGATTTGGCGGATTCGCTCGCGCGAGATGCCGAACTTGCCGGCGAGCGAGTCCAATGTCTTGTGCGGCTCGTCCAAATATCGTGCTTCGATGATGCTGCGCTCCCGTGGCGACAGCGCAGCAATGGCGTCCGTGAGGGCAGCTTTCTTTCGTTCACGATCGGCGGCTTCCAGCAGCAGACTTTCAGGATCGGGGGAGGGATCCACGAGACGATCCTGCCATTCATCGCCTTCTGTCTCGACGCTGAGCGGCACGTTGAGCGAGATGTCGCCGCGCAGCCTGCCATTCATCTCGACCACGTCATCCTCCTTCACCTCGAGACTATCGGCGATATATCTGAGCTGATCGGCGCGCAGATCGCCATCCTCGGCCACGCCAAGCCTGCGCTTCAGCTTGCGGAGATTGAAGAAAAGCTTCTTCTGCGCCGCGGTGGTGCCCAGCTTGACCAGCGACCATGATCTCAGGATGAATTCCTGCACTGATGCCCTGATCCACTAGGAGGCATAAGTCGCAAGCCGGAAGCCTTTCTCCGGATCGAACCGCTTGACGGCGAGCATCAGTCCGACGTTAGCCTCCGAGATGAGGTCGGCGATTGCCAGGCCGTAGCGGCGATGCTGGAGCGCAATCTTGGCCGCCAGCCGCAGGTGGCTCGTCACCAGCCGATAGGCCGCGTCACGATCGCCGCAATCGCGCAAGCGCCGGGCATATTCGGCTTCTTCCGACGGCTCGAGCAGCGGAAATCGATGGATCTCCTTCAGGTAGCGGGATAGCCCGCCTTCGGAATGGATCGCGGGAAGTGATGAGGCAACTAACATCGCGCACCCCCCTCACGAACATCGTTCGCGCCGATCGGGGGCGCGCTGCTGATCAATGTGGGAGTGGCGAAGAAGCGCCGAAAGCGGCACAGCTGGGAGCGCGGCGATTTTGGCGGGCCGCGCGGTCGTAGCGCAGGCAGGTTTCATGTCCAAATCCTCAATCGAGCAAGATGGTCAGAATCACCACCAGCCTCACTCGCTGAGCCCGAACTTGGCACCCAGACGCTCTCAGGCCGGTGGACGCATTTAGAATTTGAAAATCGGCGGAAGGTTCCGACTTGAATGTTGGATGCTGAAATTGGCAAGGAGAGGCCCGCCCCTTTCTCCGATGCAGACAGCCTCTTGAAACCTGAAGCCTTCGTTCCAATTTGGTCCACGCGCGCGGTGGAGTTCTTCGAATGCCATTCGCGTGCCCGGCAGGTTGGTCGGCCCCCTTCGCCTGGTGCGCATGTCTGGTTAGTGGGATGGATGATTATCGTGATCTTGTCAGCGCGGCTCTTGCGCTGTTCTGCGCCGGCGTGATCTTGGTGGCCGGCCACCTCTTGATCGAATGGCACGCCAGGCATGCCGAGCCCGGCATAGAGGTCGAGGCGCCGAAGAGCGGAGGCTCGCCTTCGCCGCTCCTCTCAAACGGCTCGCCGCCAAATAGGAAGATGATCGAACTCTCAACGGAGGTCAGGCGGAAGCGGCCTACTTAAAGCTGTCTTGCGTCATGAAGCTCAAATCGCACGCAGCCCCTCCTTGGGCATTTCGTGGATCAGCGCATCGATATCGCTCTGCTCCAGTGTCTCCCGTTCCAAAAGCTTCTTCGCGGCGCGGTCCAGGATCGGCCGCCGCGTGTTCAGGATGCCTGGGTGCGCTGGAAGACCTGATCGACAATGGCTTTCACCTCGCGGTCGACTGCGGCCGCAGTTTCTTCCGCATAGTCGCGCTCGCGAACCGGATAGGGACGGTCGGCGCCGGCAAGGAAGTTGCCGGGATCGCGTTCATAGGCGACGCTGCCCAGTCTCTCGGACATGCCGTAACGCGTCACCATGCTGCGGGCGATGTCGGTTACGCGCCGCAGATCGTCGGCCGCACCGGTGGACAGGTGTCCGAACACGATCAGCTCCGCGGCGCGGCCGCCGAGCAGCACCGCCATCTTGTTCTCCAGCTCCTCCTTGGTCATCAGGAAGCGGTCTTCGATCGGTCGCTGAATGGTGTAGCCGAGCGCGCCCACACCGCGCGGGATGATCGAGACCTTGTGCACGGGATCCGTGCCCGGCAGGGAGAGCGCGACGAGGGCGTGCCCCATCTCGTGGTAGGCGACGATCTCGCGCTCCTTGGCGTTGAGCAGGCGATTGCGCTTTTCGAGGCCCGCGACCATGCGCTCGACCGCATTGTTGAAGTCGCTCATGCTCACCGCGTCAGCCGCGCGGCGCGTCGCCAGCAGCGCGGCTTCATTGACGAGATTGGCGAGGTCCGCACCCGTGAAACCCGGGGTGAGCGCGGCAACGGCGTCCGCATCGACGCCTGCCGCCAGGCGCACTTTCTTCATGTGCACCTTGAGGATCTCTATGCGGCCCTTTTTGTCGGGCCGGTCGACCAGCACCTGCCGGTCGAAGCGTCCGGCGCGGAGCAAGGCGGGATCGAGGATTTCGGGCCGGTTGGTGGCGGCGAGGATGACGAGCCCGGAGCGCGAATCGAAGCCGTCGAGCTCGACGAGCAGCTGGTTGAGCGTTTGCTCCTTCTCATCGTGGCCGCCGGCGAAAGGGCCGATGCCACGGGCCCGGCCAAGCGCATCGAGCTCGTCGATGAAGATGATGGCCGGCGCCTTTTCATGCGCCTGCTGGAACAGGTCCCGCACGCGTGCGGCGCCGACGCCGACGAACATCTCGACGAACTCCGAACCCGAGATCGAGAAGAACGGCACTCTGGCCTCGCCGGCGACGGCCTTGGCCAGCAGGGTCTTGCCTGTGCCCGGCGGGCCGACCAGAAGCACGCCTTTCGGCATGCGGCCGCCGAGGCGGCCATAATCGGTCGGGTTCTTCAGGAAATCGACGACCTCGCGAAGCTCGTCCTTGGCTTCGTCGACCCCGGCGACGTCGGCAAAGGTGACGCCGGTATTGGACTCGACATAGACCTTGGCCTTGCTCTTGCCGATGGCCATCAATCCGCCGCCGATCCCGCCGCCTTCCGCCATGCGGCGGCCGATGTACCACCACAGGCCGAAGAACAGGAGCACGGGCATGACCCACGACAAAAGGTCGCGCAGGAACGTGCTCTCGATCTGCCCGGTGAAACGGACGTTGTATTTCTCCAGCTCCTGCGCAACGTCCTGGTCGACACGCGTGGTGACGAATTGCTTCTGGCCGCCCGGCAGCGGCTCCTTCAGCGTGCCCTGCAGGGTGCGGTCGGAGATGCCCACGCTATCGACTTTCCCCTGACGCAAGAGCTGCTGGTATTCGCTAAAGGGGATCACGGCTATCTGGTGGGCCGCGGAGATCAGGTGCTGGATCAAGAAGACCGCGAAGATTGCGGCGACAGCATACCCAAGATTGAAGCGGACATTCTTGTTCATGCGAAAGCCAGGTCCGATATCGTTGCGCAGCCGGGTAGCCTCGAGGCGCGTTTTTTAGCGCGCTCGTTTGGGCCCGGTACGCATCCGGACCTGCATCGTACCGACAGAACTTTTCCCGCCGCCATCTGTTCCTGGCAGACCAACTGCGCCCTCAGTGAGAGGTACTCGCATCCGCAGGGGTGCGTTCAGGCGATGGCGACGCAAGATAGCGATAAGGCCCGGTTGCAGGCCGGGCCTTATCTCAGCTCACCAGGGATACCAATAGGGATATGCCGCTGGATAATAGCGGACGGTCCGATAGTATCGGGGTCCATAATAGACCGGCGGACCATAGACCGGCTCATAGTAGACCGGCGGTGCAGTCGCGGCGGCCAATGCTCCGGTGAACAGGCCGAGCGCGACGGCGGGACCGATGCCTGGACCACCCCAGTGATGGTGGCCTCGCCAGTGGGCCGAAGCCGGCGCAACCGTTCCGATGAGGAGCGTTGCTGCCGCGGCGATTGCAAGAGCAAGCTTTCTCATGTGACTTCCCTCGAATACGCGCCCGCGAAGCGCGGGCTTCCCAATCCTCTGCATGAGTTCCGTTTTGCCGAACACGCGGCCCGGCAGCATCAAAACTTAGGAATGGCCGCGGCGAGTTCAAGTCTCGTGCTTCGGCTCCTTTGCGGATCCGACGTTTGGTCGCACTGGCGAACGTGCCCGGCCTCCCTTGCCGTGGCCGCCAGCCCCTGTAATTTGGAGCGCAAACATCAGGGGGGAAGCGATCGATGGGAGGAGTTCTGGAAGGCGTCCGCGTGCTCGATTTCGGGCGCTATATCGCGGGGCCCTATTGCGCGACATTGCTGGCCGAATTCGGCGCCGAGGTCATTCGGGTGGAAAAGCGCGACGGCAGCGAGGATCGCTTCGTGGCACCGGTCGGCGACGATGGCGAAGGCGCGCTGTTTCTCCAGGTCAACCGCAACAAGAAATGCATTACGCTCGATCCGATGAAGGAGGAGGGGCAGGAGGTGATGCGCCGCCTGATTGCCACCGCGGACGTTGTCGTCGCCAATCTGCCGCCGCAGACCCTGCGCGCGATGAAGCTCGACTACGCGTCGTTGCAGACGATCAAGCCCGACATCATTCTGACCACGGCGACCGCGTTCGGCGGGCCGGGGCCCTGGTCCGACCGGGTCGGCTTCGATGGCGTGGGGCAGGTGATGTCGGGGGCGGTGTACATGACCGGCGCAGGCGATCCGCCGTATCGGGCCGCGGTGAATTGGGTCGATTTCGGCACGGCGCTGCACTGCGCGTTCGGAACGCTTGCCGCGCTGATCGAGCGCGGCAAATCCGGGCGCGGGCAGATCGTCGAGGGCGCGCTGCTCGCAACCGCTTTGTCCTTCACCAATGCCACCTTGATCGAGCAGGCCGTCATCAACGTCAATCGCGTGCCGACCGGCAACCTCGGCCAGACCGCGGCGCCGGCCGACATCTACCGCACCAAGGACGGTTGGGTGCTGTGCCAGGTCACGGGTCAGCCGCTGTTCAAGCGCTGGGCGAGGCTGATGGGCGAGGAGGAGCTGTGGCTGAACGACCCGCGCTTTGCCGACGACATCAGCCGCGGCAACAACGGCCCTGTCATCAGCGAGCGGATGGCGCGCTGGTGCGCCGAGCGCACCACGCAGGAGGCTGTCGACACCCTGGGCAAGGCCATGATTCCGACCGGACCTGTCCTCAGCCCGCAACAGGCGCTGAACCATCCGCACATTCGCGCCGCCGGCTTCATGCAGGACGTCGACTATCCGGGCCTGCCGAAGCCCGCACCGACCGCCCGCGCGGCCGTGCGGCTGTCGAAGACGCCGGGCGAAATCGCAACGCGCCCGCCGACGCTGGGCGAGCACACCGATCTCGTCCTCACCGAGCTCGGCTACGACGAGGCCGCGATCGCGGCGCTTCGGCGAGATGGCGTCATCTAGACCATGACACGAGGCGCAGCCAATCCGAACGGCTGCGAGTACGCCCCCCTCCGAACACCCCGCGGCGAAGAACGAATTAGAGCGGCGCAAAGGTCTTGCAAGGGGGAAGCGAAAATAATCGATCGCGGACGCTCGCGTCCGGCGGACAAACGGAACGAGGCGGGGAGCGGCGAAGGAGCATCTTGACACCGTAACAAGCCGGAATATTTTTCACGCCGGAAGAACTATCTTTCGATATATCGAAATCAAGAGGACCGTGGAGAGACCGTCAGGAGTGACGATGATGCTTGACCAGGATCTGGCCCGCATTCGTGCGCACCGAAGCAACCTCCAGCGATATCGGCGCCTGCTGAAGACGAAGCTCTCAGATATCGAACGCCAGTTCATCGACCGACGGCTCGCCGAAGAGCAGGCCGCGCTCGAGGCGCTCGCCGCCGATGTCTTTCCCGCCACGTTCACGCTCCCGAATATGCAATCGGCTTCCGCCGCGATGGGAGCGGAACGATGAGCGACGTCCGCAACCTCCTCATCCGCGGCAGCGAGAAGGTGATCCAGCACTATCGCCTGCTGCTGGCCAGCGCGAAGACCGAAAGCGAGCGCCAGCTCTATCGGAGCCGGATCGAGCGAGAGCAGCGCCTGCTCGAGACGCTGCAAGACGGCGTCCCGCAGCGATCGGCGGCATGAGGTCCCACCCTGGTGTAGCGACAATCAGGTGCAGCGCAGTGTGGCCGGGCGCTACAGCAATTGCTTCAACGTCCGGGCATCGGCCGGCGCCGCGCTCTTCTGGTCGTTGTCGAAATAAACATAGACGTCGCAGCCCTGCCGCTTCCATGACTTGATACGCCGCGCCCATTGCGCCAGCATGGTCTTGGTATAGTGCCCGTGATAGCGCCCGCTCGGCCCGTGTCCGCGCACATAGACGAAATCCGCCGTGCGCTTCCATGGCGCCGGCGCATCGTGATGATCCGACAGGCACAGCGAGATGTTCTCGTCGGCCAGCATGCGCAGGATGCGCGGCTGGTACCAGCTCGGATGACGGAATTCGAAGCTATAGCGCCGTTTCCTCGACAATAGCTTGAAGAAGGCGGCGAGGCGGTCCGCGTTGGCCTCGAATTGCGGCGGGAGCTGGAACAGGATCGGCCCCGCCTTGCCGCCCAGCGTTGAAATACGATCCTCCAGCAGCTCGAGGCTGTTGACGGAGCGGTCCGACAGGCGCTTCCAATGCGTGATGAATTTCGACGCCTTCCAGGCGAAGACGAAATCGCGGCCGGTCTGCTCGCGCCACCCTTTCACCGCTTCCGGCGTCGGCGTGCGGTAAAACACGCCGTTCAGCTCGGTGGTATCGAACTGTCCGGCGTAGTAGCCAAGCTGCTGCTTCAGCGGCAGGCCTTCGGGAAAGAACGGTCCTCGCCAGGAATCGTAGTGCCAGCCGGAGGTGCCGATCAGAATGCGCGCCATGTTTCACGTGCCATCCGTTGCCATTTGCCGGAGGGAACGTCCGCGCGGCCGATACGTTGCTCGTGAGCTTGATCAACGCAGGACTGAACCGATGTACGCGCTGTTCGAAGGCAACAAGCAGATCGGGGACCCCTTTCCGACCGAGAAAGAAGTGTGGGAGGCCGCCTTGATCGAGGGATTGGTGACCGACGTCCCGGTCGCCGACGAGGAGGGCGGCGGCCGGCTGCTGCCTGCCGGCTATCATGTCGAGCGGGTGGAAGAGGTTTGCGAGCCGCGGCCGGACTGGAAGCTGCCGCGCGAGATCTCCTGAATAGGCCTGCGCCTAATTCGACGCCAGCGCCATCTTGGCGACCTCGGCCATCCAGCCCGATGCGACGGGGAGGATCGCGTCGTTGAAATCGTAGCGCGGGCCGTGCAGCTCCGCGCCATCGCGCAAGTCCCCGTTGCCGATCCAGACGAAGGCGCCCGGCCGCTGCTGGAGATAGAATGCAAAGTCCTCGCCGGCCATGCTGGGCGCGAGATCGCGCCGCACGGGAGCCTGCACCTTCTCCGCGGCGATGCGGGCAAGCTCCGCTTCGGCCGGCGTGTTGATCACCACACCCACACCCCAGATGATCTCTGGCGTGACCGTGACGCCGAAGCTCGTCGCAATCCCGGCGCAGGTGCGCTCGATCCCGTCGAGGATGGTATCCTTGACCGCGTCGCGATGGTACCGCAGCGTGCCGCGGACCACGACGCGTCCGGCGATCTGGTTCGGCGCGGTGCCGCCTTCGATGGTGCAGAGCGAGAGCACTGCGGTGTCGAGCGGATCGACGCTGCGCGAGGTGATCGATTGCAGCGCCACGATCAGGTGGCCGGCCGCCACCACCGGATCGCGCGTCAGATGTGGCATGCCGGCATGTCCGGCATGGCCCTCGATGGTGATGGTGATGCGCCCGCCCGAGGCCATGACGACGCCGTCATGCACCGCGATGGTGCCGGCCGCAAGGCCCGGCCAGTTGTGAAAGCCGAACACCCGCTCCATCGGAAAGCGGTCGAACAGCCCGGCCGCGACCATCGCGCGCGAGCCGCCAAAGCCTTCTTCGGCCGGCTGGAAGATGAAGTCCACCGTGCCGCTCCAATCGGTGTCGGCGGCGAGCAGTGCTGCCGCGCCGAGCAGCGAGGCGGTATGCCCGTCATGGCCGCAGGCATGCATCACGCCGGGAGTTTTTGAGGCGTAGGGCAGGCCGCTGTCCTCGGTGATCGGCAGCGCATCCATGTCGGCGCGCAGGCCGACGCGCCTCTGCGCATGCCCGCGCATCAAGGTCGCGACGATGCCGTGGCCGCCAAAGCCTGAGACGAAGGAGATGCCGAGCTCGGTGAGCCTGTCCTGCACGAAGGCAGAGGTCTCCTTCTCCTGCAGGGACAATTCGGGATGCGCATGCAGATGGCGGCGCCACGCGGTCAATTTCTGGTGCAGCTCGGGTGTCAAGATGGGGGTCTTTCGCAGGGGATTGGCGGCGGCACCATAGCGGAATATCCGTGCCCTGCATCAAGCGCCATGGAATGCCTCACTTGCAGCCGCATCGTCATGGCCGGGCTTGACGGAGCACTCTACGCCGCCAGCTTCGCCAGCCCCTTCCAGTCAAAACCGACGCCGTGGCCGGGACGGTCCGGCGCCAGTGCCATGCCGTCCTTCAGCACCAGCGGATGCTCGATATAGGTGTCGAGCCCGAAGCCATGCGCTTCCAGATAGGAGCGGTTCGGGCACGCCGCGAGCAGATGCACGGTGATGTCGTGCGCGCCGTGGCTGGTGACGGGCAGGTTGAAGGCCTCCGCCAGCCGCGCGATCTTCATGAACGCACTCACGCCGCCGCAATTGGTGACGTCGGGCTCGGGATAGGACACCGCGGCATTGGCGATGTAGTTCTTGAACTCCCACAGCGAACGCAGATTCTCGCCCGCTGCGATCGGCACACAGCCCTCCTGCATGATCCGCGCATGGCCTGCGACGTCATCGGGGATGATCGGCTCCTCGAGCCAGGTGAGGTCGAAGGGCTGAAGCGCGCGGGCGGCGCGGATGGCCTCCTCGACGGTCCATTTCATGTTGGCGTCCGCCATCAGCGGAAAACCGTCGCCGAGATGCTGTCGCATCGCGGAGACACGCCCGATGTCGGATTTCAGGTCGGGCCGGCCGACCTTCATCTTGATGGCGCGAAATCCCTTGGCGAGATTGCCGTCGGTCTGCTTGAGCAGCGCCTCGACCGAAAGATCGAGATCGATGCCGCCGGCATAGCACGGCACGGCAGCGTCAAAACCGCCGAGCAGACGGAACAGCGGCAGCTTCGCGCGCCGCGCCTTCAGATCCCACAGCGCGATGTCGAGCGCGGAGAGCGCCAGCACCACCGGCCCGCCGCGGCCGCCATAATGCAGGGCCCACCAGACATGATGCCATATCGCCTCGGTGTCCTCCGCCTCGCGGCCCTCGACGAGCGGTGCAATTTCGCGCTTGACGATGTCCGCAGTCGCCCCGCCATTGCGCCCGACCGTGTAAGTGTAGCCCACGCCTTCGGCACCGTCAGCATCGCGGATGCGGCAGGTGATCAGCTCGAACGCCGCCATCTCGCCATGCATGGAGTCGGAGAGCGTAACGGGCAGCGGGATTCGGTAGAGTCCGGTCTCGGTCGTTGCAATGCGCGCCATGTTTCCTTCCTGCGCTTTTCCCGCAGGCTAGGGCGATGTGCGGGCCCCCGCAAGCGCGCACCGTGCAAGGCAGCTCACCGCATCGTCGCGAGCTGCAGGGCCAGCGCACAGGCGCGGTCGTATTCGTCGAGATTGATCCACTCGTCGATGGTGTGCGCCTCGTTCTGGCCGGCGCCGAAGGTCACCGTCGGAATGCCGTGGCGGACCATCCAGTTGGCATCCAGGCCGCCATTAGCGGCGCGGACGTTCGGGGTTCCCCCGACCGCGGACACCGCCGCGATCGCGCGTTTGACCACGGGCAGGCTCTCCTTCATGCGGAACGGATAATAGTCGGTCTCCGCCTTGAATTTGACGCGACCGGACTTGCCTTGCGCGTTGGTGACCTTCTTGGCGGCCTTCTCGAACGCGGCCTTGTAGGCCCTGGTGATCTCTTTGAAGAATTTTCCGTCGTGGCTGCGGCTCTCGCCGCGCACATGCACGTAGTCGGTGACCACATTGGTGGCATCGCCGGCGGGGCGGCCCTCGCCGCCGGTGACGGGACCGACATTGCTGGTGCCTTGCCGCTTGCCCTTCACCACCTTGCCGAACCAGCCGCCGGCCTTCACCTCGGCAAGCGCGAGCGCCATGATCATCGTCGAGGAGATGCCGCGCTCCGGCGCGACGCCAGCATGGGAGGCGCGGCCGAAGATCTCGACGGTCCAGCGGTCGGCGCCGACCGCGCCGATGACGACGTTGGAGGCCGAGCCGCCGTCATAGTTGAACGCCATCTCCGGCGCGCCGAGCTCGTCGAGCTTGACGTGGCGCGCGCCGTAGAGCCCGCTCTCCTCGCGCACGCAGAACAGCAGCGTGATCGGCGGATGATCGGGCTTCTGCCTGGCAAGCTCCGCGGCCAGCGTCACCAGCACGCCGCAGCCGCAGCGATTGTCGCCGCCGAGCGCGGTCCTGGCGTCGTTGACGATCTTGCGCCCCGATTTCTTCGGCTTGGCGCCGGCGCAGAGCGGCACGGTGTCCATGTGGGTCATGAACATGATACGCGGCTGGTTGTGCAGAGCGCCGCGGCCGGGCAGGTCGACGATGAGGTTGCCGGTCTCGGTCGGCACGGGAATGCGCGTGTTGGCATCGTCGAGCCGGATCGCCTTCGCCGGCACGCCGCTCTCCTTCAGCGCGGCCGCGAGCTCACGCCCGATCGCCGCCTCCTGTCCCGTTACGCCCTCGACAGAGAGGAAGCGCATGAGGCGGTCGGTGGCGGCTTTGGTATCGACAGGCATGAATGATTCCTTTGGCGAGCGGGCGCGTCATCCTATGGGCTTGGCGAGGTGTAAGCCAAGAAGATCAGCACGCCGAATGCGAGCATGGCAGCCATGAACAGCAGCACCGCCGGCAGCCCGGCGAGCGCCGCCACCGCACCGGTGACCGACTGCATCAAGGCCGCGCCGAGAAAGAACGCGAGGTTCACGGCTGCGAGCGCCTTGCCCGCTGTCTGCGCATCGACCAGCTGCCGGGACATGCCGAACAGCAGCGGCTGCGCAGAGGTCGCAAGGCCAATGAGCACGAACAGCACGAAGTCGTATTGCGGCGGCATCACCGGAAGGCCGAACAGCACGGAAACCGCGTGATGCGGTGCCCCCAATGCCATCAGCGCCAATAACAGCGCCCCGGCCATATGCGTGCCTGCCACAAGCGCGCGGCGGCGGCCCAGCCTGCGGTCGATCATACCGATGCACAAGGGGCCGGCGATCATCGCCAGCGTGAACGCGCCGAGCTGATTGCCGGCTTCGACCCGCGACAGGTCCTTGACCTGCATCAGCCACGGCCCGCCCCACAGGCCGCGCAGCACCAGCGAGGTCGCCAGCGACACCAGCGCCAGTGCGATCAGGCCGCGCAGGGGCCGCGACAGTCCGAGCCGGAGCACCTCGATCATCTGCGACAGTGGCGAGGACTCGTCCTTGTGCTCGGCCGCCTGGTGCGGCACCAGCGCGAACACGGCGAGCGCCACCGCGACGCCGCCAGCCGCGGAGATCCAGAACCCTGCGCGCCAGCCCCAAGTGTCGACCACGAAGGCGAGCGGGCTCGACGACAGCAGCATGCCGATATTGCCGATCGAGAGGATCGCGCCAGACCATAGGCCGAAGCGACTTGCCGACAATTGCTTGGCCGCCAGCGTCATCGGGCACATCAGCATGCCCGAGGTGGCAACGCCGAGCAGCACCTGCCCGACGGCAAAGCTCGCAGGTCCGGCCGCAAACCCCGACGCGATGGCGCCGATGACGGTTCCCGCGAGCAGGCTGAGCGAAACGGGGCGCACACCGAAGCGGTCCATCGCCGCCCCGACCGGGATCTGCGCCGCGGCAAAGGCGAAAGGATAGACCGAGGTGAGGCTGGCGAGCGCCTGCGGCTCGATATGGAAATCCGCCGCCATCAGGTCGAGGCTGACCGCAGGAATCGTGCGCAGCAACGTGGAAAGCATGTGCCCGCAGGCGAGCGCGAGCAGCGCGAAGATCAGCGCGCGGGTGCCATCTCCCGTGGCAGCGGTCGTCATGAGCGTCCCGTCCCTGGAAGGTTTCGGATCGGCGTACATGATCGTCGGGCGGACGCCAATGGCGGCAGCGGGACCCCCTCATTCCGGAATGTGGCTTCTTGATCACCGCGCGAAATGACCAGGTGCAGACAGCCGGCAATCAGCATGGCGCTTGCCGAGCGCCGGCCGTCACGACGACGCGCTTGGCAGGCGTTCAGGCCTCGGACGGTTTGTGAACCAGGACGGCCGCCAGGACGTTATACTCAGGAAAAACGTGGTATCCTGCCAGGCAGGTGCGCCATGATCTGCGGCGGCAGCGGCAATGTCTTCGTCCGAGAGTCCAAGTCAGACGACCAGCGACGCGGCCCGCCGAGAGCGGAGAAGGAGCAATTCCTTACTGTTGGTCCTCGCCGTTGGATTTCTTGTTTTTGGCGTTGCGGCGGGTGCACTCTATTACGCGTTACGGCCGGACATTCTGCGGATCGCCGTCGGACCGCCCGGCAGCGACGACTACAGAACAATTCAGGCGATGGCCGATGCCTTCGGCAGCGAAAGCCGAACGACCAGGCTGGCTCTGATCAAGACCGAAGGGGCGGTGGAGTCTCTCGCCCTGCTTGGGGCAGGCAAGGCAGATCTTGCCGTCGGCCGCGGCGATCTGGAAATGCCCGCCGAGGCGCAGACCGTTGCAGTCGTGCGTAAGAATTTCGTCGTGCTATGGGCGCCGTCTGGACTTGCCGGCAAGAGCTCCAAAAGAAAACCCTCGCCGAAAATCAAGGAAGTCGCCGATCTCGCCGGACGCCGTGTCGGCGTGATCGGGCGGACCCCGGTGAACGCCGCGTTGCTGCGGGTCATCCTGAGCGCGTCCGGAGTACAGGCGGACAAGGTCGCGGTCGCGCAATTTGGCACTGACCAAATCGAGGAACTAGCACGCGATCTCACCCTCGATGCATTCATGGCGGTCGGGCCCCTCGACAGCAAGATCACATCCGATGCCGTGGCCGCAACGGCGCGGGTGCGCGGCGAGCCGAAGTTTCTCCCCATCGAGACATCGGAAGCGATCGCCCTGAAGCACCCCCGCTATGAAACCGAGGAGATTCCGCCCAGCGTCTTCAATGCGGATCCGGCTTGGCCGGATGACAAAGTTGAGACGGTCAGCGTCAGCCACCTCATCGTGGCGAGAAAGACCTTGTCCGAAACGACGGTCGCCGCGTTTTTCCGGCAGCTCTTTGCCGTTCGTCAGGCGATTGCGAGGCAGGTCCCCGGTGCGGCACACATCACCAAGCCGGACCTCGAGAAGGACCCCGAGCTGCAGGTACATCGGGGAGCGGCGGCCGTCATTGATGGCAACGAACGCACCTTCCTCGACCGCTATGGCGATTACTTCTGGTTCGGGCTCCTGCTTCTCTCCGGAATCGGCTCGGCCGCCGCCTGGTTGCGCCGCTATTTGAACCGCGACGAAAGGGACGATAACACCAGCCATCGCAAGAGAATCCTGGCCATGGTTTCCAGCGCGCGGACCGCGGAATCCAACCAGGAACTACTTGCCCTGCAGCGTGAGGCCGATGCCATCATCGCCGAGACGCTCGAGTGCTACGATGACGGTGCTATCGAGGAAGAGGAGCTCGCGGCATTCGGGCTGGTGCTCGACCTCTTGAGCAATGCCATTGCCGAGAGGCGAGCCGCGCTGCAACGGGCTACCTTCGAAACCGTTCGCGGCGCGGCAACAGGCCATGGCGTTACGCCGCGCGGATAACGGCAGCCATCTGAACCTGTCGTAGCGGGCTCCGCGGCGCCCGCGACGGCTGCCATTCGCCGCCTTGCCGTACTCAGCTCTTGAGTGGCCTTCCGATCGGCGGACGATAGGAACCAAAAAGACATCGTCGCTCTTACCTCGGTCAGGAGACCTACTCATGCTGTCCTCAAAACCGCCACGGCCCATTCGCACAACGCTCGATCTTGCGAACGCAGAGCAGGTCAAGTCTGTACGCAGGCGGCTTCGCATCTCAGCTACCGATTTGGTCAGGATCGTCGACAAGATCGGCAACTCTCTAACGGCCATAGAGAAGGAAGTGGAGCTCGAGAAGCTGGCCGTTCAGCAGTGTAATGCCAAGAACGCGCCCACGACTCTCGAATAAATTCGAGTCATCCCGTCGAAAAGGAGAATTGCGATGAACGGCCTGATTTACCTCATAGGGCTAGTCGTTGTGATCGCGGCCATTCTTTCGTTCTTTGGCTTGCGATGACCGTCTCGGTCCTGCAGGCTGACGCACCGCCGATCCGGTGAAGTCGTTCGCAATTTCGCGTGCAGCAAATGGTTGATCCGCACCAGGTGAATACCATCATAGCCACGACGATTTGTGCGTTCTTCAAGGGACATCCTGACGCCCAAATCGGAGCCGAAGAAGCCAAGCTGCTGGCCAAGCAGATCACTGAAGCGCTGAACGGGGCTGGGCTGCAGATTGCTGCCGTCAATGAGATCACGCCGCGCTAGCCCTGCCGCTGGCGAGCGCATGACTTAGCTCGATGTATGGAGATCGGGCTTGAGGCGGCGAGGGGCAGCCGTGCATCGTTCAGCACGAGATCGGACATGTGGCCGCACCGTTTGGGGCACCCTCGGGTCGTTTGTCGACCAGGATCGTCGGATCCGGGGCTGAGCGCTAGCTCCGTTCGAACGTATCGACGTTCGTTGTAACGGCGCGCCACCAATTCACCGGTTTCAGCTTCGCCGGCTCGCCCTCGCTGGAGGCGCTCAGCGCTTGGTCTGTAATCACGAACCAGGCGGTCTCCATCTTTCCGTGACGCAACAGTCCGGTATAGGAGACGGCCCGATCGCCCGTCGCAGACGAGCCCACCGCGACAAAGGCGATGCAATTGCCCTTGTGAAACCCGGTGATCGGCACCGCTTGCCCGTAAAAGCCGCTGTCTTCGAGCGCGGTCTCGAAATTCCCCTCGATGCGGCCGTTCGCATCATTAGTGATGCGCAAGATGGAGCCGAATTGATTTCGCCAATTGCCGACCCAGGCGATCTCGGTTCCCATGCCGGTTCTCCTACGCTCGTCGATTTGGTTCGGCGCGCAGCCGGGCAGCCTGTCCAGTTCCTTCGCGACGCCGCCTGACTGTGGCTGATCTTGCTGCCCCTTCAAACGCCTCGGGAGGCGCGACGGTGCTTCAGCCGGAGATCGCGCCCGCGTGCTGTCCGCCTGCCTGTGAAATCCCGTGCAGCGCCTTCGCGGCACCGTCGCCCGGCTTGCACACGGCGATGTCGCCGAGCGAGATGATGCCGACCAGCCGCTTGTCTCGATTGAGCACGGGCAGCCGCCGCACCTGGATGTCGGCCATGTTGCGGGTGACCTCGTCGATGTCCTGGTCCTCGAAGCAATATTTGACATCTGCCGTCATGACGTCACGGACCGGCGCATCCGGTCCCAAGCCCATCGCGACACCTCGCGTGGCGATATCGCGATCCGAGATCATTCCGACCAGGCGGTCATCGTCGGTGACGGGCAACAGCCCGACATTGAGCGCCGCCATCGCCTCGGCGGCCTCCCTGATGGTGTCTTGGGGTGTGCAAAGCTGCACGTCGTGGGTCATTGCGTCGCTAACTCTCATTGGAAACCTCCATCCCTGATAGGCCGCCAACAAAAATCGCTGGCGGTCGTTCCTCCGGAGCAGGTCGCCGAAGGCGACGAATTCATGACGTGGCGATGGCGTGCCCATGGCACGATTCTCGGGAGCGACAGCGCATCTGACTGACCTCCCACGGACCATCTGACACGTCGGGCGCACGCAACTTACTTTAGGTCATTCAGAAGCTTCCATGCTTCATCCAGCAAGACCTGAACCTGCCGTCGCTCGGCGGCGCTATCCTTTGTGAACATTCCATGCTTCCGCGCATTCTGATTTCCCTTCGGCGCGCCGGATCTCCGTGCGCCGCCGTGCATGCGGCAGCGGACCTTGCCGTGCATTGCCGGCGCACGACAGACGGTGCCGCTGCGCGTCCGTGCGCCGCAGCGCAGGCTCGACTGCATTGCATCCGTGTTGCGGACGTGTTCGCTGCTCATGCGCTCGCGTCGTTTTCCACGCCGAGTCCGCCTTGTCCGCCCTCGCGTGCCGGGACCGCTTCTGCCTCGGCCGCGCCTGGCTGCGCAACGATCACGCTCGCATGCTGGGTGACGTTGCCCACAATAGCGCTGCCGCCGTCCTGCACCGACACGTTCTGCACCGTGATGGCGCGCTCGCCATTGCTGCGGTGGCGGCTGAGCGCCTCGGTCTGGGCTGCAAACGTGCGGGCCAACCGGGTCAATGCACGGGTGATGCCTTCCTGCTGCTGAAGATTCTCGGTGAGAGCGAGGCGAAAGGCGGAGCGCATCGCCGCGACGTGGACGGACACCATCTGCGCCATCAGCATGGTTTCGATGGAATCCCTGGGCCCGATGCTCTTCATCATCGAGATCATGAAGGCGAGATTGGCCTCGTCCGGCTTTTGGTTGATCACGCTGGCCTTGAGCAATTGCTTGAGAATGCCATGCAGCGCGTCGCGATCGACGGCACCGAGCGCCTCGGCCAGCAGCCGCTCGCCAGCTTGCGGGTCGGGATGTTGGATCGTCAAGCGCCGTCGGGTGAGCTTGATGCGAGGCGTGGCTCTGCTGCGATCCGTTGTTGCCGCGGTGGGTGCCGTGCTGGTGCAATTGAGAGATGTCGTCATGTCCTGGGTTCCTTGCCGGAAGAGGCGCGAGCGCTTGCCGCGCGAAGGCGGGTCGCGCTCGGCGCGCGGTGATTGCGATTTTCAGATGTCGATGAAGGGCTTACGCGCAGCCAGCTCGATGTGCCCGGGGGCTGGACCGGCCTGGACGCTCACGGCTGCTGCGATGATGATATTCTGCCAGTGTTTTGCCCGACGAGTCAATTCGATTTCGTAATACCAGAAACTCCGCTCGTCCTGCGCAAGCCCTTGTTCCGACAGCGGTCGGCTACTGTGCATGGGGTTGTTTTCGCATTTTTTGTTGCAGAGCTGCTCTCTCGTGCCGCGCGGCGGAATGCCGGTGTGCAAACGTGATTGCGAATTTTGGCGGAGCCGCTCATCATGATCTACGAGCGCGTCGCACCAACAAGCATGCACAAGCGGCGCGATGAGGTCTGGGGAGGGAACGAATGCAACGAACGCTTCGCCTGCTGGCGATTGTCGCCGGATTGTGCGTGACGACACAGGCGCTCGCGCAGAAATATCCGGCGCGGCCGGTCAAGATCATGGTCGGCTTCAGCGCCGGCGGCCCGGTCGACGTCGTCGCGCGCATCATCGGCGATCGCTTAAGCAACAAGCTCGGACAGCCCTTCGTGGTCGAGAACCGCGCCGGCGCCAACGGCATGATCGCGGCCGAAGGCGTCGCGCGCGCGGACGCGGACGGCTACACTATCCTCGCTTGCAATTCGTCCACAATCACGCTCAACAAGACGCTGTTCAGGGATATCCGCTACGATCCGGAGAAAGACTTCGCGCCGCTCACCACCGTGGTCTCGGCGCCGCTCGTGCTCGTCGTCAATCCCGAGAATCCCAAGACGGCGAACATCAAATCGGTGGCCGATCTCGTCGCCGCCGCGAAGGCCGCGCCCGGCGCGCTCGCCTACGGCTCGGGCGGCAACGGCAACCTCGCCCATCTCGCCATGGAGCTGCTCAGCCAGAAGGCCGGCATCAAGATGATCCATGTGCCCTATCGCGGAGGTTCGGCGTCCGAGGTCGGCCTGCTCGCTCAGGAGGTGCTGGCGGTGTTTGATCCGCTCTCCGCGGTGCCGCTGGTGAAGGCCGGCAAGCTGCGCGCCCTCGCGGTGTCCTCAGCCGAGCGGCTGCCGTCGCTGCCTGATGTGCCGACCGTCGCGGAAGCCGGCTATCCCGGCTTCGACATCTCGTTCTGGGTCGGCTTCTTCATGCCGAAGGCGACACCCGCCCCGATCCTTGAGACGCTGCACCGGGAGATCATCACTGCTGCCAAGGATCCGTCGGTCGAGGATAAGCTCGGCTCGCAGGGCGTGGTCTCGGTGCTCAGCCCGACTGAGTACGCCGCCAAGATCGCGAAGGAGACCAAGGAGCTCGCCGACGTCGTGGCGGCCGCGAGCATCAAGGCGGAATAGGGAGGCTTGCGTTTGCGCATGATCGCGCTGCGGGCCTCCCTTAACCGCTTCCGCTTGCTGGAAGGTCGGCGCGTAGCGCCGGGTGAGGGCATTTTCCTCTCGGGGACTCCCAATGCGGAGACACCCTCTCCCCAACCCTCTCCCGCAAGCGACGACAAGCCGGTCTGAGCGGCGCGCCTATTCGCCGCTGGCCAGTCGCTTCAGCCGATCAAGCAGCGGGCGTTGTCCTGCGTTGATCCTCTCCTTCGCCTCTTCGAGCGCGAACCATTCGGCACGGTCGACCTCCGGGAAGGTCTGCCGTTTGCCGCTGCGTGGCGGCCATTCAATCTCGAACGTGTTGCTACGCATGCTGCGCGTGTCGATGTCGAACTCGGCTGCGAACGCGGTGACGAGCTTGCCGCCGCGCTGCCTGACCTCTCCAAGCGCGATCAGCGGCACGGACAGCTCGAGTCCAAGCTCCTCGGCAAACTCCCGCCGCGCGGCGATTTCCGCATCTTCTTCGCCCGCATACTCCCCCTTCGGGATCGACCATGCACCGAGATCCTTGTTGCGCCAGAACGGGCCTCCGGGATGAACGAGGAGAACCTCGAGTCTGCGGCCCTTCCGATAGGCGATGATTCCGGCGCTCTTCGATGGCATCGCAGTTCCGTGGCGGCGGTCTGTCCTTCTCTCGGGAAAAAGTGGAACAGAGCGTTTTAACGCAAGTTAGTAGCCAATGTTCATTTGATAAAATGGAGTGAACCATGATCCGCCTGTTGGCAACCACCGCCTTAGGGCTGGTGCTGGCGAGCGCCGCTCTTGCGCAATCGCCAAGCACGACCACGAAGTCCGAGCAGACACCGCAATCCCAATCAAATTCCACCGCGCCGTCCACCACCTCGCCATCGGGCGCGGCTGACAAGCAGTCGACCACATCGCAACCGCAGCAATCACCGCCGACAGGAAGCTCGGCGCAGAATGCGCAGACAAGCGCACCGCCTTCCGGGTCTGCGAACTCCGGTTCCGGCACCTCAAATGCTGCCAACAGCGCGGACACGTCCACGCGGCCGCAGAGCGGCGCGGCAGGCTCGAACACGGCCGGCAACCAGCCTGCGACGCAGCAGGGCGCCAACCCGCCACCGGCGAACACGAACCAGGCGCAGGATCGGTCCAATCCGCCGCCGGCCAATCAGGCTCAGCAGGCGCCCGCGGCATCTGGGGCCAACCAGGCGCAACAGTCGCCGAATGCGCCAGCCAGCAATCAGGCGCAGGGCGAGCGGTCCGGCACCAATTCACAGGCGGCCGCTCAGACCGACGTCAACCTCAACAAGCAGCAGGAGACCAAGATCAGTACCTCGATCTCGCGCCTGAACGTGCGGCCGCTGACCAGTGTGAATTTCTCGCTGAATGTCGGCACCGTGGTGCCGCGCGACGTGCATCTCTCGACATTGCCGCCTGACGTCGTCGAGATCGTGCCGCAATATCGCGGCTACAGCTTCGCGCTGGTGAAGGATCAGATCGTCGTGGTCGATCCGGCGACCTACAAGATCGTGACGGTGCTGCCATATTCGGGGCAGTCCACCGCAACAACGACGACCACGCGCGAGCGTAGCGCCAGCAAGTTCTCAGATCGCGATCGTGAAGCGATCCGCAAGCATGTGAAGACCCGCACCGAAGGACGGAGCGAACGGCAGACCACCGGCAGCACGGCACGCACCGAGATTCGTGTCGGCGACCGCGTTCCTGAGAGCGTCGAGGTGGAAGAATTTCCGAGCACCGTCTATCACGATGCGCCGGACCTGCGGGAATATCGCTACATCCACCGTGACACGCGCACCTACGTCATCGAGCCGCGCGAGCGTCGCGTGATCGAGGAGATCGACTAGCCTCCCGCCGATCGGAAGTCGCTCTGTCGAGCGACTTCCGAATCAGAGCATCAGCCCGAAGTCCGTTCGCGCGCCGCGAAACGGATAGCGCGGGTCTTCGCGCTCTTTCCGGCCGCGCGTGCTGCAATCATGCTGCGCGCGTTGCCGTGAGCCGAAGTGTTCTTCCGGAGCAAGGTCGCGAACCGCTTGCGGGCGCGGTTCGCGGTCAGCCGTGCGGCAAGCTGTTCGCCCTTGCGAATGATGGTCGTGACCGAAGGCGTCAGGTTGACCGGAACCCAGGCGACATCCCTGGCTTTCGAGAGGCTGCCGACGCCTTCGCACGGCGCTTCGCGCGGCAGGTCGATCCGAATCGCAAGCGCTTCCGCGCGCTCGGTCCAGTCGTCGGCCCTGGTCCCGGTGATGATGCGGACATAGTCGCGTGTCTCTCGCGGCAGCTCGCTCTCCTTCGCAAGCCACTTCTGGATGCGGCCGGGGCCTGCGTTGTAGGCGGCGGCTGCGAGGCCCAGATTGCCGAAATCGTCACGGAGCTTGCGCAGGAATTTTGCCGATGCCGGCAGCGCCTTCATGGGATCGAACGGATCGTCGAGCCCGACTTCGGCGGCGGTCTCGGGCATGAATTGCGCGACGCCCTGCGCGCCGGCGTGGCTAACCTCGTTGGACTTGAAGCGGCTCTCCTGCCAGATGAGGCGCGCGAAGAACGGCACCGGAATGCCGCTGGTTTCGGCTGCCTCACGAAGCGCGTGGCAGAACCGGTCTGTCGGTGAAACGGGCCCCTCGGCGACGGTTTCGCTCGCGCGTGGCGGATCGCTCTTCTCCTCATAGGCCGCGCGTGCATTGGCGAGCTCGATGGCCTGCACGCTGGCAAGGAAGAGCTCGACCACCGGAACAAGTGGCAAGGCATGATTGTTCTGAAGAACAGTGGTGTCGAATGTTGATGTTTGCCGGGACGCCGACGGATCGAGATCGCACATCAGAATTAGAAATGCGGCGCAAGCCGCGACGACAAATCGCATTACTGGGGCAACCTCGAACTGTGGGGTGAGCGGCCAGCGATGCGCCGGCGATAAGGAGTTCTTAACCGCGCGATTGCGGCAAAGCTGCGGTCTTATGGGTTCCGTCGGTGCTACTACGGTGTTCCTGATGAGAAACTCTCCGCGGCTTTGCGGATCGCTGTTGCGAGCTGGGAAGAGCGATCATGGTGCGATGGATGCTTGGCGCGGTGATGTCGCTCTGGTTGCTCTGCCCGGCATTCGCGGGCAATTTCGACGCAGCAGCGGTGAACGATGCTGCGCGTCCTGAAAAGCAGCCGGCGACCGACAAGATCAACGCTTCGGTGTTGAAGCTTCAGATCCTGCTCGATCGTGCCCAATTCTCTCCCGGCCAGATCGACGGCAAATTCGGCGAGAACGCGCAGAAGGCGCTGAAGGCATTCGCCGAGCAGAACGGGATCGCATCCGACGCGGGCATAGCACCGGAGCTCTGGGAGAGGCTGAGCACGGCGAGCGAAGGTCCTGTCGTCGTCGACTACAAGATCACCGAAGCAGATGTGAAGGGGCCGTTCCTCAAAAAGCTGCCGGCCAAGCTCGATGACATGAAGTCGCTGGAGGCGCTGAGCTACACCAGTCCGCTCGAAGGGCTCGCGGAAAAATTCCACATGAGCGAGGAGCTGTTGAAGGCGCTCAATCCAAGAAAGGCCTTCGACAAAGCCGGCGAGACGATTGTCGTGGCCAATGTTCCGGCGCGACGGGAGCTTCCGCGGATTGCGCGGGTCGAGATCGACAAGACGAACGCAACACTGAAGGCGTTCGACGAGACCGGTCGTCTCATCGCGTTCTATCCGGCGTCAATCGGCAGTCCGGACCGCCCGACGCCAACGGGGACGTTGAAGGTAACCGGCACCAACGAGCAGCCGACCTATCACTACAATCCCGAGTACAAGTTCAAGAGTGTCAAATCCAAAAGGCCGTTCGACATCAAGCCGGGGCCGAACAATCCGGTGGGTTCGTACTGGATCGGCTTGTCGGCGCAGGGCTACGGCATTCATGGAACGGCAGAGCCCGACAGGGTCAGCAAGTCCGCGTCTCACGGCTGCATCAGGCTCACCAATTGGGACGCTCGTGTGCTCGGCGAGAACGTGAAGCGCGGTACACCCGTCGTCTTCCTCGATGCGCCGACGGAATCCTCCTCCAAGCAGCGGAGCAGACCGACCGGCGGGCGGACCTCGAACTGATCTTTGGGAAAATCCTTGCGCATCGCGATCTCGGCGGCGTCGCCGGGCCGCAGCACGGTCTGGAAGGCCGGTTGCGGCCTCGTCATGATGTCGTAGAGCGAGGTGGCCTTGATCGGCTTGCCCCTCAACTCGCGGACGCAGTCGGCGAGCGTGCCGCTGTAGACGAGATAGGGCGGGCCTCGGTCCTTCTGCCTCTACCCTTTCGCCGACGGCCACTTCTTCGGCTCGGCCGGCGCGTCATAGGCGATCGCCGATCCCTCTTTGAACATGCGCTTGGACCCTGAACGCTAAAGAATTGGTTCAGATCGGCCGGCAACGAAGGCGAGCAGGGTGCCGTTGGCCTTGGCCGGCGGCACGCAGATGGCGCCCCCGCTGCGCATGGCTGCCGAACCGAGCGCCTTCTCGGTTGCCGCGAGGTCGCCGCTGATGAGCACCAGCGCCGCGCCGCCGCGCTCGGAGAGGCCCGCGAGCGGCACGCCGGGATAGCGTTTGGCGAGCTGGTCCAGCGTCAGGTAGACGAAGTCGGCGCGATCGCCGCCGGAGGGCACGGTGACCGCGCCGTCCGCCTCTGCCTTCGGCTCGCGGTCGATCAGTTGGCCGAGGTGCGCAGCTTCTTTCGCGGGCTCAGGCGTTGCGATCAGCGTCTGCTTGATCCGCCTGGCTGCATTGGCATGCTTCATCAATTCAGGAATCCACACCGTCTCGCGGGTCTTGTGCTGGCAGGCGAAGATGCGGACGCCGCCCGGCGCCTCCACGGTCGGCCACATGAAGGTGCGGAATTTTGCCGCCGAGACCGTGCCATTCGGCAGCGTCACGGGCCGTTCGAAATCGGTCGGGCCGATCGGCTCCAGGCCCCGTGCACGGATCTCTTCGGCACCTGCGGCCGAATCGACCGCGGTGAAGGCGATGCGCTCGATGCCTTCGCCGTGCTTGTCGAGGAAAGCGCGCGCCGGGGCATTGAGCTCGGTCGTAGCGAGCACGCCGAGCAGCTCCATATAGTCGGGATCGAACATGATGGTGTAGTTGCCCGTGCCCATATGGACGCTGTGGGTGCCGCGCGGGGAGACGGTGAAGCCGAGCTGCCGATAGTTCTCGGCGGCCTTGTCGAGGTCCTTCACCATGACCACGGCGTGGTCGATACCGGTGACGTTCTTGAGGGCCACTGTTCTTTCCCCGATTGCGAGCTGAATTGGGCCGCTCCGGCGGCTGCCGGTCATGTCTACGCCTGATAGACGGTCAAGTCATTTTCAATTCAGCGAAACATGCGGAAATTTCATTCTGCGAAATGCTGTCGATGCGCGGCGGCATCAACGGGCCTGCTCGATGTAAGCGGCGAGGATGGCGCGCTCCTCACTGGTCATCTCGGTGATGTTGCCCGGCGGCATCGCATTGGACCAAGCCGCGACGCGGCCGATCAGCCGGATGTTGCGATGGATGTGCTCGGGCGCGTCGAGCAGTATCCCTTTCGGTGCGGCGACGATACCGGCCCAGACCGGCTCGGCGGCGTGGCACATGCTACAGCGGGACATCACGATCTCCTCGACATTGGCGAGCGTCGGCTGCGCCGGCAGGGCGCTGGTCTTGACGTCGCGCGGTCCGGCGGCGGAGAGGAACAGGATCGCGATCACGCCAACCGCTGCCACGCCCCACACCCACCACGGCGATTTGCGCCCCGCATGCCGCGCGTTGAAGAAGTGGCGGATCACGGGGCCGAGTGCCAGGATGATCGCGACGATGATCCAGTTGAAGCGCGTGGCGTAGAGCAGGGGATAGTGGTTGCTGATCATCAGCACGACCACGGGTAGCGTCAGATAGTTGTTGTGGACCGAGCGTTCCTTGCTGGCCTTGCCGAGCCTGGGATCAGGCGCCTGTCCCGCGATCAGGCTGGCTACGATCTTCTTCTGGTTCGGGATGATCAGCGCGAAGACGTTGGCGACCATGATGGTGCCGATGATCGCGCCGATCTGGTTGAAGGCGCCGCGGCCGCTCAGCACATGCGTGAAGGCGTAGGTCAGCGCGACCAGGAACAGATAGCCGCCGATGGCAAAGGGCAGCTCGCGCCGCGCAAGCCCAGTGCGACAGGCAGCCTCATAAAGCAGCCACGCCAGCGCGAGGCTGAAGAAGCTGAACAGGCCCGCCTGGAATGGCGTAAGGTCGAGGATCGATCTGTCGACCAGGAACAAATCGGCCTCGAGATAATACACCACCACCATCAGCGCGAAGCCGGACAGCCAGGTGGTGTAGGCCTCCCATTTGAACCAGGTCAGCTCGTCCGGCATCTGGCTCGGTGCGACCAGATATTTCATGATCCGATAGAAGCCGCCGCCATGGACCTGCCAGGCTTCGCCCTGCACGCCGTCAGGCAGGTCGCCCGGCGGGTCGCTCTTGGGCCTGAGACCGAGGTCGAGGGCGATGAAGTAGAAGGAACTGCCGATCCAAGCAATCGCCGCCACCACGTGCAGCCAGCGCAGCAGCAGGCTCGCCCATTCCGATATGACGGATCCCCACATGATCACCCCGATCAGTCGCGACACCAATGCCGCAGCTTTGAACAACCGGCAATCGCGCCCCACCAATGTGTCGCACCGATCAGCCGCATTTTCCAGTACGATGGGCCGCGGCTGATGCCCATCGTGCGGGCATGAACTGATGTCGGATTCGGCAGGCGCATGACCTGCCGCAGAACGTTTGCGGATCGTCGCATGTTGACGTTGAGACGCGCAGGCCGGGAGAAAGACGTGAAAGACAGAATATGGTCCGTTGCGATGTTCGCGGGATTGCTGGTCGCGGCTGCCACCAGCGCACAAGGTGAGCCGGTGCTGCAGGGCAAGGATGCCTACGGCGATTGGCGGGCCGACAAGCCCGGCACGGTCAGGTTGATCCGGCCACAGGATCTGGTCAGGCCCGGCGCGACGCGCTCCGTTGCGAGCTCGTCGCGTGTGGTGCCGCGCCCACCGGAGGCCGCGCTCCGGGTCCCGGCCGGATTCAAGATCGAGCTGTTCGCCGAAGGCCTGCGCGCGCCGCGCATCGTGCGGGTCGCGCCGAATGGGGATGTCTTTGTCGCGGAGACACGGGCCGGCACCATCCGCGTGCTGCGCGCGGGCGATGGCGGCAAGGCCGCGACCAACGAGGTGTTTGCCGGCGGCCTGAGGCAGCCGTTCGGCATCGCCTTCTTTCCGGACGGTGACAACCCGCAATGGGTCTATGTCGCCAACACCGACAGCGTCGTTCGCTTTCCCTACCAGGCCGGCGATCTCAAGGCACGCGGCAAGGCGGAAACGATCGTGGCAAGCCTGCCGCATGACGGCGGACATTCCACCCGAGACATCGTGTTCACGCCCGACAACAAACGCATGCTGGTGTCGGTTGGCTCACTCAGCAACGTCGCCGAGGGCATGGGCACGCCGCCGGGTGGATTGGAGGCGTGGTCGAAAGCGCAACCGCTTGGCGCTGCCTGGGCCAGCGAGACGGAGCGCGCCGCCGTGCTGGCCTTCAATCCCGATGGCAAGAAGCGGAAGATCTACGCCACGGGCCTCCGCAATTGCGTTGGTCTTGCGATCCAGCCGCAGACTGGCCTGCCCTGGTGCTCGACCAACGAGCGCGACGGCCTCGGCGACGATCTCGTGCCCGATTACGTGACCAGCGTGAAGGAGGGCGGCTTCTACGGCTGGCCCTGGTTCTATATCGGCAACAATGAAGACCCGCGCCACGCCGGCGCGCGGCCGGACCTCAAGGACAAGGTGACCGTCCCCGACGTGCTGATCCAGCCGCATTCGGCCTCGCTCGGCATGACCTTCTATCAGGGCACGCAGTTTCCGCCCGAGTACCAGGGCGACGCCTTCGCCGCCGAGCACGGCTCCTGGAACAGATCGAAGCGCACCGGCTACAAGGTGATCCGCATCCGCATGAAGGACGGCAAGCCGACGGGCGAGTACGAGGATTTCGTCACGGGGTTCGTCGTGAGCGACACTGAAGTGTGGGGACGGCCGGTTGGCGTTGCCGTGGCGAAGGACGGATCGCTGCTGGTGTCGGAGGATGGCAACGGCACGATCTGGCGGGTGACGTATTCGCGCTGAGCGCGCCGCGTGACGCTGCCCCCTCTTCCCTTGTGGGAGAGGGTGGCTCGCCGCGAAGCGGCGTGACGGGTGAGGGGTCTCCATCCTCACGAACGGTTGGGCGATTGGAGAGAACCCCTCATCCGGCGCTTCGCGCCACCTTCTCCCACAAGGGGAGAAGGAGAAAGAGAACCCTACCCCCGTCTCACGCTCGCACCGCCATCCACCGGCAGCGTCACGCCGGTGATGAAGCTCGCTTCATCTGAAGCCAGGAACAGCGCGGCATTCGCGACGTCCCATCCGGTGCCCATCTTCCTGCGCAGCGGCACCTTGCTGTCGCGTTCGGCTTCGACTTCGGCGCGGGTCTTGTGCCATTCGCGGGCGCGGGTATCGACGGCCATCGGCGTGTTCATCAGGCCGGGCAAAATGACATTGGCGCGGATGCCGTATTCGGCATTCTGGTAGGCGAGCTGTTCGGTGAAGGCGATCATCGCCGATTTCGTCGCCTTGTAGGCGACGTAAGGGTAGGTCGTGATCGCCGCCATCGAGGAGATGTTGATGATGGCGCCGCCTCTCTGCGTGCGCATGATCGGGATCACCTCTTTCGCGGCGAGAATGCAGCTCTTCAGATTGATGGCGACGACGCGGTCGAACGCTTCTTCGGTCAGTTGCAGCAATTCTGCATCGCCGCCGGCGAGGCTGACGCCGACATTGTTGTGCAGCACGTCAATCCGGCCCCAGCGCGATTGCGCGTCCGCGACCATCGCCTTGATGTCGGCGGCTTTGGTCACGTCGGCCTTGAAGGCTGCGGCTGTGCCCTGCTTCGCCGTGATCATCGCGACCGTCTCCTGCGCCGAGTCCAGATGATGATCGACGCACAAGACCTTGGCACCCTCCCGCGCGAACGTGAGCGCAGTGGCGCGGCCGTTGCCCATGCCCTCGCCCGGGCTCTGCCCCGCGCCGACGACGATCGCAACCTTGTCCTTCAAGCGCATCTCGGTTTACTCCCGGGCCCGGATCCTGTTGATCCAATATTTTCGTGCAGATTAGCAATCGCCTCGACCGGAGAGAAGGGCGCCGCTCCCGCTTTCATGTCATTGACATCACATGCGATTGCATGTTGCGGCCGGCCGACCGCGCATGGCTGACCCCAGCGGTTCAGGAACCGTTCTGAGGTCGCAGCGTTTGTTGCGGAGCCTTTCCCGCGCTAGGCTCTGTCCCGGGGCTTCCCAACCGCCAGTGGCTTGCCGATGAATCTGCTCGATCCGCAAGGGCCTGTGGCTGCGGCCAACAGCACCATCCTGATCGATTCCGTCTTCATCATGCTCGTGATCGTGGTGCCGACCATCGTTGCGATACTCGGCTTCGCGTTCTGGTTTCGCGCGTCCAATCCGAAAGCGCGCTACCAGCCCGACTTCGTCTATTCCGGGCGCGTCGAGATGGTGGTGTGGGCGATCCCTGCGCTCACTGTCATCCTGCTCGGCGGCGTCGCCTGGATCGGCTCGCATCAGCTCGATCCCGCGGCACCCGTGCCGGGCACCGGCAGCCCGGTGCGCATCCAGGCCGTCTCGCTCGACTGGAAATGGCTATTCATCTATCCGGATCAGCGCATCGCCACCGTCAACACGCTAACGGTACCAGCCGGCGCCGAGCTGAACTTCCAGCTGACGTCGTCGAGCGTGATGAACACGTTCTTTATCCCGCAGCTCGGCAGCATGATCTACACCATGAACGGCATGGTGACGAAGCTGAACCTGCGCGCCGACCACGAGGGCAGGCTCCAGGGCCTGTCGGCGCATTTCTCCGGCGACGGCTTCCCCGACATGATGTTCGACGTCAACGTGATCTCGCCGCTCGCGTTTCCGGATTGGGTGGCGGGCACGGCGAAGACCGATGCCGTGCTGAATGAGGACAGCTACAGGACCCTGATGCAGCAGGGAATCGAGAAGAGCCGGCCGACTTATCGGCTCGAGGATCCGCGCCTGTTCGATCTGATCGCAACCCAGCACATTCCGCCGGGTCCTGGGCCGGAGCTGGCATCCGAAGCCGGCCGGTCGCACAGTGGAGGCCACGATGCTCGGTAAGCTCGATTGGTCCGCCATTCCGTTCGATCAGCCGATTCCGCTCGTCGCCGGCGCGGTGGTGCTGGTCGCCATCCTGGGCGTGCTGGCCTGGGTCGTGGTGAGGGGGCATCTGCCCTATCTCTGGAGCGAATGGATCACCAGCGTCGACCACAAGCGCATTGGCGTCATGTATGTGCTGCTGGCCTCGGTGATGCTGCTGCGCGGCGGCAGCGACGCCATCATGATGCGAATCCAGCAGGCGGTCGCCTACCAATCGCAAGGCTATCTCCCGCCCGAGCACTACAACCAGATTTTTTCCGCGCACGGCACCATCATGATCTTCTTCGTGGCAATGCCGTTCGTGATCGGGCTGATGAACCTGATCGTGCCGCTCCAACTCGGCGTGCGCGATGTCGCGTTCCCGACGCTCAATTCGGTCGGGTTCTGGCTGACCGCGACCGGCGCACTGCTGGTCAATATCTCGCTCGTGGTCGGCGAATTCGCGCGCACCGGTTGGCTCGCCTTTCCGCCGCTGTCGGAACTGTCCTACTCGCCCGGGGTCGGCGTCGATTACTACGCCTGGTCACTCCAGATCTCCGGCGTCGGCACGCTGGTCGCCGGCATCAATCTCGTCACCACCGTGCTGAAGCTGCGCACCAAGGGCATGAACTATCTGCGCATGCCGATGTTCTGCTGGACCACGCTGGCCTCGAACCTCCTCATCGTCGCCGCGTTCCCGATCCTCACCGCCACGCTGGCGATGCTCTTGCTCGACCGTTACCTCGGCTTCCACTTCTTCACCAACGAGGCCGGCGGCAACGTCATGATGTTCATGAACCTGATCTGGGCTTGGGGGCATCCCGAGGTCTACATCCTGGTGCTGCCGGCCTTCGGCATCTTCTCCGAGGTGGTTTCGACCTTCTCCGGCAAGGCGCTGTTCGGCTATCGCTCGATGGTGCTCGCCACCATGGCGATCTGCGTCATCTCCTTCATGGTGTGGTTGCATCATTTCTTCACGATGGGTGCCGGCCCCGACGTCAACGCCATCTTCGGCATCGCTAGCATGATCATCGCGGTGCCGACGGGGGTGAAGATCTACAATTGGCTGTTCACGATGTATGGCGGCCGCATCCGTTTTGCGACGCCGATGCTGTGGGCGGTCGGCTTCATGGTGACGTTCATCGTCGGCGGATTGACGGGCGTCCTGCTCGCGGTGCCGCCGGCCGACTTCATGCTTCACAACAGCATGTTCCTGGTGGCGCACTTCCACAATGTCATTATCGGCGGCGTGCTATTCGGCGCCTTCGCCGGCTTCGAATATTGGTTTCCGAAGGCGTTCGGCTTCCGCCTCGACGAACGCTGGGGCAAGGCTGCGTTCTGGTTCACCTTCCTCGGCTTCTTCATCACCTTCATGCCGCTCTATGTCGCCGGCATGCTCGGCATGACGCGGCGCATGCAGCATTACGATGTCGCGGCCTGGCGGCCCTGGATGCTGGTGGCGGCGGTGGGCATGGCGGTGCTGACGATCGGCGTGATCTGCCAGATCGTGCAGATCGTGGTCAGCATCCGCAACCGCGAGGCCTTGCGTGACCGCACCGGCGATCCCTGGGACGGCCGCTCGCTGGAATGGGCGACCTCGTCGCCGCCGCCGGTGTTCAATTTCGCCTTCCATCCCGACGTGCGCGGCGAGGACGCCTATTGGGAAATGAAGGCGCATGCCAAGCAGCAACTGCTCGAGCACGAAGAGCCGGAATATCAGGACATCGAGATGCCCCGGAATTCTCCCACCGGCTTCGTCTGCGCGTTCTTCGCCACCATCATGGGCTTTGCGCTGATCTGGCACATCTGGTGGATGGTGATCCTGGGCGGCCTGGGTGCCTTCGCGACCTTCGTCGTGTTCGCCTGGCGCGACCATGACGAATACGTCATCCCGGCCGATGAGGTCGCCCGCATCGACCGCACCAATCTCGAGGAGCGGCGCAGCCTCGTCAGCATGGCGGGGGCAGTCTGATGTCGATGACCGCCACGGCCGGCCGCGCCCACGCCGATCCCCATCACATCGGGCTCATCATCGAGCATCCCGGACCCGCGCCGAAGCGGATCGTGACCGCCTACGGCTTCTGGATCTTCCTGCTCTCCGACATCGTGATGTTCTCCTGCTTCTTTGCGGCCTATGCGGTGCTGGCCGGCCAGACCGCCGGCGGCCCGAAGGGCTCGGAGATCTTCGAGCCGAAGAACGTCGCGATCGAAACGGTCTGCCTGTTGCTGTCGAGCTTCACCTGCGGCATGGCCAGCATTGCCGCCGACGTGCGCAACCGGTTCTGGTTCTACCTTGGCATGGCCGTGACCTGTGTGCTCGGCCTCATATTCCTCGCCATCGAGTTCCGCGAATTCGCCGACCTCGTCGCCCGTGGCTATGGCCCATCGCGCAGCGCGTTCCTGACCGCGTTCTTCTCGCTGGTCGGGTGTCATGGCCTGCACGTCTCGGCCGGAGTGCTGTGGCTGCTCACCATGATGGCCCAGGTGTTCGCCAAAGGCTTTCGCGCCGACATATTGCGGCGGATGATGTGCTTTGCGCTGTTCTGGCACGCGCTCGACATCATCTGGGTCGCGGTGTTTTCCGTGGTCTACCTGCTCGGGAGCGCGCCATGAGTGATCAGACCCATGGGTTGGTGAAACACGACCTCGCGCCCGGCGAGGAAGAGCAACACAGTGTCGGCACCCGCATCCTCGGTTACGTCGTCGGTCTTGTCTTGGCCCTGCTGCTCACGGCGACGTCGTTCTTCATCGCCGGTACGGATCTGGTCTGGCAGCCGTCGATTCCTGTTGCGCTGATCGTGCTCGCGATCGCACAGATGGGCGTGCATCTCGTGTTCTTCCTGCACATCACCACAGGTCCGGACAACACCAACAACGTGCTGGCGCTCGCCTTCGGGCTTCTGGTCGTCTTCCTGGTGGTCGGAGGAACGGTCTGGATCATGGCGCATCTGAACGCCAACATGCCACCGATGGACCACATCATGCAGATGCGGAGTTAGGACCCGCCCAAAAAGAAAGAGCCGCTTGGATGGCAAGCGGCCCAAGTCTAGGGAGGAAACGCCCGAGCAAGGCAATCGGACCGAAGCCGGATTGCTGCCAAAGGAAACGCTCGCGCAAGGCGCTTGCGTACGCATACAAATGACGCAACTCCCGATAGACTTCAATTCCGGATCAATACGGTCTTGGACTACTACTCACGGATGTGTGAAGGAATTGTTCACTTCGGCCGACGGCAATTATAGGCCTTGCGGAAGCCGGCGGCCTGGGCGTCGTCCTCCGAGCAGAACCAGCGGTCGGGCTTAGTCGTCGCCGGATAGCTCGGACAGCCCCGCAAATGATAGATGCCGATATTGCCGGTGACGCGTGCGCGCACCGCGAGCTTGCCCTTGATGCTGCAACTCGGCGGCATCGTCAGCTCCTCCGGGAACAGCACGGCGCGGATTTCCTTGTCCCGGTCTGGGCGGCACGCGGCGCCGAGAAGCGCGCCATCCCTCTTGCCGGCGCGGAAATCTTGCGGTGCAACAAAGCAGCCCTTCCAGATCCCAGCGGCCGCCGTCTTGGCCTCGGTGGCCGCCGGTTTGACGTTGGCCTTGATCGGCTCGCGCGCGAGGGCAAAGCCGAGCTTGATCAACTGCTCGTTCAAGCTGGCTTTGTCGCCCTCGGCCGTGCAGATGGCGCGGTGCCGCTTGCCAAAACTCTTTTCCGGTCCGACGTCGTCGCAGCGCACCGTCCGTTTTCCGATCAGTTTCGTCAGCTGGTCGCGGGCCTCGATGCCGCAGCTCCAGGAATCGGCGTGCTCGTCGATGCAGACCTGATCAAGCTCGGGCGCATCAACGCCGTCGAGCCGATAGGTGACGTCGCCGACCTGGATGGAGTTGCCGTCGCGGGCTGTCGCGGCGGCAGTCAGCGCGGAGGCTGGTCCGGGCGAGACCAGAAGTCCGGACAAGGCGAAAAATGAAGCGAGCGCAAAAGCGCGGGCGGGGGCAAAGAAATTTCGGAAGGACATACGATCTCGCTATCGATGGCTCGTGCGGCCCTGTTCCTAGCATCCGGATGTGGCGAGACCAATGGTCTGCGCCCTGCGAAGTGCGACATTCCGGCCTCGCGGCTTTACTCAGCCGTTGCTCTGATCCTATCGTTCGCCGGCCTCGCGGACCGCAGGGCCGAATCGCCCGGAAAGCGGCGAGGGGAGGAAAAGGTTGCAATGAAAGACCCCGTGGACGTCCTGATCATCGGCGCCGGCGCTTCCGGCGCGGCGGTGGCGTGGTCGCTGGCCGAGACCAAGATGCACATTCTCTGCCTGGAGCAGGGCGGCTGGATGAATCCGGCGGAATATCCCAGCACCGGGCGGGACTGGGAAGCCAAGTTCTACGGCGAATGGTCGTCGAGCCCCAACGTCCGCGGGCGGCCCGAGGACTATCCGATCAACGACGACAATTCGCCGATCAAGGTCGTCAACTACAATGCAGTAGGCGGCTCGACGGTCATGTACACCGCGCACTGGCCGCGGCTGCATCCCTCCGATTTCAAGGTGAAGACGCTCGATGGCGTCGCCGACGACTGGCCGATCGACTACGATGCGCTGACCCCGTTCTTCGAGGAGAACGACCGGATGATGGGGACCTCCGGCCTGTCAGGCGATCCGCTTTCGCCGCTGACGCATCCGCCGATGCCGCAACAGCCGCTGGGATTGTCCGGCGCCATCATCGGCAAGGCCATGAACAAGCTCGGCTGGCACTGGTGGCCGTCTGACACGACGGTCGCGACAATGGACTATGAGGGCCGGGCGCGCTGCATCAATCTCGGCCATTGCACGCCGGCCTGCGCGCAAGGCGCAAAGTCTTCCACCGACATCACCTATTGGCCGCATGCGATCCGTGCCGGCGTCGAGCTGCGCACCCATTGCCGCGTGCGTGAGATCACCACCGACGAGACCGGCATGGCCTCGGGCGTGGTCTATTACGACAAGGACGGCATCGAGCAATTTCAGCCCGCCCACGTCGTCATCATCGCCTGCAACGGCGTCGGTACGCCGCGATTGCTGCTGAACTCGGCCTCGGGGCGTTTTCCGAATGGACTTGCCAATTCGTCCGGGCTCGTCGGCAAGAACCTGATGTTTCACCCCTATGCGCAGATCTACGGCTATGTGAAGGAGCCGACGGACAGCAACCGCGCGCCGCCGACCTGCCTGTGGAGCAAGCAGTGGTATGACACGGACCTGTCGCGCGGCTTCGTGCGCGGCTACGGCGTGCAGTTCGTACGCGGGGCAGGACCGGTGTTCGAGGCCGTCGTCAGCGAGCAGAAGGGCATTTTGCCCTGGGGCGCCGACCATCACCGCGTCTTCCGTAAGCTCAATGGCCATCGGCTGGGTTTCTCCGCGATCTGCGAGGACCTGCCCGAAGAGCATAATCGCGTCACGCTCGATCCGGTGCTGAAGGACAGCCACGGCATTCCCGCACCGAAGATCGATTATACGATCAGCGAGAACAGCCGGAAGATGATGGAGCATGCGCTCGCCCGCGGCCGCGAGGTTCTCGAAACGGCGGGCGCGACCGACATCTGCATCAATTCGCCGATCCCGTGGGGCGGCTGGCACCTGCTCGGCACCGCGCGGATGGGCACCGACCCCGAACGCTCGGTCGTCAACGAATGGGGCCGCACCCACGACGTCAAGAACCTGTTCATCGTCGACGGCAGCATCTTCGTCACTTCGGGCGGGGTAAACCCGACCTCCACCATCCAGGCCCTCGCGCTTTATATCGCCGATCAGATGAAGCAGCGCCTCGCCAATTTGTTCGATTGAGGGCCCGTGATGGATGCACTGAACCCGCCACGAATTCGCTGCACCTCTCCCGCTTGCGGGAGAGATCGCCGCGCTCGAAGAGCGCGGCGGGCGAGGGCTCTCCCCTCTCGAGGAGTCTCTCTGCGGAGATACCCTCTCCCCAACCCTCCCCCGCAAGCGGGGGAGGGAGCAGACCTTCATCGCGGCGTTAGAAGAGCGCACAATGACTGATCAACTCTCCCTCACGCCGCGTCAGCGCGGCGACCTCCGCACCATTGCCGCGATGATCATTCCGGCCAGCGAAGAATACCGGGTCCCGGGCGCCGACGATCCCGCGATCCAGGCCGACATGTTGGCCACGCTCGGCCGCGACACCAAACAGGTGGCGGCGGCGCTAGATCATTTGGCGCGGCTCGCCGGAGCGCCGCTCGTCGAGCTCGATGCCGCCAGGCGCGATGCGGTGGCGCAGGATTTTCGCAAACATGGCGGTGTCGCCGCCGCAACGCTCGTCCGCGTCGTGCTGCAATGCTATTACCGCGACGACCGCGTGCTGGGCTCGCTCGGGCTCGAGCTGCGCGCACCATTCCCCAAGGGCCATGTGCTCCCGGATGGAGACTGGTCGCTGCTCGATCCGGTCAAGGCGAGAGGCGGCTCGCTGAGGCGGGCACCCTAGCAGCCCAGCCTTGCGCCGCGGTCGGGCCACTTGCGCGAGAGAGAACAGGCCACCATCTGTGTGAGCCTCAAGGACTCTTGCCATGTTGGACTTCACCTCAGATGTCGCCGATGACGCATCGTCATCGCGAACGACGGCGTCTGCTCCGGTCGATGACCGGGCTCTGCTGGACGCCTATTCCAATGCCGTGATCGACGTGACCGACCGCGTCGGCCCTGCGGTCGTGCGTGTCGAGACCGGGCCGAAAGTGCCGAACGGCCGCGAGCGCGGCGGGCTCGGCTCGGGCACCGTGATCTCGCCTGATGGACTCGTGCTCACCAACAGCCATGTGGTCGGCTCGTCAAAAGAGATTCGGCTGCGCGACGTTGAGGGGCACGTCGGCGACGCCCAGGTGCTCGGTGTCGATCCCGACACTGACCTCGCGCTCTTGCGCGCCAACGGCGTGCGCCATTTGCCTTATGCCGCGCTTGGCAACTCCAAGAGCCTGCGGCGGGGCCAACTCGTGATCGCGATCGGCAATCCGCTCGGCTTCGAGTCGACCGTGACCGCCGGAGTCGTCTCGGCGCTCGGCCGCTCGATCCGCTCGGTCAGCGGGCGCACCATCGAGGATGTGATCCAGACCGATGCCGCGCTCAATCCCGGCAATTCCGGCGGACCACTGGTCTCGTCGAATGCCGAGGTGATAGGCATCAACACCGCCATCATCAACGGGGCGCAGGGCATCTGCTTTGCGGTCGCCAGCAACACTGCGCAGTTCGTGCTGTCGGAGATCATCCGCCACGGTTATGTCCGCCGCGCCTATATCGGCGTTGCCGGGCAGACCGCGCCGGTCCCGCGGCGGCATGCGGTGCTGGCCGGTGTCGAGAACAAGATGGGCGCGCTCTTGATGCAAATCGAGCCGGACGGCCCGGCGGCGAAGGCGGGCCTGTTGCCCGGTGACGTCGTGATCAGGCTCGACGGCATCGAGATCAACGGTGTCGACGATCTGATCCGCGTGCTCGACCGCGACCGGATCGGCCGGCGGTTGTCCATGGACGTGCTGCGGCTCGGCCGCCTGCGGGCGATCGATATCGATCCGATCGAACGCAAGCCAGCGCGCTAGCGCGGTTCCCCTTGGGCGAGGTACGACGGTGTCATGCCTTGTCCTCGGAAGCCCGCCGCATGATGCCGGCACATCAAAGCTACGACATCATCGGCGCCCGTGCCGGCGGCATGACAGCTGCGGCCGTCGCTGCGGGCCGAAGGGCTGCGCGTGGACGCGCGGCCAAACTGTCAGTGATGTGTCCGAACAGGCGTCAGCCATGTCTGCGGTCTAAACACTTCGCGGGCGATGATACTCAGTGTGTGGCGAGGCGCATTCCACCATCTCCGTCGTTGCGAACGTAGCGAAGCAATCCAGAGTCTTTCCGCGGGGGTTAGTCTGGATTGCTTCGTCGCAAGGGCTCCTCGCAATGACGCGGGGCGAGAGCTTCGCGCTCTCGCCACTACTCGGCCGCGGCGGCAAAGCGGCTGTTCTCCAGCTCCGCTTCCAGCCGCGCCGTCTCGGTCGAGGCAAGTTTGATATTTGCTTCCTTGACGTGGCCGAAGCCGCGGATCATTTCCGGCACGCGCGCAAGCCGCACCAGCAGCGGGATCTGCTCTGCCTTCAGTCCCGCGATCCGCTGATCGATCATGCCGAGATAGTCCTCAATCAGCTTGCGCTCTGTCTTGCGCTCATCGGTACGGCCGAACGGATCGAACGTGGTGCCACGCAGGTACTTGAGTTTCGCGAGAACGCGGAAGGCGTGGATCATCCAGCCGCCGAACTCCTGCTTTTGAAGCCGGCCCGTCTTGTCGCGTTTCGCGAAGATCGGTGGGGCAAGATGGTATTTCAGCGTGAAGTCGCCGTCGAATTTTTCCGACACCTTCTTGGCGAAGCTGCCATCAGTGTAGAGCCGTGCGACCTCATACTCGTCCTTATAGGACATCAGCTTGAACAGGTTCTTTGCGACTGCCTCGGTCAGCTCGGTGGAGCCCGGCGTGGCCGCGCTCTCCGCCTTGCGTACCTTGGCGACGGCTGCGAGGTAGCGCTCGGCATATGCCCTATTCTGATAGCCAGTCAGGAACTCGGCGCGGGTCGCGGTGATGTCGTCGAGCGACTTGGTCGGTGCGGCCGCCCTGTTCTTGAACTGGAGCACGCTGCGCACCCGCGACATGTCGTGGGCGGCGAGACGGCCCCAAGTGAAGGCGAGCTTGTTCATCTCGATCGCGGTGCCGTTGATCTCGAAGGCGCGGAGCAGGGCCTCCAGCGACAGCGGGATCGCGCCCTTCTGGAAGGCGAAGCCGAGCATGAAGGGATTGGTGGCGATGCTGTCGCCCATCAGCGCGGCGGCAACGCCCGTCGCGTCGATGATGTCGAGATTCTTGTCCCCGACGGCATCGCGCAGCACCGTCTGCATCGTTCCCATCTCGAAATCGAGATCCGGGTTTTGCACGAAGCTCGCGGTCGGCTGCAGATCGGCGTTGATGTAGGCCTTGGTCACGCCGCGCTCGGCGCGGCTCAGCGCGGTGGCACCGGCCGAGACGATCATGTCGCAGCCGAGGATGACGTCGGCGCCGCCGGTCGTGATGCGGACGGCGGAGATATCCTCCGGCTTCGGCGCGATACGGACATGGCTCATCACCGCGCCGTTCTTCTGCGACAGTCCGGTGAAATCGAGCGCCGAGCAGCCGCGGCCCTCGACATGGGCGGCCATGCCGAGCAGCGCGCCGATGGTGATGACGCCGGTGCCGCCGATGCCCGTAACGAGGATGTTATAAGGGCGGTCCAGCTCGCGCATTGGGGGCAGCGGCAGGTCGGCGAACAGTTGGCCGGAATCGACCGCTGACGTCTTCATGCGCTTCAGGCTGCCGCCATACACGGTCACAAAACTCGGGCAAAAGCCCTCGACGCAGGAAAAGTCCTTGTTGCAGTTCGACTGGTCGATCTGGCGCTTGCGGCCGAACTCGGTCTCCAGCGGCTGCACCGAGACGCAGTTGGAGGCCTGCGAGCAGTCGCCGCAGCCTTCGCAGACGAGCTCGTTGATGAAGGCGCGCTTGGCGGGATCGGGATAGAGCCCGCGCTTGCGGCGGCGGCGCTTTTCTGCCGCGCAGGTCTGGTCGTAGATGATGACCGTGAGGCCCTTGATGTCGCGCAGCTCGCGCTGCACGGCGTCGAGCTCGCGGCGGTGGTGGATGGTCGCGCCTTGCGGGAAGTAATTTCCTGGCGGATACTTGCTCGGATCGTCCGAGACGATCGCGAGGCGCTTGACCCCTTCGGCCCAAACCTGATGCGCGATTTGCGCGACGTTAAAGCTGCCTTCGGCTGGCTGGCCCCCGGTCATGGCGACGGCATCGTTGTAGAGAATCTTGTAGGTGATGTTGATGCCGGCAGCCGAAGCGGCGCGGAGCGCCAGAAGTCCGGAATGCGTATAGGTACCGTCACCGAGATTCTGAAAAATGTGCTTCTCGGTGGTGAAGGGCGATTGGCCGATCCAGTTCACGCCTTCGGCGCCCATATGCGAGATCAGATCGGTGCGGCGCGTCGGCATGCTCAGGGCCATGCCGTGGCAGCCGATGCCGGCCATGGCGCGGCTTCCTTCGGGCACGCGCGTCGAGGAGTTGTGCGGACAGCCCGAGCAGAAGAACGGCGTGCGCGCAAGCTTGATCGGCGTGATGGTGGTAACAGGGTTGTCAAACGCCTCGAGCCGCGCGAGGCGCTGCTCCAGCACCGGGCTGTGATGGCCGAGCTTACGTAACCGCGCCACCAGCGCAGAGGCAACGATGGTGGGCGTCAGCTCGCCCTCGCTCGGCAGCAGCGGCGCGCCGCGCTCGTCGCGCTTTCCCGTGACAGTCGGGCGTTTCGAGGCATCGATGTTGTAGAGGATGCGCATCAGCTGGTCTTCGATGAAGCCGCGCTTCTCCTCGACCACGAGCACGTCCTGAAGACCCTCGGCGAAACGCTTGGCGCCGCTCTCTTCCAGCGGCCAGGTCATCGCAACCTTGTAGATGCGAAGGCCGAGGTCCTGCGCGTCCTTGTCGGTGATCCCTAAGTCGGCGAGCGCTTGGCGCAGATCGAGATAGGCCTTGCCGGTCGCGACGATGCCGAGCCGAGCCGGCTTGGAATCGAGCACGATACGGTCGAGTTGGTTGGCTCGGGCGAAAGCCTGCACCGCTTCCATCTTCGGCCCGAACAGGCGCCTCTCGGCCTCCAGCGGCGGATCAGGCCAGCGGATGTTGAGACCGCTGGCCGGCATCTCGAAATCGTCGGGAAGCCTGATCTGGATGCGCTCGGGGTCGCTATAGATCGAGGCCGAGCTCTCGACAGTTTCGCTGATGGCCTTGAAACCGACCCAGCAGCCGGAGAAGCGCGACAGCGCAAAGCCATAAAGGCCGAGGTCGAGATAATCCTGAAGCGTGGCGGGATTGATCACTGGGATCAGCGCTGCCGCGAACACCTGCTCGCTCTGATGAGCCAGCGTCGAGGACTGGCAGCCATGATCGTCACCGGCCAGCGCCAGCACGCCGCCATTGAGCGAGGTGCCAGCGGCGTTGGCGTGCTTGAGCGCATCGACCGAGCGATCGACGCCGGGGCCCTTGCCGTACCAGATGCCGAACACGCCATCGACCTTGGCGCCGGGAAACAGCCCGACTTGCTGGCTGCCCCAGACCGCGGTCGCCGCGAGGTCCTCGTTCAGGCCGGGCACGAAGGCGATGTCATGCTGCTGCAGATGCGATTTCGCGCGCCACAGCGCGTGGTCATACATCCCGAGCGGGGAACCGCGATAGCCCGAGATGAAACCGCCGGTGTTAAACCCCTGAAGCCGGTCGCGTTCGCGCTGCAACATCGGCAAGCGGACCAGGGCCTGGGTGCCGGACAGGAAGATCCGCTTCGATTCGAGCCGGTATTTATCGTCCAGCTCGACCTGCATTAGCGTCATTTCGGAAGTCCTCGTCTTCTTGCTCGGCGCGGGTCTGTGCTGCGGGAGGGATTGCGCGGCGCGACGCGAATTGTGACAGTCAAAGCATGGGTCGGCGAAGTCAATATCGCTGGCCGCATCCGTGGCGCTCCTGCTAGTCATGGCTACTTGTGGAGAACACCATGGCTGCAAACGCATTCGACACCGAGATCACTGAGACGGCCCAGGCGTTGATCGGACCGTGGCGCCGGCCGCGCCAGATGCTGCAAGCGCAAACTTACGAGGCGCACGCCTCGATCCATGACGACGCCACGGCGCAGAAGCTCGGCTTCAAGGGCGGCACTATCGAGGGGCCCACGCATTTCAGCCAGTTCGCACCGCTCGGCGAACGGCTGTGGGGGCGCGCTTGGTTCGAAACGGGGTGCCTCTCCGCGCATTACCGCAGCGTCTGCTATGAGGGTGAGGAGGTGCAGGCAATCCTGTCGAAGCCGCTGCCGGCTACCCGCCAGTGCCAGATCCAGATGGTCAAGCGCGACGGCACCGAGGTGCTGCGCGGCACCGCCTCGGTCGGCGAGCCGCACGTAGCGACCGCGCTCGAGACGCGCCTTGGCGAGCTCAAGCCGCTGACCGATCCCGTGATCCTGCGCGACGTGAAGGTGGCGCAGACCAGCAAACGGCAGACTGTCCGCATGGCATTTGATCAGAATATGGGCGATCTCTACCCGTTCTCGCTGCGGCAGAAACTCGCGGTCATCACGGAGAGCTCTCCGTACTACTCTGGCGCCGACAATCCATGGCGCAAGCCTATCATCCCGATCGAGATGCTCAGCGTGCTGTTCCAGTACCGCTCCAAGGACGATCCGCTGCCGGCCAAGGGGCCCGCGGTCGGCCTGTTCGCCGATCAGGAGATCCGCCTGCTGCAGGGCCCGCTCTTCGTCGGCGAGGACTATGAGGTGGAGCGCGAGGTGGTCGCACTTTCCGGCAGCCGGCGAACCGAAAGCGCCTGGGTCAAGACGCGCGTGTTCGACAAGGCGAATGCACAGGTCGCCACCATGCTGCTGAACATGGCGACGCTGAAGGAGTCGTACGCGCCATACGAGGACGAGTATCGGCAGCTGTATGGGGCGGGAGGGTAGCGGCGAGCGGTGGCGTCCGCCTCTCCCGTGAGAACGGGAAGCAAGACCAGAGAGCGTCGCTTCGAATGGCACGGCGCTTGCACAAGTTTGCGGCACAGCGTTCGGGCAAGGGGGCATCATGCTGAACTCAACCAAGCCGGCACGGGGAATCATCAATGCCGAGCCCGAGCCGATCGAGCTCGACTGGCTCGTCACCGCGCTCCTCATCATCGACATGCAGCGCGACTTCTTGGAGCCAGGCGGTTTCGGTGAGACGCTGGGAAACAACGTCAGCCAGCTCGCGCGCGCGGTGAATCCGATCGGCGCGGTGCTGAAGGCGGCGCGCGACACCGGCATGCTGGTGATCCACACCCGGGAAGGCCATCTGCCGGATCTCTCCGACGCACCGCCGGCGAAGCTCGAGCGCGGCGCGCCGTCCTTGCGCATCGGCGATCCCGGCCCGATGGGGCGTATTCTCATTCGCGGCGAGGCCGGGCACGATATCATTCCCGAGCTCTATCCGCTTGACAGTGAGATCGTGATCGACAAGCCGGGCAAGGGTGCGTTTTACGCCACCGAGCTCGGCGACGTCTTGGAGAAATACGGCATCGAAAACTTGCTCGTATGCGGTGTCACCACGGAGGTCTGCGTCAACACCACCGTGCGCGAGGCCAATGACCGCGGCTATCGCTGCATCGTGATCTCCGACGGCTGCGCATCTTACTTTCCCGAGTTTCACGAGATGGGCCTAAAGATGATCAAGGCTCAAGGCGGCATCTTCGGCTGGGTCGCGGATTCGGCCGCCATCCTGGTGGCGATGAAGACTTTGACGGGCTAGACGACGGCCAGTTTCAGATTCGTTATGACCTACGGCCGCACCGCCGGCGTCTCCATTGGCAAGCCGCGCGCCCGCGACATCAGATAGAGCTCGAGCGCAACGAGCTCGGGCGAGCCGTAATCATAAGCCTGGGCGCGCACGCCGGTCATGCAGCTGCGCAGCCGTCGCTCCAGTGAACCCAGCGTCTGCCATTCCAGGCGATAGAGTGGATATCCGGTCGGCTGTCCCTGCGTGATCGGCGCACCGGCGAGACGTTTATCGAAATTGTCGTCATGGCAGTTGGAGCAGGCAAGATTGAGCTGGCCCTCGCGCTGCATGAACAGGTCGCGGCCCTGGTCGACGAAGGGTCTTACTTGCGGATCGTCGCCGGCGGTGATCGGAACGCCGCGCGATTGATGGGCGACGAAAGCGGACAACGCCAGCAGGTCGCGGCTCTCGTATGGCAGTGGCGTAGCCTGCTGGTGGTTGCTGCGGCAGAGATTGATGCGTTGGTCGAGCGTGACGGGGCGGCCGAGCGCCTTGTCGAAGGCGGGATAGCGCGCCGCGACGCCCTTCATGCTGCCGCGGGCATCGCCATGGCAGTCGGCGCAGGAGTTCTGCGCACGGCCGGTCTTCTTCCCCCACAGCGCCTCGCCGTCGAGCACGAATAGCATGCCCGGATTGGAGGTGTCGTCATCCTGCATCGCGCGCGTGTCGGGTCCCATGAAGGAATAACCGGAGCGACGCGCCTCGGGCGGGATTTCACCGGCGAGCAGGGCAGGGACCGTGGCGGTCAGCGCCACCGCTATCGCGCGCCAAAACCTCATTCGACTAGGATGGACACCGATGCGGTGGACGAATAGCCGTTGTCGCCGATCCATTCGAATTCGAACTTGCCGCTGTCCTTGGCGACCGTGAAGAACGACAGATAAGGGTTCGCGGCGATCGCCGGGAACAGATCCGCGCGGAAGATCTCGGTGCCGTTGTAGCGGCACGTGAAGCTCTGGATGATGTCGCGCGGCACCAGCGCGCCGGCTGCGGTGTGGCGGAAGCCGGTCTCCATGATGTGTGAAGTCAGCGTGCGGATCTCGATGATCTCGCCGCGTTTGGCCTTGGCCGGAACATTGATGAGCGCTGCCATCAGTTCATCTCCTCTGTGCAGGCGGCCAGCGTCACGACGACGTCGGCGGCGACCTGCCAGAAGGTGTCGTCGGAAAGGCGCGCGATCGCGACCACCTTCTGGCTGTCGGCGAGCCGGATCCGAGTCGAGACCTGGGCGCGGCCGGAGGAGGGACCGAGATGGAAATTGCCAATGTTCGGCTGCGGGTTCTTCTCGTTGAAGACGTGGATGCTCTTGACGTAGTCCGCGTCCGTCATTGGACTTGCGACGCTCACCGTCAACGGCACGGTATTGCCGTTCTCGACCAGCGGCGGGATGTCGAGCTTGATTTTGCCGGTGCGAATCTGTGCCTCACCGACGACGTTGCGGATCGCGGTGTTGAGCATTGGCGGTGTCGCCTCGACTGGCCGCAGCGTGACGATCGGGATCGTGCCGGCGGCCGTCAAGCTGCCGGCGAGGCTTAAGAATTGTCGTCGCGTGGTTGGCATGAGCGATCCTAGTCTCGGAGCGTTGCAAGATAGGCCACGATGTCCTCGATCTCGACGGCCGATAATATCGGCTCGCCGGCGAAATTGCGCCCGACGCGCACAAGCCCGTCATGGCGATAATAGGACGGCATGATGGTCTGCGGGTTGAAGCGCGAGGCATCGACCAGACGAAGCCGCAACTGACTCGCCGTCCACCGGTTCCCGGCACCGGTGAGATCGGGCGCGAGATCGCCCTGGAACGGCGTTTCCGGGAATGGACCGGAATGGCAGAGGATGCATGTCGTCGTGCGCGCCAGCACCAGCGCGCGGCCGCGCACGGCATCGCCGGGCGAGCCGGTGAGCGAAGCCGGAATGCCGTCGCCGATGATTGTGTAGGGCGCGAGGCTTTCGGCTTTCGCAACACCCGCGAGTGCAAGACTTGCTGCGACCAGCGCAGCGACAGTCAAGCGATTGTGTGAAGAGAAATCTAGCCGCGAACCCCTTTTACCTCTCCCGCTTGCGGGAGAGGTCGCGCCGAAAGCGCGGGTGAGGGCTCTTTCCTCTTGGGGGTTCTTGATTGCGGAGACACCCTCTCCCCAGCCCTCCCCCGCAGGCGGGGGAGGGAGCGCACCGTGTTCGTGGCTGGCAAGCGGACCGAATCTCATCCAAAGGTGTCCGCCGTGATGCTTTGAAACCAATGCTCGGCCTCAATCGCCTCGCGCGCACGCAGCTCGCGCGGCGCGTCAACGGGGCTGGTCGCGCCGCCTTCGACCTCCGCAAAGATGTCGCCCTTCGGCTGGTAATTGCCGGCAAGCGAAAAGCCGTAGCCGGGAGCGACAATGTTGTAGCAGACGCCGGTCAGCCGTGGCGTCTCCGGCGCACGGCCGGCAAGGAGGTTCACGATGGCAGCGGCGCAAGCCCTGCCTTGCGCGCTTGCAGCGGAAGCCGATTTGGGAATGCCGCCGCCGAGGCAGGCGTCGCCAATGACGTGGACATTCTTGACGAGCTTTGATTCGAAGGTGACGGGATCAATCGGGCACCAGCCGGTCGCGTCCGCAGCGCCTGCGATTTCGGCAATGCGCCCGGCGCGCTGCGGCGGAATAACGTTGGCAACATCAGGGGTGTAGTTGCCGAATTCGGTGACGATGGTTCTGGTTGCGGCATCGACCGAGGTGACGCGACCGCCTTGCGACAGCGCGACGCGATCGATCATATCGCCGTAGAGCTCCTTCCATGCCTTTTCGAACAGCCGCTGCTGTGAGAAACTGTCCTTGGCGTCGAGGATCAGCACCTTCGAGCGCGGCTTGTTCGTCTTGAGATAATGCGCAATCAGGCTGGCCCGCTCGTAAGGTGCTGGCGGACAGCGCAAGGGATTGGCGGGAATTGCGATCGCGACGGTGCCGCCGTCCGCCATCGCCTCCAATTGCCTGCGCAGCAGCAGGGTCTGCGCACCCGCCTTCCAGCCGTGCGGCATCTTTTCCGATGCGGCGTCGTCGTAGCCGGGCAGCGCTTCGACATGGAAGTCGATGCCTGGGGATAGCACGAGATGGTCATAACCGAACGCTTCCCCATCGGCCGCCGTCACGCTGCGCTTTTGCGTGTCGATGGTCGTCGCAGCCTGGGCGACGACGCTGATGCCCTGGGCGGTGAGCTTGTCGTACCCGAACTGCTGCGCCTCGATCTCGCGCAGGCCCGCGATCACCTCGTTGCTGAAGGGGCAGGAGATGAAGATATTGTTCGGCTCGATCAGGGTCACCTGCAATTTCGTATCGACACGCTTGAGCGCGCGGGCACAGGCCGCGCCGCCAAAGCCGCCGCCGACCACGACGACGCGGCCCGCCGATTGCGCCCGCAGGATCGAAGGTGCGGCGAGCGATGTGGCCGCAGCGGTGATGCCGAGGACGGCATTCCGCCGTGTCACCGGCGCATTCATGAGACTTGTCCGGAAAAATGCTGCGGCTGCCGTTGTGGCAGCCGCAGCGCTCTCTTAGGCGAAGGTGATGTTCTGGTCGCGCAGCGGCACCGAGCGGATGCGCTTGCCCGTTGCCGCGAAGTAGGCGTTGAGCACCGCCGGCGCCGCGACGCCGATGGTCGGCTCGCCGACGCCGCCCCAGAACCCGCCGCTCGGCACCATCACAGTTTCGACCTTCGGCATCTCGTTGATGCGCATCGAGTTGTAGGTGTCGAAGTTGGTTTGCTCGATCTTGCCGTCCTTGACGGTGCAGCCGCCGTAGAACAGCGCGGAGAGGCCATAGACGAAGGAGCCAGCGATCTGCCGCTCCACCTGCGCCGGATTGACGACATAGCCGGGATCGGTGGAGGCGACGATTCGATGCACCTTGATCTTGCTGCCATCGGTCACCGAGATTTCGGCGGCGCCGGCGACATAGCTGCCATAGCCCATGACCTGCGCGATGCCGCGATAGACGCCCTGCGGCGCGGGCGTGCTCCAGCCGATCTTCTCGGCAACGGCGTTAAGCACCGGGAGGTGCTTGGGGTGATTGCCCATCAGCTTGCGGCGGAATTCGAGCGGGTCCTGGCCTGCGGCCTCGGCCAGCTCGTCCATGAAGCATTCCATATAGATCGCGTTGTGATTGACGTTGACGCCGCGCCAGAAGCCGGGCGGGACGTGCGGGTTACGCATCGCGTGCTCGATCAGCAAGTTCGGCACCGAGTAGCCGAACGCGGCCTCGCCGGATTGGGCGACGCCCTGGAATGCGGCCGGATCCATGCCATTCTGCAACGCTTCGGGGCGCAGCGAGAACAGGATCGATTGGCCGGACAGGCGGTAGTGCAGCGCGACCAGATTGTTGTTGGCGTCGAACGCGCCGGTCATCTTGCACTGGGTGATCGGGTGATACTTGCCGTGCGCCATGTCCTCTTCGCGCGACCACAACAGCTTGATCGGTGTGCCCGGCATCTGCTTGGCGATCATGACCGCCTGGCGGACATAGTCGGTCTGGCCGCGCCGGCCGAAGCCGCCGCCGAGCATCACCTTGTGCACGTCGCACTTCTCCGCCGGCAATCCCGACGCCTCCAGCACCGCCGCGAACGCAGCCTCGCCATTCTGCGTGCCGCACCAGACCTCGCATTTGTCCGCGGTGTAGAGCGCCGTGGCGTTCATCGGCTCCATGGTGGCATGGTTCTGGTACGGGTAGCTATAGACGGCCTCGATCTTCTTGGCGGCACCGGCGATTGCCGCTTTGGCGTCGCCGTTCTTGTTGCCGACATAGGCCGGCTGCGCGTCGTCGAGGCCTTCAGCCAGCCATTTCGCAATGGACTCGCTGGAGACCTTGGCGTTGTCGCCCTCGTCCCAGACGATCGGCAGCGCCTCCAGCGCGGTCTTGGCGTGCCACCAGGTGTCGGCAACCACGGCAACCGCGGTATCGCCGACCTTGACGACCTTCTTGACGCCCTTCATGCCGGAGACCTTGGCTTCGTCAAAGCTCTTCAGCTTGCCGCCGAACACCGGGCAGTCCTTGATTGCGGCGTTCAACATGCCCGGCAGCTTGACGTCGATGCCGTAGATCATGGCGCCGGTGGTCTTGTCGGCGGTGTCGAGCCGCTTCACGCCCTTGCCGATCAGCTTCCAGTCCTTCGGATCCTTCAGCTTGACGTCCGCCGGTGGACTAAGCTTGGCCGCAGCCTCGGCGACCTTGCCGTAGGTCGTCGTCCTGCCCGAGGGCGTGTGGGTAATGACGCTGTTCGCGGCCGTGCATTCGGATGCCGGCACTTTCCACGCATCGGCGGCGGCCTGGATCAGCATCACGCGCGCGGTGGCGCCACCCTTGCGGACATAGTCCTGCGAGGAGCGGATGCCGCGGCTGCCGCCGGTCGAGAAATCGCCCCAGACACGCTTGCGGGCGACGCTCTGGCCCGGAGTTGGATATTCGGTCGTGACCTTGGTCCAGTCGCATTCGAGCTCCTCGGCGACGAGCTGGGCGAGGCCGGTCAGCGAGCCCTGACCCATTTCCGAACGGGCGATGCGGATCACGACCGTGTCGTCCGGCCGGACCACGACCCAGGCGCCGACCTCAGGCGAGCCGTCGGCGGCGCGGACCACGGCGGGGCCGCCGAACGGGATGTCGAGGCCGATTGCGAGGCCGGCGCCGACCGCGGCCGTGCCGATGACGAAGGCGCGGCGGTTGAGCCGCGGCGAAACATGCTTATTCATGTGGGATTTCCTTACGCGCTTGCGATCGTGTGAATCGCCTCGCGCACCTGGGCGAAGGTGCCGCAGCGGCAAATGTTGGTGATGGCCTCGTCGATGTCGGCGTCGGTCGGCTTCGGCTTCTCGTTCAAGAGCGCGGCCACCGCCATAATCATGCCGCTCTGGCAATAGCCGCATTGCGGCACGTCCTGGGCGATCCAGGCTTCCTGCACCTTGTGCAGCGAATCTCCGGAGGCGAGCCCTTCGATCGTGGTGATCTTCTTGCCCTCGGCCTCACTGACGGAAACGCCGCAGGAGCGCATCGCCACGCCATCGATGTGAACCGTGCAGGCGCCGCATTGTGCAATGCCGCAACCGTATTTGGTGCCGGTCAGGCCAGCGTTCTCGCGGATCGCCCAGAGCAGCGGCGTATCCGGCTCGACGTCGAGTGTGAAAGTTTTTCCGTTGATTGTTAGATTTGCCATCGCAAGTCCCCTGATTGGCCCAATCCACCGATTGAACTCAGGGACGCAATGTGTCGGGCAAACTGGAACTGTTCAAATCAACAGTCCGAGGGTATCTGTTGCGCTGCCGCTCGAGAGGATGGACCGGAGCGCTGTTTTGCCTCATCCCTTCTCGATCGATTCGGGTTGACGCCTCTTCGGTGGGCGCCAATCCGCGGCTGAAGGCGACGTCCGGCCGTGAACGCCGGTTCCGGGCCGGACCGCCGCCGCACAGCGGCGACAGTTTGTCCCTTTTGCGGGATGCAAGACGCAGGCACTTTGGTACACTGCGCCGCCGCCAACAGGAGTTCCATGAACGTGCCGAGTCCCTGCAACGTACTGATGCTCTACCCGCTGTTCTCGGCAGAGTCCTTCTGGAGCTTTGGCGAATCCTGCAAAGTGCTGGGCGTCAAGCGACCTGCCGCCCCTTTGGGCCTGATCACCGTCGCCGCAATGCTCCCCAAGAGCTGGACGGTCCGGCTGATCGATTGCAACACGGCGCCTTTCAGCGACGACGATCTCGCTTGGGCCGACGTCGTCTTCACCGGCGGAATGCTGCCGCAGCAGGCCGACACGCTGCGCCTGATCGAGCTCTGCCGCGCCGCCGGCAAGCCGGTGGTCGTCGGCGGTCCCGATCCCACCTCGAGCCCCCACATCTATGAGCGGGCCGACTTCCGGGTGCTCGGCGAGGCCGAGAGCGTCATCGACGAATTCATTGCGGCCTGGGACAACGGCGCCCGGTCCGGCGTCTTCACCGCGCCGAAATTCCAGGCCGACGTCACCACGACGCCGGTTCCGCGTTTCGACCTGCTCAAGTTCGAGGACTACCTCTATCTCGGTGTGCAGTATTCCCGCGGATGTCCGTTCACCTGCGAGTTCTGCGACATCATCGAGCTCTACGGACGCGTGCCGCGGACCAAGACCAACGAGCAGATCCTGCGCGAGCTCGATATGCTCTACCAGATGGGCTATCGGGGCCATCTCGACTTCGTCGACGACAACTTCATCGGCAACAAGAAGTCGCTGCGGCTGTTCCTGCCCCAGCTCGCCGAATGGCAGCGCGCCCACGGCTATCCGTTCGAATTCTCCACTGAAGCCTCGGTCAACCTCGCCGACGATCCGGAGCTCCTGGAGCTGATGGGGGCGGCCAATTTCTTTGGCATCTTCGTCGGCATTGAGAGCCCTGATCCGGCGACGCTGGTCGCGATGCGGAAGAAGCAGAACACGCGGCGCAATATCGCCGAGAGCATCCACAAGATCTACGCCGCCGGCATTCTCGTCACCGCGGGCTTCATCGTCGGATTCGACAACGAGAAGGTCTCGATGGCGGAGGCGATGATCGATTTTATCGAAGAGGCAGCGATCCCCGTCAGCATGGTCGGCCTGCTCTATGCCTTGCCGAACACGCAGCTGACGCGCCGCCTGGAGCGGGAAGGCCGGCTACACCCGGGCCACGATGTGGCGCCGACCATCGGCGCCGATCAGTGCACGGCGGGGATCAACTTCGATCCGGTGCGCCCGCTGCGCGACATCCTGACGGATTACAAGCGGGTACTCGAGCACATCTACAGCCCTTCGGCCTATGCAGGACGCGTCGACCGCCTGATGACGCTGCTTGACCGTTCGCGGCAGCGCCACGAGCTCGCGGAAGGCGACAAGCGCGCCAAGCTCGGCGCGATGGAAACGGTGCACCGTGTGGTCACCGCCCTTCCCGAGGCCCGCGGGCCGCTGTGGCAGACCTTCATGAACTGCGCCAAGCGCGATACCTCATCGGCGCGCATCGCCGTGCAGATGATCGCCGCCTACGCCCATCTCGGACCGTTCTCGCGCAAGGTCATCGCTGCCATCGATGAGCGCCTGGCGGCGCTGGACAACGAAACCGTCACTCCGGCGACTGCCGACGTGACGGCGGCTTGACCCCTGGGCTCGGGAGCTTACTTCACCGCCAGACGCAGGAAGCTCATCACGCTGCCGAGCGCGGCAAAGCCTGCGCCGAGCGCCAGCGCCAATGTCGCGCCGTCGTGGCCCGCGAGCGCGAAGCAGGCCGCGGCGAGCGCCGCGCCCGTGGTCTGCCCGGTCAGGCGCGCGGTGGCGACGATGCCGGAGGCGCTACCGCTGCGATGCGGCGGCGCGCTCGACATGACCGCCTTCATGTTCGGCGCCTGGAAGAAGCCGAATCCCATGCCGCAGATCACCATCCGCCAGATGATGTCGGCAATGGCGGGATTGGCCGGCAGCATCGCCAGCAGCGCCATGCCGAGGCCGAGCAGCACGAGGCCGATGCCGCCGAGCAGCCCGACCGCGTGGCGGTCGGACAGGCGCCCGGCGATCGGCGCCATGATGCCGACCACCAGCGGCCATGGCGTCATGAAGAATCCGGTCTCGACCTGCGAGCGCCCGAGCACGTCCTCGAAGTAGAACGGCAGCGAGACGAAGGCGAGGCCCTGCACGGCGAATGAGCACACCGCGGTTGCCGCCGACAGCGCGAACATCGGCCGGCTGAACAGGTCGATCGGCAGCATCGGCGCGGGATGGCCGGCATGGCGGCGCGTCAGGATGATTCCGAGCGCGAGCGCCGAGACCAACTCGATGCCGACGACCACCGGCGACAAATTATGCGCGGCGCTGCCGATCCCGGTGATGAACAGGCCGAGACAGGCGGACGCCAGCATCGCGCCGAGAAAGTCAAAACCGTGGTCGGCGCGCGGAGTCTTCGGCAGCATTGCAAAGCCGATGCCGATCGCGACCAGGCCGAACGGGATATTGACGGCGAACAGCCATGGCCACGGGCCGAGCGCGAGGATCGCCGACGCAATGGACGGCCCGAAGGTGAAGGCGGTCGCAACCACCAGCGCGTTGTGGCCGAAGCCGCGGCCCTGCATCCGGCCGGGATAGACGAAGCGGACCAAGGCAGTGTTGACGCTCATGATGCCGCTGGCCCCTAGGCCTTGCAGCGTGCGCGCGACGAGCAGGCTGTCCAGCGACCAGGCCACCGCGCAGAACAGCGAGGCGATGGTGAACAGGATCAGGCCGCCGAGATAGATGCGCTGGTGCCCGACGATCTCGCCGAGCGCCCCGAGCGGCAGCAGCGTCGCCACCAGCGCGATCTGATAGACGTTGACGACCCAGACCGATTGCTCCGGCGTGACATGCAGGTCGGCGGCAATGGCGGGCAGGGCGATGTTGGCGATCGCGGTGTCGAGCGAGGCCATCGCCAGCGCGGTGAAGATCGCGGCGATGGCCCAGCGCCGCTGCGCGGCCGGCAGGCCATCGGAAATGGTGTGATCGGGCTTGCGCGCTGCGGCAGGTAACGTGATTGTCATTGCGTTATTGTCATTGCCTTGCGCATTGCACCGGCGGCGTGTTGATGGGCTTTCGGCATGTACTACGGCCGGGCCGCCTGCCACAGAGACAAGCACGCATGCTGTGTATGCGCACGCCCGCAGCTGGGCGCTCAGACAAAAAGTGCGAAAACAACCCCATGCACAGTAGGGATGGGTTTGATCGACAAGGGGTTTTCCAACTGCACCGGGACGACATCTGCCGTCGCAGCGACGTTGACACGTCGGGCAAAACACCGGCAGGATGCTATCCTGCCATCGATGGGCACAGGCGCGCATTGGTTCGCTGGAATGCGCGGTCCGCTTCGCGAGCAGCATATCCGATCATCTCGTCGCCATGCGCCCGACTGATCGGATGGTCGCTGTCGTCAGCTGATCCGAACAACCATCTTCCCGAGGGCGGAGCGCGTCGTCATCGCCGCGAAGGCATCCCGGAATTCCTCGAAAGGGAAAACCTTTCCGACAACCGGAATAAGCGTCTTGTTGCTGAGCCAGTCGAACAATTGGGCAACCGAACGGTCTCGTACCTCCGGCTCTCGACGGCCGATCTGGGCCAGGTCCACGCCCAGCAGCGCACCCCCTTTCAGGAGGGGCAGATTGAACCGCAGCGCCGGAATGGTCCCTGAGGCAAAGCCGATCACGAGGTGCCGGCCGTTCCACGCGATCGACCGAAACGCCTGAAGGCTCAGGTCGCCGCCGACCGGATCATAGATGACATCGGCGCCGTGACCGCCTGTCAGCTCGCTGAGCTCGTCGCGCCACCTCTCACCCGTGTAGTCCAGGGCGGCATCCGCGCCGAACCTGATCGCAAACCTTCGCTTGTGATCGGTCGATGCCGCCGCGATCACCCGCGCGCCCAGCAACTTTCCGACCTGAACGGCGGCTATGCCGACGCCGCCCGCAGCACCTAGAACCAGAAGTGTCTCGCCCCTGACCAGCTTGGCCCGCGCACTGAGCGCATAGAGCGCCGTGAGATAGTTGGCAAAGAAGGCGGCTCCCGTTTCTGGATCGATGCCATTCGGCGTCACGAAGAGGTCTGCGGCCCGAACGCAAATATAGTCTGCAAGGCCGCCGTTTCGGACCATCCCGATGACCGGCGTCCCTCGTGCAAAGCCCACCACATCGGAAGCCGCCTCATCGACGACGCCCGCAAATTCCGAGCCGGGCGTAAAGGGCAGAGGGTCCTTGGTCTGGTAGAGGCCCTGCACCTTCAAGCCGTCCACGAACCCGACCGCGGCCGCCTGGACCCGAACCCTGACGTGCCCTGGCGACAGCTCCGGCCTCGCGACCTCCTTGATGGCGATGTTTTCAATGCGATCGTAGTTTTCGACGACAACTGCTCTCATGACTCATTCCCAAACCTGGCGTCGGGCGAGGACGAAGCTCCGCTGCCGCTCGAAAAGCAAATGGTATTGTTCGCTTCCTATTCCGGCAATAGCGCCCATCGCTTGCCTTCGAACTTCATCAAACGGACCTTCTTGATCAGGCGATAATCAGTCTTGCTGTTTTCGAGAGCGATTCCGGGAAGGAGCACGGGAACGCGAAAATCGACGCTCGTCGCTCTCGCCATGATGTTCTTGCGCGTAAGGTGCGGGCCTGCCTGTTCGAGGATCTTCACCAGGCACCAGGCCTGAGCGTAGGCGCAGACGTTGAGGTAATCGTTGACGTCGCCCTGCGGATGGTACTTCGACATCCAAGCCCGCCAGTCCTTCATCTCCTGATCGTGGGCCCATTGCGGGTCGCTGGCGTCCTTGAGATATGCCGAACTCACGATGCCTTGGGCGGCTTCGTAACCCGCCGGCGCCAGGACTCCCGCGACACTGCTCGCCGTCTGAGCGACGAAGGTCGCCGGCTTCCAGCCCAGTTCGTAAATCCCCTGATGATCTGGGCGCATCCGCCGAGACGGACCAGACTTGCGGCAATGCGCTGATGCGATCCGTGCCCGCATGCATGATTTAATTTGACTTTTGTATAGCGTCAAAATTATATGGTTAATACATTTAAATATTTAATAATTATAAGCGGTTATTTCGATCTAAGCGTGTTTTGGGCGAGGACTGAAACCATGCGAACAGGCCGAAGTATTCGCCGCAACGGACTCGCTGTCGAACGAGGCCTGATCCATGCGCCGACCAATTGATACTGCACCGAGGAACGGAGAAGGCATCTGGGTGGAAGATGCGACCGGGGCTGTTGAGGTCGGCCATTGGTCATCGGAGGCGGGCAAATGGGTCTGGCAGGACGGCTCTCCCATCAATCCTGCGCCGACCCATTGGTGTCCGGCGATCGAGGAAGCCGATCCAGAGGAGGAACGATCGGGCAGTTGGCTGGTGGCGGTGGCAATTTTTGTTCCTATCATCCTCGTTGGCGCTTCCCTGCTCGGTGTGTTCGAGCCCTTCAATGCGCAAACGTTTCCGGACATGACGCGCATCGGCAGTGAGAGCGCCCTCAGCCTCGATCAGCGGCCGGAAATCACGACCGGATCGCTAGCTCCCCTTCAGAACGAAACGGCCGGAGCCCTGATGCACGCGGAGCCGGCAAGCGTGGTTCGAGCTCAGCAGCGGCTGGACGAAAACGCTCCGCGCGTTGAAGCACTCGCCAATCAGCTGGCCGAGGCGCACCGAGAGCTCGACGAGACAGTCCAGCGCACGCAGGCGGCGGAAATCGCCGCGGAGGAGCTGCAGAAATCACTTCAACAGGAGCAAGCCCACAGCGCCGCGCTCGTGAACGAACTTGCCGAAGCGCGCCGCGAGATCGATGCTGGTAAGGCACAATCCCGAAAGGCGGACGAAGTGGCCGCGCAGCAGAGAGAGGCGGCGGCGGGCGAGATCGCAGAACTGCAGCAGTCCCTTCAGCAGGAGCGGCAAAGAAGCGGCCTGCTCGTGAAGCAGGCGAACACCGCGCAGGCAGCGGCGGCGAGCGCTGAGCAACAACGCCACGAGGCGCAGGCACGCGCCGCCGCACTCGCGAGCGAACTCGCCGGAATACCTCGCGGATCGCTCATGGCGGAAGCTGCGGCAGCGGAGCAAAGCGAGGCGGCGGAGCGGGAGATTGCGGAGCTGCGGCAGTCTTTGCAAGACGAGCGGCAGAAGAACGCCGACCTCGTCGCCGGGACCAAAGCAGCGCAAGCGATGACGGCCAATGCCGAACAACAACGGCGCGCTCTCGAAGAGGCCCAGGCGCATGCAAGCGCGCTCGCGAGAGAACTTGCGGAAACGCGCCGTGAGATCGAAACGCGGAACGTGCAATTGCGCGAGGCGGCCGATGCGGCCTCGCAGCAGAGACAGGCAGCGACGCGCGAGATTGCCGAGTTGCGGCAGTCGCTGCAACAGGAGCGGAGCGCGGTCGAAGCTCGGGAAAGAGCCGGCGCATCGGCAAGGGGCCTGACCGATGTGCGCCTTCCGGTGGAGCAAACGAATGAAGGCGTCATCTTGCCGGCGAGGCAGAACGTGGAAGTGACCGTACCGGAGCCGCCGACAGCCGCAAATCAAAACGAGGCGGAGGCCCGATTGATCCCGCGCGCCAGGGCATTGCTCGACCAGGGAAATATCGGTGCAGCGCGGATTGTCCTCGAGCTCGCGGCTGAGAAGGACATTGCGCAGGCAAGCTTCATGCTCGCGGAGACATATGATCCGGCGGTCTTATCCGCCTGGGGGACTTATGGAACGCGCGGCGAAGCGGCCAAGGCTCGAGAACTCTACGCGAAGGCACACCGGGGCGGTATTCGCGAAGCGAAGGAACGGCTGGATGCGCTGCGGCGCTGAGAATCGGCCCGTTGCATTTCGGCGGGACAAAAGGTTGCGACAGATGATCCAGAAGGGAACGACATGAACAGGGTGCCAAATTCAACCTCGTTGCTTCTGCTCGCCGCGCTGACGACATTCGCCTCGATGCTTCAGCCGGCTCGCCTGGAAGCGCAAACCGGAAAAAGCGCCAGGGCCGAGGCACAAATGGTCCGACGGCCGCTCCCGCTAGAGAACGAAAAAGACCGGATGAACGCCTGGACGGTCGGGCTCGCCAGCGGCCTGCTCGAGGGCGCGCCGATCCGCCTCGCCGCAGAAATGGCTCGCGTCGTCGATGACGGAGCAGACCTGCATCTCCTGCCGATCGTCACCCGGGGCGCCACCGACAATCTGAATGCGCTGCTCTATTTGCGTGGCGTGGATACCGCCATCATCAATTCCGACGCACTCGAAGAGTACAAGGTTCAGGCACCGCAGATCCGAAGCCGCATCACGTATCTGCTCAATCTCTTCCCATCCGAGCTGCACATTTTCGTGCGACCGGAAATCGCGAGTCTGCAGGATCTTGCCGGCAAGAAAGTGAACTTCAACACTCTGGGCACCGCAGCCGCCTATTCAGGACCACTGATCTTCAGCCGCCTCGGCATCGATGTCGACAAGACATTCATTCCGCATCAGGTTGCCTTGGAACAGATGCGCAAGGGCGAGATGTCGGCCGTCGTGTTCATCACATCGAAACCGGTCGACGCCTTCGTAAAGGGCCGCTGGGAGGCTGGATTCAAGTTCCTCCCGGTCCCTTACGACAGCAAGTTCGAGGACTATTATCTGCCCGCGAGCCTTGACGCCAATGAGTATCCCAATCTGATCAGGCAAGGCGAGCGGGTCTCGACCATCGCGGTGCCAACAGCGCTCGTTGCCTTCAACTGGCCGCAACGTTCGAATCGCTACCAACGCGTGGCGCGCCTTGTCGAGTACCTGTTCTCGCGAATCGACCGCCTGCAGGCTCCAGGCTTCGATCCGAAATGGCAGTCGATCAATCTCGCGGCAGAGGTTCCAGGGCTCACCCGATTCCAAGCTGCGCAGGTATGGCTGGATCGCAAGGCTCGCAGCGTACAGGCGAGGCCATGAAGACTGCCGCTCCTCCGATTGCCCTCGCCCTGAACGTCGCCTGTGGAATCGCTTACGCGCAAAACACGAGCGATCCCATGGAAACACTTCGGGCTTGTTCGGCGATGGAGGGGGCAGCCCGGCTGGAATGTCTACAAGATCTGTCCCGCAAGATTCCGCCGCCCGGCCGGCGGGCGTCGGACGATAGCTGGCTGGTCAGCGAGACCACTTCGCCGGTCGACTATTCACCGATCGTCACCGCCACCACCTCTTCCATTGGCGGCTCGGATGGCGCGGCGATGCAACTCGCAATCCACTGCCGCAAAGGCCGGACGGAAGTCATGGTCGCAGGACCGACGGTGTCGCGCAATGCAAACGAATACGTCGTCTCCTTTCAGCTCAATGCGGAGCCGCCAATGCAACTCACGGCAGCCTCGCCGTCATTCGGCTCTGGCGTTGCTTTCGGCGGCGACGTCGTGCAGTTGCTGAGGTCGCTACCCGATGACGGTTACATCGATGTGCGTCTTTCCACCCGTACTGGCGCGGTGCAAGAGGGACACTTCCTGCTCAGCGGATTCAAGAATGTGCGCAAAAAAATGGGGGCTGCATGCAAATGGCCACATGCCGTCGCCAGACCAGGAAGGTGATGGTCAGGGAACGGGAGACACGAGATGATTAATCCAAAGTTGACGATGGCAGTCATCAGCGGCCTGGCGATGCTGCTTCTGATCGGACCAAGCGCGCAGGCGCAGCAGGACAACCAGTGGCTCCCGCAGGCGAGTGCGAACAGTCACGCGAGCTACCCGAAGCATCCGGCTCGACAGAAGCCGGCGAGAAAGCCGGAGCATAACCACACAAGCAAGCAGGCCGCTGCGAACAACACGATGATGACGCAGGCAACAAAAACCGAGAGCGCCAGCAAGCCGCACCGGCTGATCCTGCAGGTCAATTCCAACGAACCTGCGATGATGAACCTCACACTCAACAATGCGACCAACGTCGCGCAATACTACCGCGATCGCGGTGAACCAGTATCGATCGAGGTTGTCACCTTTGGTCCAGGTCTTCACATGCTGCGTGACGACACCTCGCCGGTGAAGCCTCGGATCGAGGTGCTAGCGATGAGCAATCCCGAAATCGCCTTCAAGGCTTGCGGCAACACGCAGGAAAACATGCGTAAGGCGGAGAACAAGGACATAAGCCTGATTCCACAGGCCACGCTTGTCAAATCCGGTGTCGTCCGCGTCATGGAGCTGCAGGAACAGGGCTGGAGCTACGTCAAACCGTGAGGTCCGCCCGCAACCCAGGGCAATCCCATATGGCAAGCAGCATTCTTTGCGGCCCTTCCTTCGAGACCCCCCGCTTTGGCGGGCTCCTCAGGATGAGGCGGAGTGTGCGGCAGCAGTTTCAACGGGCCCGATGCCAATTAGCCTCATCCTGAGGAGACCGCTGGAAGCGGTCGTCTCGAACGACGAGGCGCTTGCTCAAGCCGCTCCAAGAGATCATATGCGACAGCCCTGCCAGCAAACCGGACCCCGCATGCATTCGCGGGCCGAGCGGATTCAGCAGCCCGCCCTTAAAACTGATATCTCCGCAAGCCCCCGTCCACCGGGATCACCGTGCCCGTGATGTAGCGCGCCACCGGTGATGCCAGGAACACCGCGAGCGCAGCGAGATCTTCCGGCTCGCCCCAATAGCCGACCGGGATCTCTTCCTCGGCAAAGCGCTCGCGATAGTCCGGCGGGTAGTTGCGGCGGATCTGCTCGCTCATGATGCGGCCGGGCGGGATGCAGTTGATGGTGATGCCGTGCGCGCCGATCTCGCGTGACAGGCCCTTGGCCCAGGCATGCACGGCGGCCTTGGCGGCGAAGGCGGCGTTCAGGCCCTCCGGCTCGGACTTGCCGGTGATATTGACGATGCGGCCCCATTTGCGTTCGATCATCTGCGGCAGCAGCGCGTGCGCGATGCGGCGGTAGCTGGTGAAATTCAGCGCGATCGCCTCGTCCCATTTGCTGTCGGGCGCATCAACGGGCAGCGGACGGCTGCCACCGGCATTGTTGACGAGGATGTCGACATGGCCGAGCTCGCTCACGGCGAAGGCCGCGATGTTCTCGGCGGCGTCCTTCGCCATCACGTCCTGCTCGAACGGAGCAATCAACCCGCCGCCGACTTCTTTCACCAGTTCGGCGAGAAGGTCGTTCCGCCGCGCCACGCCCACGACGCGCACGCCTTCGGCAGCAAGGCCCTTGGCGATGGCGCGGCCGATGCCGATGCTCGCGCCCGTGACGACAGCGGTTTTCGATTTGAGCCCGAGGTCCATGGTCACACGCTTTCTTAATTGCTTCTGGCTGTTGCTTTCGTTTCCTGCCCGGTCCTGCGGGCTTTGCGAATTGCCCGACCGGGACGAGCAGTGGTAACCAGAAGCTTCGGCGAAGGAAATACGAAAAAGAAAAGGCGCGAGCGATGGTTTGGGACCCGCAGCAATATCTGAAGTTCTCCGGCCACCGGCTCCGGCCCGCCCTAGACCTGTTGATGCGGATTCCGGATTTCGCTCCGCGCGCGATCGCCGATCTCGGCGCCGGCGCCGGCAACGTGACCAAACTGATTAGGGAGCGTTGGCCTGAGGCCACCGTGACGGGAGTCGAGGGCTCGGCCGAGATGGTCGCGGCCGGCCGCAAGACCGCGCCCGAGGTGGAATGGTCGCATGAGGATCTCGGCCATTGGCGCCCTGCCCAACAATACGACTTGATCTATTCCAATGCCGCACTGCACTGGCTGCCCAATCACGCGGCGCTGTTTCCGTCGGTGATGGAGAAGGTGACCCCCGGCGGCATGCTCGCGGTGCAGATGCCGCGCAACTTCACCGCACCGTCGCACGTGCTGATCGGCGAGACCGCGCTGAATGGTCCCTGGCGGTCCAAGGTCGCGCATCTCGTTACGCCACCGCCGGTCGAAGCGCCGGCCTTCTATCATGATCTGCTTGCACCGATGTCGGCCTATATCGACATCTGGGAGACGGAATATCTGCAGGTGCTCGAAGGCGAGAACCCCGTGAAGGAATGGACCAAGGGGACCTGGCTGACGCGCTATCTCGATGTGTTGCAGGGCGATGAGAAGGCCGCGTTCGAAGCGGCCTATGGGATGCGCGTTGCCAAGGCCTATCCGAAGAATGCGGCGGGGCAGACGCTGTTCCCGTTCCGGCGTCTCTTCATGGTCGCCCAGCGCAAAAGCTGATGGCGCTGCCGCAATGCGGCATAAGCGCTCGTTTCCTTGCACTGTAGCGGCTCCGGGTTGCGCACCCGGCTGCCGTCAAGTTAGCTTGGCTGCGGCAAATTGGGCTTAGGTCTAGTTGTTCGGGTGGCAGATTGCTGCCACTACTGACCTGAAAAACAAAAAGAACCCGGCTTTCGAGGTTGTTGGGAGGTTACTTCATGCGCAAGCTGCTTCTTGCGGTCGCCGCCACGGCCATTCTCGTGGCCTCCGCCGCTGCCCAGGCCCAGAACCCCGTCGTCATCAAGTTCAGCCACGTCGTTGCCAACGATACTCCGAAGGGCAAGGGCGCGCTGAAATTCAAGGAGCTCGCCGAGAAGTACACCAACGGCAAGGTCAAGGTCGAAGTCTATCCGAACTCCACGCTATACAAGGACAAGGAAGAGATCGAGGCGCTCCAGCTCGGCTCGGTGCAGATGCTCGCGCCGTCGACCGCGAAATTCGCGCCGCTCGGCATCAAGGAGTTCGAGGCGCTCGACTTGCCGTGGCTGTTCAAGGACGACCAGACCTATGCCAACGCGATGAAGGGTACGGTCGGCAAGTGGCTGTTCCAGAAGCTCGAGGCCAAGGGCATCACCGGGCTCGCTTATTGGGACAACGGCTTCCACATGGTCTCCGCCAACCGGCCCCTGATGAAGCCGACCGATTTCCAGGGCCTCAAGTTCCGCATCTCGGGATCGAAGATTGCCGACCAGTATTTCCGCCTGGTCGGCTCGATCCCGCAGATCATGGCGTTCTCCGAAGTCTACCAGGCGCTCCAGACCGGCGTGGTCGACGGCTGCGAGAACACGGCGTCCAACTATCTGACGCAAAAGTTTTACGAGGTGCAGAAGGACATCACCGTGTCTTATCACGCGCATCTGCAATATGCCGTCATCGTCAACTCGAAATTCTGGTCGGGCTTGCCGCCCGACATCCGCACCCAGCTCGACAAGGCGATGGCGGAGGCGACCGATTACACCAACTCGATCGCGCGCCAGGAGAACGAGGACGCGCTGGCCGAGATCAAGAAGACGGGCAAGACGACGCTGCATTACCTCAGTGACGCCGATCGCAAGGCGTGGCAGGAGGCGATGCAGCCGACCTACAAATGGGCGAAGGGCCGGGTCGGGCAGGAGGTGCTCGATCTCCTCGCCAAGGAACTCGACGTCAAGATGAACTGACGGCCGCGGCCTAATAAGGACAATAACAACGGTCGGGGGTGATCGCACTCCCGGCCGTTTCGCTCTTGAATGGACGAGCCAATGCTGGGGGGACCAAGTTGCTGCGGGTGCTGAATCGTTTTCTCAACCATCTCGAGGAATGGCTGATCGCGACGATGATCGCGGCTGCGACGTCGCTGATCTTCGTCGCCGTGCTGCACCGCTACGGGGCAGGGCTGTCGATCGATATCGCCAAATGGGCCGAAGCCCGCAACCTGGCTTTCCTCGCCGTACCCGCGCGCGCTGCGTTCGTGTGGCTTGCCTCGCTCGACCTGTCCTGGGCGCAAGAGCTCTGCATCTACATGTTCATCTGGATGGCGAAGTTCGGCGCGGCCTACGGCGTGCGCACCGGCATCCATGTCGGCGTCGACGTGCTCGTCAACATCCTTCCGGGCGGATCGCGCCGTCGCGTTATCACCTTCGGTCTGTTGTGCGGCGCGCTCTTCACCGCCATCGTGGGCTATTTCGGGGCCGCGTTCGTCGGCCAGATGTGGCAGACGGGCCAGCAGTCCAACGATCTCGAAGCGCCGATGTGGATGGTCTATCTCACCATTCCGCTCGGCTCCGGCCTGATGTGCTTCCGCTTCCTGCAAGTGGCGTGGTCGTTCTACCGCACCGGCGAGCTGCCGCATCACGACATGGCGGGCGTCGAGGGCGTCGAAGCGGATCCGGTGCATCCGGCCCCGGTCACCCCCAGCCAGGTCGCCCGGGACGAGCGCAGCCCGCTCGGCTGGATCCTGATGCTGCTGCCGATTCTGATCGTCGCCCTGTGCTTTGCGCATGCCGGCCACATCATCACGCTGCCGCAAGGCCTGCGCGTCGCCATCGTGTTCGCGCTGCTGCTGTCATTGATGCTGACGGGCATGCCGATCTCGATCGCGCTTGGTCTGACCGTGCTCAGCTTCATGTTCACGCTGACCGACGTGCGCACGGAATCGGTGGCGCTGAAGCTGTTCACCGGCATCGAGAATTTCGAGATCATGGCGATCCCGTTCTTCATTCTCGCCGGCAACTTCCTGACCCATGGCGGCGTGGCACGCCGGATGATCACGTTCGCGACCGCGCTGGTCGGCCATTGGTACGGCGGCCTCGCACTCTCCGGCGTGGTCGCCTGCGCGCTGTTCGCGGCGATTTCCGGCTCCTCGCCGGCGACCGTGGTGGCGATCGGCTCGGTGATCCTGCCTGCGATGGTCGCGCAAGGATTTCCCAAGCGGTTCGGGGCGGGGGTGATCACGACCTCCGGCTCGCTCGGCATTCTCATTCCGCCGTCGATCCCGATGGTTCTCTACGCCGTCTCCACCAACAGCTCGGTGGGCAAGCTGTTCATCGCCGGCATCGTGCCGGGGTTGGTGCTGGCCTCGCTGCTTGGGGCGACGACATTCTATCGGGCCTGGCGCAACGACTATCCGCGGATGCCGAAGGCTACGTTCCTTCAGCGTCTCGACGCATTTCGCAAATCGATCTGGGGCATTTTGCTGATCGTCATCGTGATCGGCGGCATCTATAGCGGCCTGTTCACGCCGACGGAAGCTGCCGCCGTCAGCGCGGTCTACGCCTTCATCGTCGCAGTGTTCATCTACAAGGATCTGAAGCTGCGCGATGTGCCGCGGGTGCTGCTGTCGTCGGCGAACCTATCGGCGATGCTGCTCTATATCATCACCAACGCGGTGCTGTTCTCGTTCCTGATGACCTACGAGAACGTGCCGCAGGCGCTGGCACAATGGATGATCGACCAGGGCTTGGGCTGGATCGGCTTCCTGCTGCTCGTCAACCTCCTGCTGCTGCTGGCGGGCAACGTGATGGAGCCGTCCTCGATCATCCTAATCATGGCGCCGATCCTGTTTCCGGTCGCGGTCAAGCTCGGCATCGATCCGATCCATTTCGGCATCCTGATGACGGTCAATATGGAGGTCGGGCTGTGCCATCCGCCCGTCGGCCTCAATCTCTACGTCGCATCAGGTATCGCCAAGATGGGCATCACCGAGCTCACCGTCGCGGTGTGGCCCTGGCTCCTGACCATGTTGGGATTCCTCGTGGTGGTGACGTATTGGCCAGGTCTGTCGTTGTGGCTGCCAAGGCTGCTGGGGATGTAGCTGATAGCCCTCTCCTTGCGGGAGAGGGTGGCTCGCCGCGCAGCGGCGAGACGGGTGAGGGGTCTCTCTGCGCGTGAGGCTCGCGCAATCGAGTTCGCGGAGAGAGACCCCTCATCCGGCGCTTCGCGCCGCGGTCTTTCACACAAGGGACGAAGGGAATGAGGCACCGTCCGGGAGGAGAGCAACATGGCTGAAGCCAACAACGAGTCGAAACACGCTTCTCCCTCTGTCATCGCGCAGCATGACGCCATGCTGAACGCGCTGCCGTTTTCAGACACGCGCGATTTCGACGATGCCGCGCGCGGCTTTCTCGGCACGATCGAGAACGCGACAATCACAAATCCGCAAGGGCGGACGGTCTGGAGCCTGGAGCCTTACGGCTTTCTCTCTGCTGAACGGGCGCCGCCCACCGTCAATCCGAGCCTGTGGCGGCAGTCGCGGCTCAACATGCATCACGGCCTGTTCGAGGTCGTGCCCGGCGTGTATCAGGTGCGCGGGCTCGACATCGCCAACATGACGCTGATCGAGGGCGACAGCGGCGTCATCGTCGTGGATACCCTGACCTCGATCGAGGGCGCGCGCGCCGCGCTCGATCTCTACTTCAGCCATCGTGGCAAGCGCCCGGTCGCGGCCGTCATCTTCACGCACACCCACACCGATCATTGGGGCGGCGCGCGCGGCGTGCTGGAGGAGGAGGCGCTGGCGACTAGCCGCGTGCCGATCATCGCGCCGAACCTGTTCATGGAGCACGCCGTCTCCGAGAACATCATCGCCGGACCGGCGATGCTGCGCCGGGCGCAGTACCAGTTCGGTCCCTTTCTCGCGAAGGGCGTGCGCCGGCAGGTGGATTGCGGGCTCGGCAAGTCGATGGCGGCGGGATCGGTCGCACTGCTGCGCCCGACCGATTTGATCATGGCGACCGGCGAGACGCGTGTCATCGACGGCCTCGAGTTCGAATTCCAGATGGCGCCGAACAGCGAAGCGCCGGCGGAGATGCATTTCTTCGTCCCGCGCTACAAGCTGCTGAACCTTGCCGAGAACTGCACCCACAATTTCCACAATCTGCTGCCGTTCCGTGGCGCCGACGTGCGCGATGCGCTGGCCTGGTCGAAATATCTGGGCGAGGCCCTGCTGCTTTGGGATGACAAGGCGGAGGCGATGTGCGGCCAGCATCACTGGCCGGTGTGGGGGCGGGAGCGCATCGGCACCATGATCCGGCAGCAGCGCGATCTCTACAAATTCGCGCACGACCAGACCATCCGCCTGATGAACCACGGCCTCACCGCCGCCGAGATCGCCGAGACCATCCAGCTGCCGAAGAGCCTTGAGTCCGCCTGGCACGGCCGCGGCTATTACGGCCACATCCGGCACAACGTGAAGGCGATCTACCAGAAATATCTCGGCTGGTACGACGCCAATCCGGTCAATCTCGATCCGCTGCCTCCGGTAGAATCAGGCAAGAAGTATGTCGAATACATGGGTGGCGCGGATGCCATCCTGGCGCGGGCACGGACGGATTTCGACAAGGGCGAGTTTCGTTTCATCGCGCAAGCGCTCGGCCATCTCGTCTTCGCCGAGCCGGACAATCAGCCGGCGCGCGCGTTGCTGGCGGATACGCTCGAGCAGCTCGGCTATGCCGCCGAAAGCGCGACCTGGCGCAACGCCTATCTGTTCGGCGCGCAGGAGCTGCGAAACGGCATGCCGAAGGCGCCCCAGCGCCCGCCAATGCCGCGCGAAACGCTGGCCGCATTGCGCACCTCGCAGCTCTGGGACCTGCTCGGCATCCGCCTCAACGGCCCGAAAGCGGAAGGCAAGCACATCGTGCTGAACTGGAGTGTTTCCGACACCGGCGAGACCTTCGTGCTCAATCTGGAGAACTCTGCGTTGACCTATGCCGAGGGCGTGCAGGCGGAGCGCGCGGATGCCAGCTTCACGCTGGCACGCGCGACGCTCGACGAAGTCATTGCAAAACAGACGAGCTTTCCGGAGGCGGTCGCCGCCGGCAAGATCAAGCTATCAGGCAATCCGATGCGGCTCGCCGAGCTGATGGGCCTGATGGATGAATTCCCGCGCATGTTCGAGATCGTCGAGCCGAAGCGGGCGTTGGTGAGCTAGGCGCGCGGTCTGTTGGCTCTGACCTCTTTCCTTCTCCCCTTGTGGGAGAAGGTGGCGCGAAGCGCCGGATGAGGGGTCCGTTTCCGCGGAGAGATTTTTCCTTGGCGAGGCCAACCCCTCACCCAAGCGAGTGTGCCGCGTGGGTCTTGAGCCCTCTCCCACAAGGGGAGAGGGCACTTCGACCAGCAGCGTTGCTTGAGGCGCTACTCCGCGCTGCTCACCAGCTTGATTCGCGGCGCCTGTGCCTCGGTCAGGCTGCGATACGCCGCGAGATAGTCCAGTGCCATGCGCCGCGCCGTGAAGCGGGTCTCGAACTGCTTGCGGATTGCAGTGCGGTCCAGTTGCGCGAGGCGTTTGACCACTCCCGCTGCGCTGATGACGTCCTCGACGATGAAGCCGGTGAGGCCCTCGTCGATGATCTCCGGCACCGAGCCGCGGTTGAAGGCGACCACCGGCGTTCCGCACGCCATGGCTTCGATCATCACCAGACCGAACGGCTCCGGCCAGTCGATTGGCAGCAAGAGACCGAGCGCGCCGCTCAAAAAGTCCGATTTCTCGTGATCGCTGATCTCGCCGATGAACTCGACCAGCGGATTGTTCTCGATCATCGGCCGGATCAGTTCGTCATAATAATCCTGGTCGGCGCGATCGACCTTGGCGGCGATCTTCAGCGGGATGCCGCAATGCGTCGCGATCTTGATGGCGCGGTCGACGCCCTTCTCGGGCGCGATGCGGCCGAGCACGGCGAGATATTCCTGCTTGACGGGTTTCGGCGTCAGCAGATTCTCTGGCAGGCCGTGATGAATGGTGGTGACCCAGTTCGCCTGCGGCACGGGCCGCCGCTGCGCATTGGAGATCGAAATAACCGGCATTTTCGAGAAAGTGTTGAAGACCGGCTGGTGCTCCGGCAGGTCGAGACGGCCGTGCAGCGTGGTCACGAACGGCGTTGGCTGCCGGTAGAACAGCGACCAAGGATAGTAGTCGAGGTGGAAGTGGAGGAAGTCGAACTCCTCGTCGTCACATTTCTGCCGCACGCGCTCCAGCAACACCATGTGCAGCGCATTGGGATCACGCACGGAACCATCCAGGCGGAGCGCCCGCGGCCATAATGCATCCAGCTTTGCCGAGGTTTGCGAGTCGCCGCTGGCGAACAGCGTCACATCGTGTCCAAGGGCCACCAGCTCTTCCGTCAACCAATGCACCACCCGCTCGGTGCCGCCATACAGTTTGGGTGGAACAGCCTCCGTCAACGGAGCAACCTGCGCGATGCGCATCTCACCATCTCCTCTGTGCGATCATGTATTGAAACCCCCCGCCTGTACGGCACCGGCAATGCCAGACAAAGGAACGTTCCCGCACCTGCGAAGTTCCTCCCTCCGAACGTTACATATTCGACACGTCAGGGGGACGTCTCGATGCTGCCACTACATCTTCTCAGATCGTCCGCATCCGCATGTCGTGATCGCCGGGCCCGGGAACCGAGGCGAAGTGGTCGCTGTTCACTCGACCAGTAACGAATTGAAAATCAGCATAACGGGGCGATAGCCATATGGATCAGCTTTCTGGATACGCGCGCAGGCCATTTGCCTTTGTCTTGCGCTATCTCCGGCGTCGTCTCGCGTCACACCTGGTGATTCTGACCGCTGTCGTGGCAGCGGTTGCCTGCTCCGTGGGCACCCAGTACGGCGTCAAATCCCTGGTCGACAGCCTGTCCGCCGGACCATCTCATGGCGGGAGCGTATGGCTGGCATTCATTCTGCTCATGTCACTGATCGCCGCCGACAACTTTCTGTGGCGGATCGCGAGCTGGACGGCGAGCTTCACCTTCGTCCGGGTCACCGGTGATTTACGCCGCGACATATTTCGTCATCTGACCGGCCACGCGCCGAGCTATTTCTCCGATCGCATGCCGGGCATGCTGACGAGCCGCATCACGGCGACTTCCAACGCGGTGTTCACGGTCGAGAACATGTTCGTCTGGAACGTGCTGCCGCCCTGCATCGCCACAATTGCGGCAATCACCCTGATCGGAACCGTGAGTCCGTATATGGCGCTGGGCCTGATCGTGATCGCCGGCGGCATGGTGGTCGCGATGTTCCACTTGGCCGCCGCCGGCAAGCCGCTGCATGATGATTTCGCCGACAAAGCCGCGGTGGTCGACGGCGAGATGATCGACGTGATCAGCAACATGCCGCTGGTGCGCGCCTTCTGTGGCATCAGCCACGAGCATGAGCGGTTCGATGCGACGGTGAACCGGGAGCTCACCGCGCGGGGCCGCAGCCTGCGGTACCTGGAGAAGCTGCGGATCACACATGCCGGCGTAACCGTCGTGCTGACCGTGGCGCTGATGGCCTGGGCGATCACGCTGTGGCAGAAGGGCGAGGCGACCACCGGCGACGTCGTGCTGGTCTGCACCCTCGGCCTGTCCATTCTCAATGCGACGCGCGATCTCGCGGTGGCGTTGGTCGACGTCACCCAGCACGTCGCGCGGCTGACCGAGGCGATCGCCACCCTGCTGGTGCCGCACGAGCTGCGCGATCACCCCGAGGCCGAGCCTCTGGTCAAGAGCGGCGCCGCGATCGCGTTCAATAACGTCACCTTCGGCTATCCCGGCGGCGAGAAGATTTTCGAGCGGTTCAGTCTACGCTTGCAACCCGGCCAGCGCGTCGGCCTGGTCGGCCAGTCCGGCGGCGGCAAATCGACCCTGTTCACGCTGCTGCAGCGCTTCTACGACGTCGATGAGGGTAACATCACCATCGATGGCCAGGACATTTCCAAGGTGACGCAGCTGAGCCTGCGCGAGGCGATCTCAGTCGTGCCGCAGGACATCTCCCTGTTCCACCGCTCCATCCGCGAGAACATCCGTTATGGCCGGCCGAACGCCACTGACGACGAGGTGCTGCGCGCGGCGATCGCGGCGCGCTGCGATTTCGTCGAGAGCTTGCCGGAAGGTCTCGATACCATGGTCGGCGACCGCGGTGTGAAGATGTCGGGCGGCCAGCGCCAGCGCATCGCGATCGCGCGCGCTTTCCTCAAGGACGCGCCGATCCTGCTGCTCGACGAGGCGACCGCAGCGCTCGACAGCGAGTCGGAGGAGGCTATCCGCGAGGCACTGTCGCGGCTGATGCGCGGCCGCACCGTGGTTGCGATCGCGCATCGCCTGGCGACGCTGCGCAATTTCGATCGCGTGGTCGTGCTCAAGGCCGGCAAGATCATCGAGGATGGCGCGCCCGACCGGCTGATGCAGGGTCACGGCCCCTACCGTGAGCTGGTGACGCAGGAGATGAGCCGGCTCGCGAAGGTCGCCGCGTAGATCGAGCAGTCGCGTTCGCGTTGGTTGCGTTTCGAATCAAGGCGCAGGGGAGCAGCTCATGGCAGCCGAAACCGTAACCCAGATCATTTCCGTGTCCCAGACGGTGGAGGCCGTCGCGGAGCAGACGTTCTACATTCCGATGACGGGACCCGCCGCCCGGCCGCGGCGGTCCCTCAAGCACGACGATACCTTCGTCGTGCTCGACAGCCACGGCGACATCGGCGCTTCGGCGGGCGGGCCGGACGGGCTGTTTCACTACGACACGCGCTACCTGGCGCGGCTGGAGCTCGTGCTCGACGATCTTCAGCCGCTGCTGCTCGGCTCGAACCTCCGCGACGACAATTCGGCGTTGACGGTCGATCTCACCAATCCCGACATCTACCGTCAGGGCCGCCTCGTGTTCCAAAAGGATCTGCTGCACATCGTGCGCACGATCTTCCTGTGGCGCGGTAGCGCTTATCAGCGCATCGGCGTGCAGAACCACGGCGACGCACGCGCCAGCTTCGAGCTGACGCTGCTGTTCGACAACGACTTTGCCGACCTGTTCGAGGTCCGCGGCGAGCGGCGCCCGCGCCGTGGCACCGGTACGAGCCGCTTGTTAGGTCCGACCGACGTGTTGTTCGAGTATCGCGGCCTCGACGAGGCCGAGCGCATCACTGGCCTGCATTTCGATCCGCGTCCGACGCGGCTGTCGGTCAATGCTGCGACTTGGCAGCTCGAGCTCGACCCGCACGAGGCCAGATCGCTGTTCGTTGCCGTCTCCTGCAACCGGCCCGTGACCGAAAAGCCGGCGCGATTCTTCCCCGGCCTCTTGGCGCACCGCCGCGAGATGCGGCAGTCGACCATGGGCGCCGCTAGCATCGAGACCTCCAACAACATCTTCAACGAGGTGCTGTGCCAGGCCATGGCCGACCTCAACATGCTGATGACGGAGACGCCGCAAGGGCGTTATCCCTATGCCGGCATTCCCTGGTACTCGACGACGTTCGGCCGCGACGGCCTGATCACCGCGCTCCAGATGCTCTGGGTCGATCCGCGCGTCGCCAAGGGCGTATTGCGGCGCCTTGCGCACTTCCAGGCGAAGGCGGTCGATCCGCTCGCCGACGCCGCGCCCGGAAAGATCCTGCACGAGATGCGCGGCGGCGAGATGGCAGCGTTGGGCGAGGTGCCGTTCTCCCAATATTACGGCAGCGTCGATTCGACCGCGCTATTCGTCCTGCTCGCGGGAAGCTATTTCGAACGTACCGGCGACGAGGCCACGTTGATCGAGCTGTGGCCGGCGATCGAGGCCGGGCTCGCCTGGATCGACGGCCCCGGCGATCCCGATCAGGACGGTTTCGTCGAATACCAGCGCGCGACGGAGAAAGGACTCGCCAACCAGGGCTGGAAGGATTCCTACGACGCGATCTTCCATGCTGACGGCCAGCTCGCGGAAGGCAACATCGCGCTCGCCGAAGTCCAGGGCTACGTCTACGCGGCCAAGCAGTCGGCGGCGCGCTGTGCTCTGCGGCTCGGCAAGCCGGACCGCGCGCGCCAGCTCGAGGCCGAAGCCAAGGCGCTGGCCGAGCACTTCGAGAAGGCGTTCTGGTGCGAGGAGCTCGGCACCTATGCGCTCGCCCTCGACGGCAAGAAGCGCCCCTGCAAGGTGCGGACCTCGAATGCCGGGCAGGTGTTGTTCAGCGGCATGATCCGCGAGGACCGCGCCCGTCTGGTCGCCGCCGATCTGATGCGGCCGCATTTCTACTCGGGCTGGGGCATCCGCACCGTCGCGCAAGGCGAGGTGCGCTACAACCCGATGTCCTATCATGACGGGTCGATTTGGCCGCACGACAACGCGCTGATCGCGCTCGGGCTCGCGCGCTACGGCCTCAAGCATTCGGTGGCGCATGTCTTCAAGGGGCTGTTCGACGCGGCGACCTATATGGATTTGCGTCGGCTGCCCGAATTGTTCTGTGGCTTCCGGCGTGAGAAGCGGCGCGGTCCGACGCTGTATCCGGTCGCCTGCGCGCCGCAGGCCTGGGCCAGCGCGACGCCGTTCACGTTGCTGGAGGCGGCGCTCGGCATCGAGTTCGACGTGGCGCGCGGGGAGATTCGCCTGCGCAATCCGCATCTGCCGGCGTTCCTGAACGAGGTGATCCTGCGCGATGTGCGGCTGGGCGAGTCCAGCGTGGATCTGCGCGTCAGCCGCCACGCCGATGACGTGGCGCTGGAAGTGTTGCGCACGCGCGGCCAGATCCAGGTCTCGATCGTGCTGGCGCGCTAGCGGCGTGCCGTGAGGAGGGTGTGATGCGTGCCATCGGAGCGCTGATCATGGGCGTAGCCATCGTCGCGGGCCTGGCGGCTGCGCCCTCGCACGCCGCGGAGGATCAGCCCGCGAGCCAGAGCGAAGCGAATGCGCCGCCGCCGGCACAGCCGCCGGCCTCGACCGTTCCGGTCACTCCGAAGGATGCCGCCCCGCCGCCCTCGGTAACCATCATCGGCGCGAGCGAGGCGCATGGCGTCCTCGGCCGCGACGTGCGCAGCGCCGCCGGCGAAGACATGGGCCGTATCGTCGACGTCATCGTCGATCGCACCGGCCATGTGCGCGCGGCGGCGATCGATTTCGGCGGCTTTCTCGGCGTCGGCAGCCGTAAGATCGTGGTGGACTGGAACGCGCTGCGCTTCGGCAAGATCGCCAACAAGAAGGACAGCATCACGCTGGAATTGACCAAAGCGCAGGTCGCGGCCGCGCCGGAATACAAGGAAGACACGCCGATCGTGGTGCTCGGCGCGTCCGGCAGCCTTCAACCGCTGCAAGCGATTCAGTGAGGTGCCCGGAGGGCTGACCGCCTGTGCTGTTGTCGAGCAAGCCGAAACATGCAGATCGCGACGGCCCCGTTGAGCAGGACCACGTCGCCGCGCTACCGGCTGTAGGCCTTCCGGCACCGTCGCGCCAGAGCCTGCGCGGGCTCGACTGGTTCATCTTCTTCCTCGCCGATGTGCAGACCGGATTTGGTCCGTTCATCGCGGTTTACCTCACGACGCAGAAATGGACCCAGGTCGAGATCGGCCTCGTGCTGTCGATCGGCGGCATCGTCGCCCTGATCGGGCAGATGCCGGGCGGGGCAATCATCGATGCGGCGAAATCGGAACGGCTGGTGGCCGCGCTTGCGATTGCCACCATCGGCTGCTGCGCGCTGGCCTACGCCGCGATGCCGATCTTCCCAGTGGTGGTGACCGCCGCCACCCTGCATGCGATGGCGAGCTGCGTGCTGGGGCCGGCGATTGCCGCGATCAGCCTCGGCCTCGTCGGTCCGCTCGCGATCGGCGAGCGTCTTGGCCGCAATGCGCGCTTTGCCTCGCTCGGCAACGGCGTCGCGGCGGCAGTAATGGGCACCGCCGGCTATCTGCTGTCGAGCCGCTCGGTATTCCTGGTCACCTTCCTGCTCGCGATCCCGACCCTGATCGCGCTTTCGCGCATCCGCGAGCACGAGGTCGACATCGCGCGCTGTCACGGTGAGATGCCGCCTGAGGCAGCCGATCGCGGCGACACCAATGTCTGGCACCTGATTCAGCAGCGTCCGCTGATCGTGTTCGCGCTGAGCGTGCTCTTGTTGCAGCTCGCGAACGCGGCGATGATGCCGCTGATGGCGAGCGCGGTGACGGCCCGGTCGAGCCAGTGGGCGACGGTGCTCGTCGCCTTTTGCATCGTCGTCCCGCAGGCGATCGTGGCGCTGCTGTCGCCGACCGTCGGGCGCAAGGCACAACTCTGGGGCCGGCGGCCGCTGCTTCTGATCGGATTCGGCGCGTTGACGATTCGCGGTCTGTTGTTCGCAACCGTGCGCGATCCCTATCTACTCGTGCTGGTGCAGGTGTTCGACGGCCTCACCGCGGCCGTGTTCGCGGTGATGATTCCGCTGATCGTCGCCGACGTTGCCTTCGGCAGCGGTCACTTCAACCTGGCGCAGGGCATCGTCGGCACTGCGACCGGCATCGGTGCGTCCTTGAGCACCGCGCTTGGCGGCTATGTCAGCGACAAGTTCGGCAACGCCACCGCATTCATCGGACTATCCGGGGTCGCCGCGACGGGGCTTCTGCTGATTCTGTTCGTGATGCCGGAGACGCGGCGCGCGGGTATGACTGCAGCACCGGATCGTCCATCCTGGTGATGCTCAATTCGTTGCCGGCGTAGCGCCCACGCCGGCCACGCAAGCGTGCCAGCCGAAAGCGTCGAACAGTCGCCCCAGCACGGCCGTGCCGACCAGTCCGCCACAGAAATAGCAGGCAAGATAGGTGCCGCCGGCGATGCCGCGGTTGTCGGAGGCCGCCTGTCCGACGAAGCCGATATGGACGCACTGCCGATTGCGGCGGACTGAGAGCCTTGTTCGTCATTGTTTTGCGCGATGGCGATTTCGCAGGCGCGCGGTCCGGGCTATTGTCGCCATGTCTTCGTCGCGAGGCTTGCAATTGGTTGGTGAAAAAGATCTGGAGGCGTCGCTCGATAGGCTGCGCGCGAACGCGGCGGGACCGGTCGCAGGCGTGTTCGGTCCGGCCTCACTGACCTGGCAGATCGACCGGGAAGCCGTCATCTTCCTCGGCGCCGGCCGTGCGCTGCTGCTGCAACTGGCGCATCCATGGGTCGCGGCGGCGATCGCCGAGCATTCGCGCACTCTTGCCGATCCGATCGGCCGCTTCCATCGCACTTTCGACGTCGTCTTTACCATGGTGTTCGGCTCGCTGGACCGGGCGCTGCGGTCGTCGCGGCAGTTGCACCGGCGCCACAGCATGATCGTCGGCGAGATGCCCGAGACCGTCGGTCCGTTCGCGGCCGGCTCGCGCTACTGCGCCAACGACATTCCCTCGCTCCGCTGGGTCCATGCGACGCTGGTCGAGACCGCGCTGATGGCGCATGATCTGGTGCTGCCGCCACTCTCGGCGGAGGAGCGCGAGCGCTATTGGAGCGAGGCCCGGCTGTACGGCGCCCTGTTCGGACTGACGGGGGATGATCTGCCGGCGGACTGGTCGGGCTTTGCAGCCTACACCAAGGCGATGGCGCAGTCGGACACGCTGACCGTCAGCCCGGCGGCGCGCGAGATCGCGGAGCAGATCTTCAGCGGCGCCCGTCCCTGGTTGCGGCCGCCGCGATGGTATCGCGCGCTCACGGCGAGGATGCTGCCGGAACGCTTGCGAGCCGGCTTCGGATTTGAGCTCGATGAGCGGGACATCACAACTGCCGATCACGCGCTGAAATGGATACGGCGTGTCTATCCGAGATTGCCCGACAGGCTGCGCTATGTCGGGCCCTATCAGGAGGCGCAGGCGCGGCTGCGCGGCGAGCCGCAGCCCGACTGGCTGACCCGATGCCTCAACAGAGCCTGGATCGGGCGGCCGCAGATGGATGTGCGGGGGAAGTAGAGTCTCAAAGCCAAGTGTGTCCGGTCGTGCCGTTCACGGGGTGCCGTTATTCCTCCGTCATTCCGGCGGTACGATGGATTCCGGGCTGGCGCCAAGAGGCGCGCCCTGGAATGACAGTGTCGCCTCACACCGACGCCAGCTTCCGGTATAGCGCGCTGTAGCTGCCGGCCGAGATGCTCCAGGAGAACGATCGTCCCATCGCGCTGCGACGCATGGTATCGAGCTGGTCCTGCGCCATGAACGCCTCGAACGCGCGGCGGACGCCGCCGAGGAAGGATTCACGCGAGGGTCTTGAGAACAGGAAGCCGGTCTCGCCGTCAGTGATGGTTTCGGCAAGGCCGCCGGTCTGGTGTCCGATCGGCAGCGAGCCGAAGCGCTGCGCGTACATCTGGCTGAGCCCGCATGGCTCGAAGCGTGAGGGCATCAGGGTGAAATCGCTGCCGGCGAAAATACGGCGGGCCTGGGCGTCGTTGAAGCCGATCACGACCCCGATGGCGTCGGGGCGGCGCCGGTGCGCGTCGATCAAGGCTTGCTCGAGCGCCGGCTCACCGGAGCCGGTGACCACGATCTGCCCGCCGGCATCGACGATCTCGTCGGCGGCCGACAGCACGAGGTCGATGCCCTTCTGGTGCACAAGGCGGGCAACGATGCCGAACATGGGACCGCGTGAGACCGCAAGCCCGAACTGCTTGCGCACGTAGTCCGCATTCGCTTTCTTGCCGACCCAGTCGCCCGCGCCGAATTGCTGGGCGAGCTGTGCGCAGGAGCGTGGGTCCCAGCTCTCGTCGATGCCGTTGAGGATGCCGGTGAGCTCGGCCGCGTCGGAGCGGACGCGAAGCAGGCCTTCGAGGCCGCAGCCGTATTCGGCCGTCGTGATCTCGCGCGCATAGGTACCGCTGACCGTGGTGAGGTGAGAGGCATAGACCAGCCCCGCCTTGAGGAACGAGACCTGGTCGTAGAATTCGACGCCGTCAATGTGGAACGAGCTCTCCGGAGCGCCGATCCGCCGCAGCGAGTCCTTCGGGAAGAGACCCTGATAGGCGAGATTGTGGATGGTCAGGATCGACGGCAGCTTGGCGCCGCGCCAGGCGAGATAGGCCGGCACGAGCGAGGCCTGCCAGTCATTGGCATGGATCAGGTCTGCTGCCCAATTCTTGTCCAGCGTGCCCATGGCCAGCTCAGCGGCGGCCGAGGCAAGGCGCGCGAAGCGGATGTCATTGTCGGGCCAGTCGCGCCCGGATTCGTCGCCATAGGGATTGCCGGGCCGGTCGTAGAGCTGTGAGCACAACAGCACGTAGACCGGCAGGCCATCCTTGGTCGCGGCCCGTCCGAGCGAGCAGGCCGGCATCTCCGCAAATGCCGGACAGCGGCCAACGATTTGAATGTGCGTGAGTTGCTCGATGATGTCGCGATAGCCGGGCAGCATGATCCGGATATCGGCAAAGGAGCGAAGGGCGCGAGGAAGGGCCGCGGAAACGGCGCCAAGTCCGCCGACGCGGACGAAGTCGTCCATCTCTGTCGTGACGAACAAGACCCTCAAGAACAGCTGCCCTCTGCCGAGCCCGCTTGCCTCTATGCAAGAACGGGTCCAGTTGCCGTCACACTCAAATCCCCGCCCACGCGGCCTGACCGTTCGGTAAAGACTTTCCTACTCAGCCGCCGCCCTCTAGGGTCGGCGCATCAACAACAAAGAACACTGAAGGTTCCATGGGGCTCCGCGGATGCAGCTAGCAGATAAGCATGAGGGGAAGACGACAAAGGCCTTTGCGGGCCTGCGGGTCCTGGATTTTTCGACCACGATTGCCGGTCCCCATTGCACGCGGATGCTCGCCGATATGGGCGCTGAGGTCATCAAAATCGAGAGCGACGGCGGAGAGACGATGCGGACCCGACCACCGCTCCGCAAGGGTTGCAGCACCACGTTCGGCCAGCTCAATGTCGGCAAGAAGAGCGTGGTGCTCGACCTCAAATCCGAGGACGGCAAGGAGGCGGTGCGCCGGCTGGCCGCGACATCAGACATCCTCGTCGAGAACTTCCGCCCGGGGGTGATGCGCCGGCTGCGGCTCGACTACGACAGCATGCGTCAGATCAACCCAAGGCTGATCTACTGCTCGATCTCCGGCTACGGCCAGACCGGGCCCTCGGCCGAACTGCCGGCCTATGCGCCGGTGATCCATGCGGCCTCGGGCTACGACATGGCGCATCTCGCCTACCAGCCCGGCCGCAGCCGTCCCGACTATTGCGGCATCTACCATGCCGACGTCGTCACTGGCACCTACGGCTTCGGCGCGATCGCGTCCGCGCTCTATCAGCGCACCGTGACGGGCCTTGGCCAGCATATCGACGTTTCCATGCTGGAAACGATGCTGTCGCTGACGCTGACCGAGTTGCAGAGTTCGCAATTCGCCGTGAAGCCGCCGCCGCGCCCGATGTTCGGGCCGACGGAGACGGCCAGCGGCTACGTCATGATCACAATCGCCAGCGAGAAGACCTTTCGGGGTCTGATGGAGGTGATCGGCCGCCCCCAATGGATTTCCGATCCGCGCTTTTCGACCTACGCCGCGCGCCGCGAGAACTGGGCCGAGATGATGGACGGCGTCGAAGCCTGGTCACGGCAGCTCACGACCGATGCATGCCTTGCCGCGCTCGGCGCGGCCGGCGTCCCCGCCTCGGCCTATCGCACCGTGTCCGAAGCGCTGGCTGATCCGCAGCTCGCGCAACGGCAGGCGCTGTCCGAGGTGCGGGATGAAGGCGGCTCCTTCCAGGTGCTCAATTTGCCGTTCCGGATGTCGGGCGCGGACACCGCGCCAGCCGAGACGATGGCCGTGCTCGGCGAGCACACGGATGCGCTGCGCGCCGAGATCGGCCTTGCGAGCGATGCGCCAATTCCGTCAGGCAAAACGGCCGCGACGCGCTGAACGCAACGCGCCGCGGCATGCGGCGCTCGAACCCTCGTGCGTTCCTCTTGCCGTGGCGGACATTTGTCGCCAATCTCGCTCCCGAGTCATTCAACGATCCGAAACATCGGACGAGGGATCCTGGGAGGAATCATGACGAAGGCGGCTGCACTCGCACGCAAGCGCGTGCCGATTTTCCTCGTCGCGGCATTTGCTCTGGCCGCGCCTGCGCAAGCGCAGAAATCGGGCGGCAGCATCACCGTCGGACAGGAGTTGGAAATTGCAGGGTTCGATCCGCTCAAGGTCGGCGTCTACGACACCTCCACCTTCACCGCGGCCGCCGCAATCTTCGACACGCTGACGACGCTCGATGAGAAAGGGGAGGCCGCGCCAAAACTGGCGGTGTCCTGGACCCATTCCGATGATTACAAGAGCTGGACCTTCAAGCTGCGCCAGGGCGTGAGATTCCATGACGGCACGCCGTTCAACGCGCAGGCTTTCAAGGAGAATTTCGACCGGCAGAAGGACCCCGCCAACAAGTGCCGCTGCGCCTTCTACATCACCAACGTCAAGGAGGTGCTGGCGCCCGACGAGTACACCATCGTCTATAATCTCACCGATCCGGCCGTGAACCTGCCGGCGACGATAACCATCCAGAGCCAGAACAACGTCGTGCATTCGCCGACGGCCTGGAAGACCAAGGGCGACGACTATAATCGCAATCCCGTCGGCACCGGCCCCTACATGCTGAAATCCTGGACTGCGGGCGACCGCATGGTGCTGGAAAAGAACCCCGATTACTGGGACAAGGGCCGTCCCTATCTTGACCGCATCATCCTAAAGCCGCTGCCGGACGCGCAGTCGCGCTTCGCCTCGCTGCAATCCGGCGAGGCCGACATCATCTGGGACGACGAGAACGACGCCGACAACATCATGAGGGCGCAGAAGGATCCCAAGCTCACCGTGCACACCTACAAGGGCTCGGGCGCGCAGGTCTATGCCTTCAACACCAAGGTCGCGCCGTTCGACGACGTCCGCGTGCGGCAGGCGCTGGTGATGGCGATCGACCGTCCAAAAATGTCGCAGGCGATCAGCAACGGCCTGAGCCGACCCGCGAGCAATCCCTATGGCGACGGCTCCTGGGTCAAGTGCAAGGACGACGGTGCGCTGCCGTTCGATGTCGAGAAGGCCAAGGCGCTGCTCAAGGATTATGGCAAGCCGGTCGAGTTCAAGATGCTGGTGACCGCAACGCCGCGTGGTCGCATGATCGGCCAGGTGCTCCAGCAGTTCTGGAAGCGCGTCGGCGCCAACATGGAGATTGAGCAGGTCGACCAGGCCACCATTCCGTCGCGCGCCTTCGCCCGCCAGTTCCAGCTGACGCCATGGCGCATCGTCGATCTCGCCGATCCCGATCCGCAGATGTATGCGAATTTCCGCAGCGGCAGCCCACTCGCGCTCGCGGGCTTTTCAGATCCCGAGCTCGACCGGCTGCTCGATCATGCCCGCGTCACCGCTGATCCGGCACAGCGCACAGAGGATTATTGCGCGATCAGCCGCCTGATCAACAAGGAGGCGATCTGGTTCTGGACGTTCCAGAACACCTATTACGCGCTGTCGAGCGCCAAACTGAGAGGCTTTCCAAAAATCTACAACGGCGTGATCGACGTCTCGAGCACCTGGCTGGAATGAAAGCGCGATGCTGAACTTCGTCGTTCGGCGGCTCCTTGCCATCCTGCCGGTTCTGCTGGCCGTCTCGTTGCTGACCTTCCTGATCGCATCGCTGCTGCCGGGCGATCTCGCTTTGGTCATCCTCGGCGACCAGGCGACGCCGGAGAACGTTGCGGCGCTGCGCCGTGACATGGGGCTCGACCAGCCGCTGTGGTGGCGTTACCTGAGCTGGCTCGGTCATGTGTTGCAGGGCGATCTCGGCCGCTCCTTCCGCACCGGACAGACGGTGCTCCAGGCGGTGGCCGAGCGCATCCCGGTCTCGCTCCAGCTGATGCTGATGGCGGAGTTCATCGGGCTCCTGATCGGCGTGCCGCTCGCGATCGCCTGTGCCGCGCGCGCCGGCGGCGCCTTCGACCGCTTCATGACCGGCAGCGCCTTTGCCATGCTGTCGATGCCGTCCTTCCTGACCGCGATCCTCCTGATCTATCTGTTCGCGGTCGAGCTGCACTGGCTGCCGGCGACCGGCTATGTGCCGTTCACGGAGGCGCCGCTGGCCAATCTGCGCTTCTTCGTGCTGCCCGCGCTGACGCTGGCGCTGGCGGAATGGCCGGGCATCATGCGCGTGCTGCGCTCCGACATGATCGCGACCTTGCAGGAGGACTATATCGCGTTGGCCAAGGCCAAGGGCCTCAAGCCAGCGCGCATTCTGTTCGTGCATGCGCTCAAGCCGTCGTCGCTGACGCTGGTGACGGTGACCGGGATCAATATCGGCCGCTTGCTCGGCGGCACGCTGATCGTGGAATCGATCTTTGCGCTGCCTGGCATCGGCCGGCTGCTGGTCGGCGCGATCTATACCCGCGATCTTGTCATTCTCCAGGGCGTGGTGCTGCTGGTCGCCTGCGGCTTCGTGCTCGTGAACTTCATCGTCGACATGCTCTACGCCGTGCTCGACCCCAGGATTCGCCATGGCCACGCTTGAGCTCTCGATGCAGGGGGATGCGACGTCCGCGCCCGCTCGCGGCAGGCATAAGTTCGGCCTGCTGTTTTGGCTCGCGAGCGGCTGGCTCGCGATCGTTCTTGCGCTCGCGATCCTCGCGCCGGTGCTGCCGCTGCAGAACCCGACCGACATGGACATGCTGGAGCGCCGCGCGGCGTTCTCCGGAGAGCACTGGCTCGGCACCGACGGGCTCGGCCGCGACGAGTTCGCTCGCCTGATCTTTGGCGCGCGGGTGTCGCTGACAGTCGGGCTGATCGCGCCGATGATCAGTCTCGTTTTCGGCGGCGCGCTCGGCCTGCTCGCCGGCTATTTCCGCGGCCGGTTCGAGATGCTGGTGGTCGGCAGCATGGACGTGTTGCTGGCCTTTCCGCCGCTGATCTTCGCGCTGGCCGTGACCGCCTATCTCGGCCAATCCGTCCCCAATCTCACCTTGATCCTCGGCGTGCTCGGCATTCCCGCCTTCATGCGGGTGGCACGCGCGGCAACGCTGACGCTGGCGCGGCGGGAATTCGTGATTGCAGCAGAGGCGCTCGGCGCCAGCCATGCCCGCATCATCTTGCGCGAGCTGCTGCCGAACGTGATCCTGCCGCTGCTCGCCTTCTTCCTGCTCGGTGTCGCCGTCACCATCGTGGTCGAGGGCGCGCTGTCCTTCCTCGGTCTCGGCGTGCCGCCGCCGATGGCGAGCTGGGGCAGCATGATCGGCGAAGGACGCGACAGTCTCGACATCGCGCCGCGGCTCGCCTTCCTGCCGGCGGCGGCGCTGTTCCTGACCGTCCTGGCCTTCAACCTTGTCGGCGATACCTTGCGGGCGCTGACCGACCCGCGTCAGGGGGCATTGTGAGCGCGCCGCTCCTGAGCATCGAGCACGTCGCGGTCGAGCTGCCGACACCGCGCGGCAATCTGCGTGCTGTGGATCACGTCGACCTGTCGCTGGCGGCCGGCCGCACGCTCGGCATCGTCGGTGAGTCTGGCTGCGGCAAGACCATGCTGTCGCGCGCGGTGCTCCAGCTGCTGCCGAAGAAGGCGAAGCTCACCGGCCGGGTGATATTCGACGGCGAGGATCTGGTGCGGCTCGATGCGGAACGGCTGCGGCGCTTGCGTGGGCGCGATCTGGCGGTCGTGTTCCAGGATCCGATGACCTCGCTCAATCCGGTGCTCACCATCGGCACCCAGCTGATGGAGACGATCCAGGAGCATCTCGAGCTGGATGCCGCGGCGGCACGGAAGCGCAGCATTGAGCTGCTGGCGGCCGTTGGCATTCCGGCACCGGAGCAGCGGCTCGCGCAATACCCGCATCAATGCTCCGGCGGCATGCGCCAGCGCATCGCGATCGCGATCGCGCTGTCCTGCGAACCGAAGCTGCTGATCGCGGACGAGCCCACCACGGCACTCGACGTGACCATCCAGGCGCAGATTCTCGATCTCCTGGCGCGCGAGCAGCGCCGCCGTCACATGGCGATGATCATCATCACCCATGATCTCGGCGTGGTCGCCGGCCGGGCCGACGAGGTCGCCGTGATGTATGCGGGCAGGGTGGTGGAGCGCGCACCGACGTCGGCGCTGTTCAAGCGCATGCATATGCCCTACACCGAGGCGCTGCTGGCGGCGATTCCGAAGTTGGACACCGCGCCGCATACGCTGCTGCCTGCGATCTCCGGCCGTCCGCCGGACCCGACACGGCCGCTGCGTGGCTGCTCCTTTGCGCCGCGCTGCCGCTATGCCGCGGGGCGCTGTCACGAGGCCAAGCCCGAACTGAAGGGCGCGGAGATGCCGGAGCATCTCTATGCCTGCTTCTATCCGATCCGGATGGCCGAGGGGATCGGCGCATGATGCAGCTTGCCGTGCGCCCCGAGCCGCTGCTGAACGTCGACAATCTCGTCGTCGAATATGGTCTCGGCAACAAGACGGTGCATGCCGTCTCCGGTGTCAGCTTCGAGGTCGCGCGCGGCGAGACGCTGGGGCTGGTCGGTGAATCCGGCTGCGGCAAGTCGACGCTGGGGCGTGCGGTCCTGCAATTGCGTCGCGCCAGGTCCGGGCGCGTGATGTTCGACGGCCAGGATCTGACGGCGATGGAGGGCGAGGCGCTGCGCAAGATGCGCCGCCGCGTGCAGCTGATCTTCCAGGATCCGATCGCCTCGCTCAACCCGCGCCGGCGTATCGGCGACATCGTCGCCGAGCCGCTGATCATCGCCGGCGTCAAGGATGCTGCCGAGCGCAAGCGGCGCGTTCACGAGGTGCTCGTCGCGGTCGGGCTCGATCCCGATATCGTGGCGGGCCGTTTGCCGCATGAATTCTCCGGCGGGCAGTGCCAGCGCATCTGCATCGCGCGGTCGCTGGTGCTCAATCCTGAGTTCATCGTCTGTGACGAGCCCGTCTCGGCGCTCGACGTCTCCATCCGCGCGCAGATTCTCAATCTGCTGGAGGAGATGAAAGCGCGCTTCGGCCTGACGCTGCTGTTCATCGCGCATGATCTCGCGGTGGTCAAAGCGGTCAGCGACCGTGTCGCGGTGATGTATCTCGGCCGGCTCTGCGAGGTCGGGCCGTCGGAGCAATTGTTCGCAAGGCCTGCGCATCCCTACACGGACCTGCTGTTGCGGGCGATCCCGGTGCCGGATCCGGACGTGCGTCCCGCCGAGAGTGTGGCGACCGGCGAGCCGCCATCGCCGATTGCGCCGCCGTCCGGCTGCCGCTTCCGCACCCGCTGTCCGCGCGCCGATCAGCAATGCAGCGCGCAGATACCGGAGTTGCGCGAGGTCGCAATCGGCCAGTTCGCGGCTTGCCATCATCCGCGGGCCTAAACTAAGACGACTTCGGGGTTTGTCTCGTCGCGTCGGCCATGGCATGGTGGCGCGACAACAAGAACATGCCGGGAGGATGTCGATGAAGAGCTTCAAGGTCGCCGATTTCAAGGCGCCGCTGCAGGAGGTCGACGAGCCCACGCCGCAGCCGTCGGGTACCCAGGTTCTGATCAAGGTCAAGGCGGCCGGCGTCTGCCACAGCGACCTCCACATCTGGGAGGGCGGCTACGATCTCGGTCACGGTCGTAAGCCGCTGTCGCTGAAGGACCGTGGCATCAATTTGCCGCTGACGATGGGCCACGAGACGGTCGGCGAAATTTTGGCGTTCGGTCCCGACGTGAAGCCGACCGACCAGGGCGACCTCAAGCTCGGCGATGTCGGCCTGGTCTATCCCTGGATTGGTTGCGGCAAATGCGCCACCTGCCTCGGCGGCGACGAGAACATGTGCCTGACGCCGCGCTCGCTCGGCGTCTATTGCGATGGCGGTTATGCCGATCACATGCTGGTGCCGCATCCGCGCTATCTGCTCAATCTCCGGGGGCTCGATCCCGCGACAACCGCCCCCTACGCCTGCTCGGGCGTCACCACCTACAGCGCGCTGAAGAAGGTCGAGCAGCATTTCGACACGCCGATCGTGATGTTCGGCGCCGGCGGCCTTGGCCTGATGGCGCTGTCGCTCTTGAAAGCGATGGACGGCAAGGGTGCGATCATGATCGACATCGATGCGAAGAAGCGCGAGGCGGCGGAAAAGGCCGGTGCGCTCGCGACCGTCGATCCCAAGGCGTCGGATGCGCTGGAGCAACTCGCCAAGAAGGCGGGCGGTCCGATCCGCGCCGTGATCGACCTCGTCGGCAACGCCGCGACGACGCAGCTCGGCTTCGACTGCCTGACCAAGGGCGGCAAGCTCGTCATCGTCGGCCTGTTCGGCGGCGGCGCGACCTGGGCGCTGCCGCTGATTCCGATCAAGGCCGTGACGATCCAGGGCAGCTATGTCGGCAATTTGCGCGAGACGCAGGAATTGCTCGATCTGGTGCGAACGAAGAAAGTGCCACCGATCCCGGTGACGCCGCTGCCGCTCGCCAGGGCCAACGACGCGCTGGTGCAATTGCAGCAGGGCGCGGTGGTCGGGCGCACCGTGCTGACGCCGTAGTTTCACATCGTCGTTCCGGGGCGATGCAAAGCATCGAACCCGGAACCTCGAGATTCCAGGTTCGGTCCTGCGGACCGCCCCGGAATGACATCCCTGGATCAGGAACGTCCATGTCCGCAAATAACGCCTTCCACATTGCCGTGCTGGCCGGTGACGGCATCGGACCCGAAGTCATGGCGCCGGCGATCGAGGTGCTGCGCAGGATCGAGCAGAAATCGGATTTGAGCTTCCGCTTCACGGAGGCCCCGGCCGGCGCCAACAATTATCTCGCGACCGGAAAGTCGATGCCCGACACCACGATCAAGCTGTGCGAGGAGGCGGACGCGATCCTGCTCGGTGCCTGCGGGCTGCCGTCGGTGCGCTACCCCGACAACACCGAGATTGCGCCGCAGATCGAGCTGCGCTTCATCTTCGATCTCTATGCCGGCGTGCGTCCGGCGCGGCTCATTCCGGGCGTGCCGAGCCCGATCGTCGGCGCCGAGCAACGCGGCATCGATCTCGTCGTGATCAGGGAGTCGACCGAAGGCCTGTTCGCCTCGATGGGCAAGGGCATCGTCACCCATGAGGACGCGCGCGAGACCATGGTGATCACGCGCAAGACGTCCGAGCGACTGTTCGAGTTTTCGTTTCGCCTTGCCGAGCGGCGCAGGGCGCGCGGCAAGCCCGGTGCACTCACCTGCGTCGACAAGGCGAACGTGTTTAAGGCTTTTGCCTTCTTCCGCGGCATCTTCGACGAGATCGCCAAGACGCATCCGGAGGTGAAGACCGACCGGCTCTATGTCGATGCCTGCTCGGCGATGCTGGTGAAGCGTCCCTGGGATTTCGACGTGATGGTGATGGAGAACATGTTCGGCGACATCGTCTCCGACATCACCGCGAGCCTGATCGGCGGCCTCGGCATGGCGCCGTCGGCCGATATCGGCGACAAGTACGCGGTGTTCCAGCCCTGCCACGGTACCGCGCCCGACATTATGGGGCAGGGCAAGGCCAATCCCACCGGCATGATCCTGTCGGCGGCGATGATGCTGGACTGGCTCGCCGACAAGCACGGCATCGAGAGCGCGGCTGAGGCCGGCGAGACGATCGAGCGTGCGGTGGACCAGGTCTATGCCGGCGGCATCAAGCCGATGGAGTTCGGCGGCAGCAACGGCACGGCGGACATTACGAAAGCGGTGCTCGCGGCGCTGTAGCCAAAGAAAGGGCCCCCTTGGGGCCCCTTTGTCGTTCACCAGCGGCGCCAGTGGTGGTGACGCCAGCCCCACGGACGCGGACCGTAGAAGCGCGGACCGCCGTAAAAACCGTAGGCGCGGTAATAGTTCGGACGCCACCAGCAGCGGCCCCAGGGGTTACAGACCCAGCGCACCTGTTCGACTTCAGCGGCCGGGCCGCTCGCAATCTTGTCCGCCTGCGGAATGCCGTTCGGCATTGCCGCGAGCGCGGGGCCCGAGGCGAGCGCCGCACCGCCCAAGGCAGCCAGACCAAGCACAGCAAATTTGAGTGTCATCGCAATCTCCCTCATTGGTGGCGGGAGAACTTTCGACAGATCAACTGGTTGCTGATGCATTGAAAAGCGCGAGGAATTTAATCTTCCTGAACGTCGGTTCAGCTTCAGCGCCCCTGGAACTTGGGCCTGCGCTTTTCCATGAAGGCCTGCCGGCCCTCACGAAAATCCTGGGAGTCCATGCAGGCGTTACCGATCGTCTTGATCGTGTCCATGTCGCGCTGGCTCTCGTCCTTCAGAACTTGCGCGATGGTGATCTTGGCGGCCTTGATTGCGAGCGGCGCGTTTTCGGAAATGGTCTGCGCGATTCCCATGGTCTCGCCCCAGAGTTGATCGTCGGGGATCACGCGCTCGACGAGGCCGATGCGCAGCGCCTCGGAGGAATCGATGCGCATGCTCGTGTACATCAACAGGCGCGCCCAGGACGGGCCGACCAGCGACACCAGGTGCCGCAAGCCTTCATAGCCATAGGCGATGCCGAGCCTGGCCGCGGGAATGCCGAACTGGCTGTCGTGCGAGGCGATGCGGATGTCGGCAAGCATCGCGACCTGCATGCCGCCGCCGAGGCAAAAACCCTGGATGCAGGCGATGGTCGGCTTGGGATAATCAGCGAGCAGCGCGCGCTGGGCGGCGCTGCGCTTGGCGTACTCCTCGGACGCCGCCGCGTTGTGCCGCGTCTTCTCGAACTGGCTGATGTCCGCGCCCGACACGAACGCCTTGCCGCCGGCACCGCGGAGGATCACGACGCGCACGGTCTCGTCGTCGCGCAGGCTGGTCAGCGCCTCGCCAAATCCCTCCCACATCTCCAGCGACATCGCGTTGCGTTTGTCGGGATTGTTGAAGGTGATCACGCCGACGCCGCCGGTCGTGTGCTTGAGGATCTTGCGGTCGGCGTAAGCGGTTTCTGTCGTGTCGGTCATGTCGGACATCGCGCGCTCGCTGTCGTTGGCGAGGCAATGTGCGGCGCGGGCGCCGCCGCGGTCAACCGGGTAGGGCGAGGTGTATTGCATCCGCCTGTGCTGCGATCGCATGGCGCGGCGAGGGGGCAGCAAAACCCGCGGGCGAGTGGCAGTAATTGCATGAAAAAGGAGCGGTCATGCCGCCCCGAGAAGGCCGCGCGCACCCCGCGCGGGCTCAGATACAGCCAATCCGCTCGTTCAATCCGGCCGCGCCCCGTGACGCGACGGATTGAACATCGGCCGTTGAGGCCAGAGCGTCGATCGAATCAGGCTTCGTTCGCTGCGATCGATTCCATCAGCGAGACGAGCTGACGCTGCACCGTCTGGTCCTTGATCTTGCTGTAGGCGCGCAGCAGCCGGAGGCTGAAGGCGCTGTCGAGGAAGAGCAGGCTCTCCACTTCGCGCGCCTTGTTGTCGCCGTCATAGAAGAAGGTCACAGGCACGTCGAGGGCGGTGGCGATCTGCTGAAGCCGCGCCGCACCGACGCGATTGACGCCCTTCTCGTATTTCTGGACCTGCTGGAAGCTGACGCCAAGCTTCTCGCCGAGCTCGGCCTGCGAGATCTTCATCTCGACGCGCCGCAGACGGATCCGCTTGCCAAGCTCAATGTCCGGCTTGCCGGCACTGCGCTGCTTCATTCTCTTCGCCGCTGTTTTCATACTTCTCACCGTTGTTCTTCGGTTGAAAATCCCCCGAAGAGCTGGGTCAGGGGTTCGCCCATATACGAGTCGTTGAATTCATGCGGATGCACGAACTCTTCCTTAAACCACGGGAAGCGAGCCGGATTGAAAGCCTCGATCAGCCAGTCAATCATGTGCCGCACGCGCGGAATCCGGCCGCTACCGGGATGGTAGGACAGCCAGATGTCCAGCGGTCGGTTCAGCTCGACCTCCAGTGGAATCAACTTCCCGCCAAGCGCAATGGCGTAGCTCGGAAATACGCCGATTCCGGCGCCATTCGCGACCGCCCAGTAGTTAGCGCTCGAGACGTTGGTCTTCATGACCAGAAGGTCACGCTCCGACACGCCCGGGAAGAAACTCTCGAAAGATTCCTTGGCGGCGAGCTGGTCGGCGAATTGGAGCACCAAGCGGTGCTTGATCAATTCGGCTGCCGAGCGCGGCGCGCCATGTTTTGCGATGTATTTCTCCGAGGCCCAGAACATCAGATGCATACGGCCGAGCCGCACCAGCTTGACGTCGAGGGCCGAGGGACGCGACAGATGGATGGCGACGTCGGCCTCGTGGCGGGAGACGTCGGCCGAACGCATCGCGCAATGCAGGTCGACCAGGATCTTCGGATAGGCTTGCTGGAATTCAACCAGCCGCGGTGCGAGCCAGAACGTCCCTAGTCCCTCGGTGACGGCGACGCGGACTTCGCCGGACAGGGCATTGGCCGTCGAATCGCTGGTCCGCAGCACGTCGAAGGCCGCCGCCTCCATGCGCTCGACGGCGGAGACCACCGTCGCACCTTCGTCGGTCAGATGGGTGCCGTGGACGTCGCGGGTGAACAGGGTGGTGCCGGTCTGACGCTCGAAATCATCGATCCGGCGACGGACGGCGTTGATCGACAGCGACAGGCGTTCGGCCGCCGAGCGGAAACTTCCACATCGGACGACTTCCAGGAATATGCGGGCCGCGTCCCAATCGGAGAGGCCGCTGATATTTGTTTTTGGGCGTTCTTCCAGCGGAACGCCCCTTTCCGCCAAGGAGTGCATACAATTCCCTTCGGTTTGCTAAACTGGCAGAATCTGGCGCAAACTACAACCACGGCGGGTTGCGGGGTGATGAGTTTTGAACGTCATCCTTACTGCGGCGCGAGCGGTATTTGAGTGCTGCCGGGGTTGGAATCGGGCAGACTGTTGCTCGTTTGAGGGGTCATTGCGTGAGTTCCGTTGCGAGCCTTGAGATGGCTGCGGGATTGTCGGAGCTGTCCGCAATGGACGTTCATGCGCGCGAGCCGTTGCCATCGTCCCGGATGGATCAATCGCTGCACACCAGACGTTTGGTCCCGGATCGCTCCGATGGTTGCCGGTGGCGTCGTGGGACGATGTTGGCGGGAACCGCGGTTTCACCGCAGAGACACACTGAAATCGTGTTCAGAGGCTCAGAGGCCTCATGTTATCCTTGTCGCTCCACGGGGGCCGAAGGGGTCGTCACAACCACGTCTCGCAGGCCGATTTAACGGAAAGAACGCCGGTGTCGCATTCAGACGAACATTTGCAGTCGGTGCTGGAAACGCTCGAGGAGTGCCGCAGGGTTCTCAATGCGAGCAACAGCCGCGAGTCGGCCGAGCTGCTGTCCATTGTCATTCTCGACGTCAGGATGAAGCTAAAAGGCATTGACGATGCCGATCTCAAGGCATTGTGCGACGAAATGCTGCGGAGCGCTGCGAGCGAACCGCCGTCCCCTTCCAAGCAGACGCAGGTCCAGCCCCGGCGTCCGCTGCTCCGCGTGGTGAAGTAGCCGCGCCGCCGAGTCTCGCTTTTCGGCGAGATTTGAGCGCATCCCGATGCCGCATCTGTGATCAGGGGCGGCATCGGGAGGAGCCCTGGATTTCGCGCACCTCTGTTGCGCATTCTTAGCCATCGGTTACACCAGAGCCGGTTCGGTCCGGTCCGCGCGCGTTCCCCGCGCCTCGTGCCGGGCCTGAGATGGCTCCGACTGCATCATGCAAAATGTTTCGATTCCGGCGGCGCTGATTGCCGGCCTGGTCAGCTTCCTCTCGCCGTGCGTCCTGCCTTTGGTCCCGCCCTATCTGATCTATCTTACGGGCGCCACGATCGAGCATGTCGAAAGCGACCAGCCGGCCGCGGCGTCCAAGCGCGCGATCATGATGTCGGCACTCCTGTTCGTGCTTGGCTTCTCGACCGTGTTCGTGGCGCTCGGTGCCAGTGCCTCGCTGATCGGAGGCCTGATCCGCGCCTGGTCGGCCGAGCTGTCGATTCTCGCAGGCATCGTCATCATCATCATGGGCCTGCACTTCCTGGGACTGACGCGGATCGGCCTGTTGATGCGCGAGGGCCGGCTGCCGATCCCGAAGCCCGTCGGGCTCTGGGGCGCCTACATCATGGGGCTCGCCTTTGCGTTCGGCTGGACGCCCTGCATCGGCCCGATCCTCGCCGCGATCCTGTCGATTGCCGCGGCCGAAGCGACGGTCACCAAGGGCGCGGGCCTGCTCGCTGTCTATTCCGCGGGCCTCGGCATTCCCTTCTTGATCGCCGCCCTGATGATCGAGCAGTTCTCCGCGCTGTTCGCACGGATGAAGGGCCAGCTCGTCAACGTCGAGCGCGCCATGGGCGTATTGATGGTGATCACCGGCATCGGCTTCCTCACCGGCGCGGTGTCGAACGTGAGCATCTGGCTGCTGGAGACGTTCCCGGCGTTGCAGACGATCGGGTAGATTGGCTATTTCTCGCTGCAGGTCAGGCAACCGCCCGACTGATGAAAGCCTGACATCAGCTCTGTGAACATGAAGACGGCGCTGAGACGAAGCAAAGACGCTACGGAGTTTGTACGATCCGAGCGTTTTCGTTTTCGCGCTTCTCAGCAGGGGTCGCAACGCTCTGATCAACAGAGCGAGGACGCCCGCCAGGCGGCGAAAGCTTTTGCTTCGAGGATCTGCACATGGTTGATTCTCATCGCCGATGCCCCTTCATTCCGTTCACCGCATCTCATCCAGCGCGCACGTCACCGTGCAGACGACGCCGCGCGGCAGGAAGTCGACGGTTGCCTCGCCGCCGAGCTGGTCGCGCGCGCTGCGCTCGATCAGGCGCGAGCCGAAGCCGCGTTGCACTGGGGCCGTCACCGGCGGTCCGCCGATCTCGGTCCAGATCAGCCGCAGCCGCGGCTTCGGCGCATCGGCGATGACCTCCCAGTCCAGGGTCACCCGGCCGGTCTCGTTGGACAGCGCGCCGTATTTCGCGGCGTTGGTGGCGATCTCGTGCACGATCATCGACAGCACCACGGCGAGCCGCGGCGACAGCGGCACAGCCGGGCCGGCCATGCGGATGCGGTCGGGCTTGGCGAGCAGGAACGGCTGAATTGCGCGGGCAATAACGCCTCTCAGCTCCGAGCCCGCCCACTTCTCCTGGCTCAAGAGATTGTGCGCTTCGGCCAGCGCGCCGAGCCGTCCCTCGAACTTGGTCCGCTCGTCCCGGCTGGCGCTGCGGAAGGTCTGCACCGCGATCGCCTGCATCAGGGCCAGCGTGTTCTTGACCCGGTGGTTGAGCTCCTCAATCAGCAGATTGTGCAGCATCTCACCGCGCGCAATCGTGGTCGCCATCCTGACTGCGAAGGTCAGGCCGGTCAGCAGCAGGATGCCGCCGATCAGGCTGGTGATGGCGATGTTGTGCCAGAGCGGCGCGATCAACGAGCTCTCGGCGACGCCAGCCACGACCGTCCAACCGGTTAGGTGCGACCTGGTAAAAGCTGAGGAGAGCGCGATCCCGTCGAGCGAAACGGTCGAAAGGGCTGCCTCCGACGTCCGAGACATCGCATCGTATAGCGCGCCGGAAGCCTGCTTGCCGACCGTCTCGGCAGGGTTCGGTGCGCGCGCGAATACGACGGCCTTGGTGTCGAGCAGGGCCACTGTCCAAAGCCGGTCGGGGCGCTGCTTCTCCAGCAGCTCCTGAAAGATGCTGATCGGCGGGCTGAAGCAGAGATCGTAGATCACCTCGCCATCGCGCAATACCGGGACCTCGACGGTGAGCACCTGCCGCCCGTTGATCGCGCCGGTGAACAGGTCGGAATATTGCGGCGACCTGGTTGCGAATACCTTTTCGATGATCTCCAGATTGCCGCGCCGCGGCAGGCTCGCGATGTCGTCCGTCGTCGAGGAGAACAACAGCCGGCCCTTGCGGTCGGAGATCAACACGAGACCGCCCTTGCCATACTGGTCGAGGAAGCCGAGCGCGATGCGGCGGAAGTTCTGGAAGTCGTCGTTGCGCAGCGAATTCGTCAGCGCCAGGACCTGCAGGCCGCCGGTCATCCGCTGCACTTCGGAGTCCAGCACAAGGCGCATGCTGCGCACGTTCTCCAGCACGCGGCTGGTCGCGTCAGTTCGATCCTGCTTGTAATTGTAGACGGCGATGCCGACCGCGAAAATGATCAGCGGCAACATCGTTCCCGCGACCAGGAGAGCGAGTCGGACCGGCAGGGTAAGCTTTGACAAACGCGGGCGTCCCGATTCCAGCGCAGCGGCGCTAGATTATGGTTTTGGCAAGACCATAAGGGCAGCACTTCTCCGGCGCCACGATTTTTCGCATCCGCGAGCAGGCCGGGAGATTTTGGGATGCAGCCGGGGCGGGGGTCAGATCATCGCGATCGCGGTCAATAGCAGGCACGTGGCGTAGACAGCCGCCAGACTGAGCCCGGCGATCCGGGCCTCTCGATGCGATTTCATGCGGTCAACTCCAAGTGGGCGGCCGCCGCTGGCGACAGCCGCCGGAGGTCACGTCGTGATCAATCGATTTCCTGAACGACCGTGCGTGAACCCGGATCCACCAGCATCACGCGATCGCCGAAATAGACATAGCGGTACTTCGTCAGCGACGGCCCCCAATCCGCCGGAACGGCCTCAAGCTCGACGTCACCCGGCACCGTCGCGCCGACGACAATCTTTTCCTTCGTCGTCAGCGGACGGACGCGGTGCTCGGTGATGTAGGATTTGATCTTGGTCCGGTATTGCGGCTCGATCTGAACTGTCGCCGCGTGACCGGTTCCGGTGGTGGTCACCACAGTGGACTGCGCGAAAGCGCTGGTCGAAATCAGGACCGCCGCAGCGGACAGCAGGAACAGTTTTTTCATCTCGTTCTCCTCAAAAGAATTAAGTGTGCCACCAACAACTTGGGGTGAGCGAGGTTCCCAGCCCAGGGAACAAGTTGCCGCTTTTTCCCGTTGTAAATTGACCGGGCCAAACTGCCCGGAAGTTGGAGGAGGAAAACATGAAGCTGAAGATTGCGACCGCAGCACTGATGGTTGCTGCTTTCTCCATGCCAGCGTTCGCGGCCGACGAGTTCTACGTCGTCCAGGACGTCAAGACCAAGAAGTGCACTGTCGTCGATAAGAAGCCGACAGACGCCTCCATGACCGTCGTCAGCCCTTCGGGCACGGTCTACAAGACGCGTACCGAGGCTGAGAGCAGCATGAAGACCGTCAAGGTCTGCACATCCAATTAGGGAGAGTGTTGATGCCCGTATTTATTCTCTGGGCCGTGCCGGCGATCGTTGTGATCGGCGGCGGCATCTATCTGATTGGCCACATGCACTAGGCCTCTCGCGGGAGGCGGGCGGACCTCTGCGTGCAGCGCACAGGCCCGCAAGCCTTCCGCTTTTACGAGAGCCGGAAGTGGCGCATGCGGCCTTGCGCCAGCAGGAACGCGAGTTGCAGTGCAACAGATCGCGCAGGCGCAGCTCTGCGACGAAGAGGAGCGACAACGTACGCGAAATGACTTCCGTCCCGCCGTAGTTTTTCATACGCTCCCCGAACGCCGGCCGTAAGCCGGCCGCGCTCACGCCCCGGCCACAGGGGCGGAGCATCAAAGGGAGGGGAGACGATGAAGCGAAGGTCATTTCTCGCTGGTATCGGTGCGACCGCTGCGGCGGCTACGATCGGCATGCCGTCGATCCTCAGGGCGCAAGCACCGATCACGCTGAACGGCGCCGTCCAGTTCAACGACGATCATGCCTTCAACCGGGCGCTGATCCGGTTCGAGGAGCTGGTGAGGAAGTACTACGGCAAGCCCGTCAACTTCACGCTGCACAAGAACTCCTCGCTCGGCCTCGAGAAGCAATATTTCGAGTATATGTCGCAGGGCAAGGCGGTCGATTACGGCATCGTCTCGCCGGCCCATATGTCGACCTTCGCCAAGGCGGCCCCATTCATCGATGCGCCCTTCGTGTTCAAGGGCATCGAGCACATGAACAAGGTCGTCGAGGCCAATATCCTGACACCGATCGCCGACGAGGTCGCGGCGAAGGCCGAGGTCGTTCTGATCGGTTATGCCGGCGGTGGCATCCGCAACATCTTCGCCAACAAGCCGCTCAAGAATCTCGCCGATCTTAGGGGTCTCAAGGTTCGCGTGCAGGGCGCGCCGATCTGGTCGAAGACGTTTGCGGCGGTCGGCATGAGCCCGACGGTGATCGCCTATAACGAGATCTACAACGCGATTCAGAATGGTGTGATATCGGCCGGCGAAAACGAGGCGGCCGGCGTCGAAGCGATGAAGTTCTATGAAGTGGCCCCGCATCTCAGCCTGACGCAGCACGCGGTGTCGATCCGGCCGATCTGCTTCTCGGTGAAGACGCTGAAGACCTTGCCGAAGGATCTGCAGGACGCGATCATGAAGGCCGGCAAGGAGGCAGGCGACTACGGCCGTCAGCTCGAGTCGAGCGAAGAGGTCGTCAAGCTCGACACGCTCGAGAAGGCCGGCAAGCTCAAGCGCGTTCCCTTCGAGGAGCGCGACGCCATGAAGAAGCTCGCCGATCCCGTGATGGCCACCTACGCCAAGGAAATTGGTGCCGAAGCCATTTTCGAGAAGATCAACGTCGTCTGAGGTCGCTCTGTCCGCCGACATTAGTCCGGGCAGGCCCCGCTTCTTGCCCGGAAGGCGGATGAACTGCCGCAGGGAGCCCCAATGTCTGAAATGCCCGTCCCGTCCACACCGTCGTTGTGGCGTCGCGTCACGGCGGCCTATGGGAAGCTGCTGGAATTCCTGCTGGCCGCCAGCGTCGGTATCCTGGTTCTTCCGGTCACGCTGCAAATCATCTCGCGCTACACGCCCTTCATTCCTTCCTACATCTGGACGGAGGAGATGGCGCGGTTTCTCTTCATCTGGACGATCATGATCGGGGCCATGGTCGGTGTGCGGGAAGCGCAGCATTTTGAGGTCGACGTGTGGCCCAATCTGTCGCGGCGATCGGAGGCCGCGGTGCGGATCCTCGCCCGTCTCGGCGTGCTGGCATTGGCGCTGGTGTTCCTATTGGCCGGCATGGAGTTTACCCGCTTCGCCTGGAACAGAACTTCGGAATTGGCCGATCTGCCGCTTTGGTTGATTCACATTGCCTGGCCCGTGACCGGCGCGACGTGGATCGTCTTTGCAGGCGAACAGATCATTGATGAAATGCGCGTTCTGGTTGGGGCGGGGCGATGAGCGGCAATGTACTCTCTGCTGGACAGGCCGCGATGGTGCTGTTCGGGGTTTTCATCGGCCTGCTCATCGTGCGCGTGCCGGTCGCTTTCGCGCTCGGCCTTGCCTGCGTGCCGATCCTGCTGATCGAGCCGCACCTGTCACTGATGACGCTCGCGCAGGAGACCTTCAACGCGTACAATTCATTCATCCTGCTCGCGGTCCCGTTTTTCCTGCTGACGGCGAATCTGATGAGCATCGGCGGCATCACCGACCGCCTGGTGGCGCTATCGCGATCGTTGGTCGGGCACTGGCCGGGATCCCTGGCGCAGATCAACGTCGTGCTGTCGGTGTTCTTTGCAGGAATCTCCGGGTCCTCCACCGCCGACGCGGCGAGCCAATCAAAGATCTTCATCGATGCACAGACCAAGGAAGGCTACGATCTCTCCTTTTCCATCGCCATCACCGCGGTTTCTGCGGTGCTGGCTGTCATCATCCCGCCGTCGATCCTCATGATCGTCTGGGGCGGGCTGATCTCGACCTCGATCGCGGCGATGTATCTGGCCGGCATCGTGCCGGGCCTGCTGATCGCGGGCGCGCAGATGGCAACGGTGCACGTCTATGCCGTGCGCCGCGGCTACCCGACCTATCCGAAGGCGACCTGGGTCGAGATGCGATGCGCCATTTGGCGGTCGATACCAGCGCTGATGACTCCGTTCATCATCGTCGGCGGCATTCTGCTCGGGTGGTTCACTGCAACCGAGTCCGCCTGCGTCGCGGTGCTCTATTCCGTCGCGCTCTCGGCGTTCTTCTATCGCGAGACAGGCCCGCGCGAATTATACAAGGCCCTGCTCGATACCGGGCGCCTTTCCGGCGTGGCGCTGTTTTGCGTCGGCACCGCGAGCGCGTTTGGCTGGCTGCTTGCCTATTACAGGATCCCGCAAGAGCTGCTGGCCAACGTCTCGACATGGGGCATGGGCAGCGTCGGGGCCGGCTTCTTCATCGCCTTCTGCTTCCTGGTGGTGGGCTGCTTCCTCGACGCCATCCCGGCGATCATCATCGTCGGCACGGTGCTGGAGCCGCTGGCTAAATCCGTCGACCTCCATCCGGTCCAGTTCGCGATCATCTCCATCGTCTCGCTGGCCTTCGGACTGGTGACGCCGCCCTATGGTCTATGTCTGATGATCGCCTGTTCGATCGCGGGCGTGCGGCTGCGTTATGCTCTGAAGGACACGGTGATCATGCTGATTCCGATGCTGCTCGTGCTGGCGGCGCTCATCGTTTGGCCGAGCGTGTCGCTGTTCTTGCCGCGTCTGATCGTGCCGGAGATGCTCAAATGAGCGTCTGATGGCGCGATCCCGCGGCCAAGGCCGCGGGATCCATTCCATCCCTTACAGATTGCTCTCGGTGATCGCGGCGTAGACCATGCTGCGCAGCTCGCGACGGATCGGATAGGCGCTCGAGGGCAATACCTGCGTCATGAAGATCGTGATCAGCTCTTCGGCGGGGTCGATCCAGAACGAGGTCGTCGCCGCGCCGCCCCAATTGTATTCGCCGGGGCTGCCGGCGATCAGCGTGTCGGCCGGGCGCATGGTCACGGCAAAGCCAAGGCCGAAGCCGATTCCGTTATAGGCAGCTTCCGAAAACAGCGAGCGTGACACCTCGGGCAGGAAGCGTCCGCCCGGAATGTGGTTGCTCGTCATCAGCGCCAGCGTCTTCGGCCCGATCAGCCTGACGCCGCCGAGCTCGCCACCGTTGAGCAGCGCGCGGCAGAAGGTGAGATAATCGGCGACCGTCGAGCACAGCCCGCCGCCGCCGGAGATGAAGGAGGGCGGCGACAGGAACGAGCTGGTTGCCGGATCATCCTGGAGCGTCAGGCCCTCGCGCCGCTGGCCGGCATGGAACGTCATTCCGCCGCCTGGATCGGCGGAATAGCAGGCCGCGAAACGATGCGCCTTCGAGGCTGGCACGTGGAAGTCGGTGTCGGTCATGCCGAGTGGATCGAGGATGCGCGCTTTCAGGAACTGCTCGAACGGCATGCCTGAAATCTTGGCGACGAGATAGCCGAGCACGTCGGTCGCGACCGAGTAGTTCCAGGCCTCGCCCGGCGAGAACTCCAGCGGGATCTTTGCAAGGCTCTCGATCATGGTCTGGAGCGTGCCGGACTTCTCGACCTCCCCGATCTTCTCGGCGCGATAGGCGGCATCAACATTGGAGCGCTGCTGGAAGCCGTAGGTGAGGCCGGAAGTATGGCGCAGGAGGTCGACGATCAGCATCGGCCGGGACGGCGGCCGGGTCAGGAAGGCCGGGTAGGTGCCGGCGACGAATACGCCGAGATCCTTCCATTCCGGAATGTACTTGGCGACAGGCTCGTCGATCGCGACGAGACCTTGCTCGACCAGCATCATGAAGGCGATGCTGGTGAGCGGCTTCGTCATGGAATAGATGCGGTAGATGGTGTCGTCCTTGACCGGCACTTTGCGCTCGACGTCGGCAAGGCCCTGAACCGAGCTGTGTGCGACCTTGCCGCGGCGGTAGACGAGGAGATGCGCGCCGGGGAACCGGCCCGCGTCGATGTACCGGTTCTTCAGATGCGTATCGACGCGGTCCAGTGCGGTCTTAGACATGCCGACGCATTCGGGCGAGGCGGGTGTGGGCGCGAGCATCTGTTCCTCCGGGCAGTTTTTGTCGCTCCGTTGATAGCCGAAATGGCGGGCTCATTCCAAGCTGGTCGCGCTTAACGCCGGGCGGCCGGTTAGTGTAGGCTCCAACCTGGAACGCCTCCAAGCAGCCCAAGAGATCCCAACGGGCCAACGAGAAAACGCAGGCAAACGCACCATGACCCAGTTCAACGAGACCGAGCTCACCGAAGCCGTCGTCCGGAGCTTTGACCAGACACCCGACCCGCGCGCGAAATTCCTGCTCCAGGAATTGGTGAAGTCGCTGCACGATTACGTGAGCAAGACCGGTCTCACCTTCGAGGAGTGGGAATACGCCATCGATTTCCTGACCCGCACCGGCCAGAAATGCACCGACACCCGCCAGGAGTTCATCCTGCTATCCGACGTGCTCGGCGTCTCCATGCTGGTCGACGCAGTCAATCACCGCGACCGCGAGGGCGCCACCCAGACCACGGTGCTCGGCCCGTTCTACGTCGGCGAGCACAAGGTGACCGCGCACGGCACCGACATCTCGCCGAACAATCAGACCGGCGAACGGATGTTCGTGCAGAGCCGCGTCACCGATCTCAAGGGCAAGCCGCTCGCGAATGTCCCCGTCGACGTCTGGCATGCCGACGATGACGGCTTCTACGATTCACAGAAGCCGAACTATGACGAGGTCGGCGCCTCAGCGCGGGCGCGCTTCATCACCGATGACGACGGCCGGTTCTTCTTTCGCACCATCCTGCCGTGCAGCTACCCTATCCCGACCGACGGTCCGGTCGGCGAGATGATCATGCAGACCAACCGCCACCCGATGCGCCCGGCGCATGTCCATTTCCTGGTCAATGCAAAGGGTTATGAGCCGCTGATCACCCACGTCTTCATGGATGGCGACAAATACCTGGATTCCGACGTGGTGTTCGGTGTGAAGGACGATCTGGTGGCCAAGGTCGAGCCGCGCAACGACCTTGAGATGCCCGACGGCACCAGGGCGAACGGGCAGTGGCACCTGATGAGCTATGAATTCCACCTCAAGCCGGGCGGCGGTATGGCGCCGAAGCCGCTGGGGACGAAGGCGGAGGAGCCGGCCTGACGGTCAGGCGCGAGCAGCGCGCGCCGCCTCTCAGCGCCCGATGAAGGCCGCCAACTCGTCAGGCGTCCCCATCGGAAAGGCTTCTTTCATGAAGTCGAGGAAGGCGGATACGCGCGCGCTCAAGAGCCGCCGCGATGGATAGAGCGTCCACAACGCGATCTCTGGTCCGTCGATGTTGCCCCAATGCACCAGCGTGCCGGCAGCCAGGTCGTGACTGACCAGTGACACGGGAAGGCGCGCGGCGCCGACGCCCGCCCGGACTGCATCGCGGACCATGACGAGCGATGACAGGCGAAGGACCGGATCAACCGTGATGCGCGATCGTCCGCCTGGCACCGTCACCTCCCAGGTTGTTAGCTGGTCGCCCGCTCCGCGCATGACAGCCGGCACAGCGATACCGTCCCGCGGTCGCTTCAAATCCGGGCTCGCCACGACCACTAGCCGGTCGCGCAGAAAGATCCGGCCCACAAGGCTCTCGTCCGGAGCCGGATTGACCCGAATGACGAGGTCATACCCTTCCTCCACCATGTCCACGGAGCGATCTTCCGTCGTGACCTCAAGACGGACCTCCGGATATCTGAGCGCGAACCCGGCCGCGAGATTCCCCATTGCAGTTTGCGAAAACAGCAAAGGCGCGCTGATCCGCAGGCGACCCCGCGGCCTGTCCCCACCCGAAGCGATTGCCGCGGCCGCCTCGTCGAGCTCGACGAGCAATGCCCCCGTCCGCTCGTAAAGGGCGCGTCCTTCCTGCGTGAGTTTCAGGGCGCGCGCGCCGCGCTCGAACAGGCGCAGGTCGAGCGCGGCCTCCAGCTCGGCGACCCGTCGGGACAGGGTGGCTTTCGGGCGCCCGGCGGCCCGTGCGGCGCGTCCGAACCCGCCGTGTCGGGCGACGAGGTTGAAATCGGCGAGTGCGAGCAGGTCCATCGTTCCACCAGTGAGACGGTCAGTCTACATATATCGTCTATCGGTTCAAATGTGGATCACTAATTTCCCTTGTGTCTTCTGCACCCAACCCGGAGTGATCCCATGACCATCCTCGTTACCGGCGCAACCGGCACCATTGGCCGCCACGTCGTCGAACAACTCGTCAAGCGCGGCGCCGATGTCCGTGCTCTCGCCCGCGATCCTGCAAAGGCAAACCTCCCGACAGGCGTCAATGTCGTGCAGGGCGACCTGCTCGATGTCGACGCGCTCCGCGGCGCGTTTAGCGGAGTCTCGACCCTGTTCCTGCTCAACGCAGTGGTGCCGGATGAATTCACGCAGGCGCTGATTGCGCTCAACGTGGCCCGCGAGGCCGGCGTCGAGCGGGTCGTCTACCTCTCGGTGATCCACAGCGATCGCTACGTGAACGTGCCGCACTTTGCCGGCAAGTTCGGTGTCGAGCGGATGATCGAGCAGATGGGCTTCAACGCCACCATCCTGCGCCCCGCTTACTTCATGAACAACGACGTCACGATCAAGGACGTGGTGACCGGATACGGCATCTATCCGATGCCCATCGGGAGCAAGGGACTCGCCATGATCGATGCACGCGACATCGGCGAGATCGCCGCCATCGAACTGATCCGTCGAGAGCGAGCCGCAGCCTCGCTGCCGCTCGACCGCATCAATCTCGTCGGTCCCGAAACGCTGACCGGCGCGAAAGCCGCCGCCGTCTGGTCGGAGGTTCTGGGTCGCACCATCGCCTATCCCGGCGACGATACCGCCGGCTTCGAGAAGAATCTCAGGCAGTTCATGCCGAGCTGGATGGCCTTCGACATGCGGCTGATGAGCGAGCGTTTCCTCACCGAGGGAATGGTGCCCGAGGCCGGCGACGTCGAGCGTCTGACCGCGCTGCTGCGCCGTCCCCTGCGCTCCTATCGCGACTTCGTCTCCGAGATCGCCGCCTCCGCCTGACGATACGGCACGCCCCAATCCTCACAAGGAATTCGATCATGATCGCTTCGACCGGCGCCGTTCCGGCGAATCCGGAGGGCGCAGCGAAGATACTGGTACTTGGCGCCACCGGCGCCACCGGCCGGCTGATCGTCAGCCAGGCGGTGGCGCGGGGGTACGAGGTCACCGTGCTGGTGCGTTCCGCCGAAAAGGCGAGTGACATCACGGGGGCGAGGAGACGCCCGCGACGAAACAGTTTTGCTCGAAGCCCTCGAAGGCCGTGACGCCGTCGTCAGTGCGCTGGGTACACCGGTAAGCCCGTTCCGCAAGGTAACGCTTCTCTCGAGCGCGACGCGCGCGCTCGTGAGCGCGAGTGAAGGCCAAACATGTCTCCCGTCTGGTTTGCATTACGGGGATCGGCGCCGGCGACGGCGCCGGGCACGGCGGCTTTCTCGCCGACAATGTGATCTTTCCGCTCCTCCTGAAGAAGGTGTACGCCGACAAGAACCGGCAGGAAGCCATCGTCAGAGACAGCGGGCTGGACTGGGGTCCTGGTTCCTCCTTCCGCCCTGAACAACAAGCCCGGCCGCGGCTCGGTGCGGGCCCTGACGGATCTTTCGGACTTCCATGGCGGCAGCATAGCGCGCGCAGACGTCGCAAAATTCGTGCTGGATCAGGTGCGCGCCGATGCATGGCTGCATCAGTCTCCGCTGATCACGTGGTGAGCCCTGCGAGGCCACGCCCCTGATCAGCGCGCGTGCAATATCGCCAGCAGCACGACGACCGCGCAGGCGAGCGCCGCCGTGGTCAATTTCCAGAACATCAGCGGACTGCGCTCCAAAAGCGGCGTGATCCGCGTGTCGAGATAGACCGGATTGGGCGTGCGGAGCTCGTAGACGAATTCGGACAGATCCTCGTGCCGCTTGTAGGGATCGGGATGTAGCGCGCGCCTGAGCGCGCCGTCGACCCAGGCCGGCACATTGCGGTCCTCGTCGGCCGGGCGATACTGAAGTCGCCGCACGTCCGCCTTGCGCCGAATTCGGGCAACCTGGGTGCCATAGGGCAACTTCCCCGTCAGCATCTGGTAGCAGATCACAGCCAACGAAAACATGTCGGAGCGCGGCGAGCCGCCTTCGCCGAGAAAGTACTCCGGCGCCGTGTACTGGACCGTTCCCAGGATGTCGTCGGCCTCGTCTCGCGGCGCCGCTTCCGCGACGCCGGCCACCCTGACCGATCCGAAGTCGATGATCTTGGCGGTGCCGGTCTTGTCGATCAGGATGTTGTCCGGCCTGAGGTCCTGATGCAGCATCTCCATGCGGTGGAAGGCGCGTAAGCCCGCGGCGACCTGCTCGATCAGGCCGCGGACGGTTTCGAGATCGGGGCGTGGATTGTCGGTCATCCACTGCTTCAAGGTCTGGCCTTCGACGAATTCGGTCGCGATGTAGAGATAGCTGCGCCGTCTCGACTGTGACCGCGGCTTCAGCACGTGCGGGCTGTCGATCCGGCGCGCGATCCATTCCTCCATCAGGAAGCGCTTGAGATAGGCGGCGTTATCGCGCAGGTCGACCGACGGCAGCTTGAGCGCGACCGGCTCCTCGGTCTCGGTGTCGACGGCAAAGTAGATATGACTGCGGCTGCTGCCGTGGATCTCGCGGATGATCCGGTAGCCGTCGAAGATCGCGCGCGGTTCCGGCAGCGGAGGCAGCGGCAATTGGGACGTCTGATTGAAGATGCCGGCCGGCTCGCGCTGGGGCACTGCATCGATGCGCAGGATCTGGACCGTGATGTTGTCGTCGCTGCCGCGCCGGTAGGCTTCCTCGACGATGGCCTTGGCCGCCGCGTCGAGCTCGCCTGCGTGCTCGTTCAGCGCGCTCGTGACGAAGCGCGCGTCGACGAATTCGTAGGCGCCGTCGGTCGCCAGCAGAAAGGTGTCGCCCGCCTCGATCTCGAAGGCCTGATAGTCGATCTCGAGCTGCGGATTGATGCCGAGTGCGCGGCCGAGATAAGTCTGCTCCGACGACACGATGATCCGGTGATCGTCGGTCAGTTGCTCGAGCGCCTTACCGGCGACGCGGTAGACGCGGCAGTCACCGACATGGAAGATATGCGCGGTGGTCGCCTTGATGACCATGGCGGTGAGGGTGCAGACATAGCCCTTGTCGCGATCATAGGCGTATTGACTCTTGCGCGTCTGCGCGTGCAGCCAGGAATTGGTGGCATCCAGCACGCGGCGGGCAGACGTCTTCACCGTCCAGGATTCCGACGTGCAGTAATAGTCCATCAGGAAGCTCTTGACCGCCGACTCGCTGGCGATCTGGCTCACCGTGCTGCTCGAAATGCCGTCGGCGAGGACGGCGGCGATGCCCTTCAGGCTGAGCAGCGGCTCCTCTGGAATGAGGACGCCGTGAAAATCCTGGTTGAGGGGCTTGCGACCCTTGTCGGAGTGCTGGCCGACCGAAATCAGGAGTCCGGGGGTCATCGTCGTCACCAGGAAAGAGGAGCCTCACCCTGCGCAGGCGAGGCTCCTCTGTCGAGACGTATTCGATCAGGCCGCAACGCGGGGCTTCGTAGCCTTGCCGACCTCGCGCTTCGGCAGGGTCATGACGTGCGTAGCGTAGAGGGTCATGCCGGTGAAGGCCAGGCCGCCGACGAGGTTGCCGAGCACGGTCGGGATCTCGTTCCAGATCAAATAGTCCAGGATCGAGAACTTTGCGCCGAGCAGCAGTCCTGACGGGAACAGGAACATGTTCACGACCGAATGCTCGAACACCATGTAGAAGAACACCAGGATCGGCATCCACATCGCAATAACCTTGCCGGGGACCGAGGTCGAAATCATCGCGCCGACGACGCCGGTCGAGACCATCCAGTTGCAGAGCATGCCGCGCATGAACAGCGTCGCCATTCCGGCCGCACCATGCGCGGCGTAGCCGAGCGTCCGGCTTTCGCCGATGATCCCGATGGCGGTGCCGACCTTGTCAGGCGGCTGTGTGAAGCCGAAGGTCGTGACGAAGGCCATCATGAAGGCGACCGTGAACGCGCCGGCGAAGTTACCGACGAACACCAAGCCCCAATTGCGCAGCACGCCGCCGAGTGTGACGCCGGGACGCTTGTCGATCAGGGCGAGCGGCGAGAGCACGAACACACCGGTCAGGAGATCGAAGCCCAGGAGGTACAGCATGACGAATCCGACCGGAAACAAGAGCGCGCCGACCAACGGCTGGCCGGTGTTGACGTTGATCGTGACAGCGAACCATGCGGCGAGCGTGAGGATGGCGCCGGCCATGTAGGCGCGGATGATGGTATCCCGGGTGGACATGAAGATCTTGGACTCGCCCGCATCCACCATCTTGGTGACGAATTCCGAAGGCGCGAGATACGACATCAATGGATCCTTTTGCTTCGTAAGTGAGATCGACACACCCTCATGGAGAGCGCGCTGAACGTCTTGGCGTCGTGCGGGCTGGCCTGCCGCGCACGAGGGCTATGGAGTTGGAAGCCTTGGGAATCGCGTCACGACGAGCGAGAGGACCGCGAAGCAGTTGAGCTTCCGGAATGCAGCCGCCAGAGGCTGCAACCATGCGGCAAGCCGCAGTCTTCGTTGACGCCCAAGTAAATGCAAGTTGCGTGCCGCTCGTGCGCGGAGGAAAAATGAAGCGATATCAGCGGGATGTGTCTCTGCTCAAACGGTCCCCGAAGCGCCTGTCGGCCTCCTGCTTGAGCTGCTGCACAAGGTTTGTGCGTCGCACAAAGATTGAGCAGATCGCAAGTTTCACATGCGAAGCGGTGATGCGGCAGCCTGCCGCAATTCCAATAACATGTTGATTGTTCTTACCTATTATGGCCATCAGGCTTGGCACGAAGCTTGAATAGTTCCGTGCCGACGCCATTGAAGCCGTCCCGCGAGACTTCTCATCCGACTTGCCGACGCCACCGGACGGGGGTTTCCCCGGTCGTGCGTTCGCATGCGCCAAATACGGCGCCGCCGGACGGACGGGCTGATCGTGTGCACTGAAGCCATCAATTCTGCAACGACGCAAAGGACGACCTGCCTATGACCAAGCGCACCCGCCGGCCCTCGGATAACGGGCTTAGCCGCCGCCAATTGATGAAGGCGACCGGCGCTACCGCCGCACTTCTCGCCGCCGCAAAACTGAATTTTCCCGCCGGCGTCTTCGCGCAGGAGGCAGGCCCTGAGGTCAAGGGCGCCAAGCTCGGCTTCATCGCGCTCAGCGACGCTGGCCCGCTGTTCGTCGCCAGGGACAAGGGGCTGTTCGCCAAGCACGGCATGCCCGACGTCGACGTGCAGAAGCAGGCCTCCTGGGGCACGACGCGCGACAACCTCGTGCTCGGCTCCGAAGGCAATGGCATCGACGGCGCACATATCCTCACCCCGATGCCGTATCTGATCTCGGCCGGCAAGGTGACGCAGAACAACCAGCCGACGCCGATGTACATCCTGGCCCGGCTCAATCTCGATAGCCAGTGCATCTCCGTTGCGAACGAATATGCTGACCTCAAGCTCGGCGTCGATGCGACGCCCTTCAAGGCTGCGCTGGACAAGAAGAAGGCGTCCGGCAAGGCCGTGAAGGCGGCAATGACCTTTCCCGGTGGCACGCATGATCTCTGGATCCGCTACTGGCTCGCCGCCGGCGGCATCGATCCCGACAAGGACATCGAGACCATCGTCGTGCCGCCGCCGCAGATGGTGGCCAACATGAAGGTCGGCACCATGGACTGCTTCTGCGTCGGCGAGCCCTGGAATCTGCAGCTGATCCATCAGAATATCGGCTACACCGCGGTAACGACCGGCGAGCTCTGGAATAAGCATCCGGAGAAATCCTTCGGCATGCGCGCCGCCTTCGTCGACAAATACCCAAAGGCCGCCAAGGCGCTATTGATGGCGGTGATGGAAGCCCAGCAATGGGCCGACAAGGCCGAGAACAAGGCCGAGCTTGCCGCCATCATGGGCAAGCGGCAGTGGATGAACTGCCCGGTCGAGGACGTGCTCGATCGTACCGCAGGCAAGTTCGACTACGGCATCCCCGGCAAGGTGGTGGAGAACTCTCCACACATCATGAAGTACTGGCGCGACTTCGCCTCGTACCCCTTCCAGAGCCACGATCTCTGGTTCCTCACCGAGGACATCCGCTGGGGCAAGTACGAGGCGAATTTCGACACCAAGGCGCTGATCGCCAAGGTCAATCGCGAGGACATGTGGCGCGATGCGGCCAAGACGCTCGGTGTCGCGGCCTCCGAGATCCCGGCCTCCACCTCGCGCGGCAAGGAAACCTTCTTCGACGGCAAGGTATTCGATCCGGAAAATCCGGCTGCTTATCTGAAGTCGCTCGCGATCAAACGTGTCGAAGTCTGATGGGGGCCAGCGGCCGCCTTTGCGCGGCCGCATCGTCTTTTGAAGTCGGAGAGAGATTGCAATGAATATGTCCGCCGCCAAGATTGAGATTGAAACGGCGACGCCTGCGGCCAGCGCCGCGCCGGTCGTCGCGATGACGCCAAAGCGTCCCCCGCGCACCGAAGCTTACGCACGCATGGCGCGGCAGACGGCCGCGCGCGTGATCCCGCCGCTGGTCGTGATCGCGCTGCTGACGCTGGTCTGGGAGCTGGTCTGCCGCCGCGCCGGCTCGGCGCTGCCGCCACCATCAAAGGTGTTCAAGGACACCAAGGAGCTGATCCTCGATCCGTTCTTCGACCATGGCGGTATCGACAAGGGCCTGTTCTGGCATCTCTCCGCAAGTCTCCAGCGCGTCGCCTTCGGCTATTCGCTCTCAGCGATCGCCGGCATCGCGTTGGGCGTGCTGGTCGGACAGTCGGTCTGGGCGATGCGCGGGCTCGATCCGCTATTCCAGGTGCTGCGCACCATCCCGCCGCTCGCCTGGCTGCCGCTCTCGCTCGCCGCCTTTCGCGACGGCCAGCCCTCGGCGATCTTCGTCATCTTCATCACCTCGATCTGGCCGATCATCATCAACACCGCGGTCGGCATCCGCAACATCCCGCAGGACTATCGCAACGTCGCGGCCGTGGTGCAGCTCAATCCGCTCGAGTTCTTCTCCAAGATCATGATTCCGGCGGCCGCGCCCTACATTTTCACCGGCCTGCGCATCGGCATCGGCCTGTCGTGGCTCGCGATCGTCGCCGCCGAAATGCTGATCGGCGGCGTCGGCATCGGCTTCTTCATCTGGGACGCCTGGAACTCCTCGCATATCAGCGAGATCATCCTGGCGCTGTTTTATGTGGGCATCGTCGGCTTCGTGCTGGACCGCCTGATCGCGGGCATCGGCAAGTTCGTCACCCGCGGCACCGCGCAGAATTGAGAGGAGGGCACATGACCGCCTATTTGAAGCTCGACCACATCGACAAGGTCTTCACCCGCGGCGCGGCCACCACGGAGGTGCTCAAGGAGATCAACCTGACGATCGAGAAGGGCGAATATGTCTCGATCATCGGTCATTCCGGCTGCGGCAAGTCGACCCTGCTCAACATCATCGCAGGCCTGACCGGCGCGACCACCGGCGGCGTGCTGCTGGAGAATCGCGAGGTCAACTCGCCGGGGCCCGATCGCGCCGTCGTGTTCCAGAACCACAGCCTGCTGCCGTGGCTGACCGTCTACGAGAACGTCAGGCTCGGCGTCGATAAGGTCTTTTCCAGGACCAAATCCCGCGCCGAACGCGACGCCTGGGTGATGCACAATCTCAGCCTGGTGCAGATGGCCCACGCCAGGGACAAGCGTCCTTCCGAAATCTCCGGCGGCATGAAGCAGCGCGTCGGCATTGCGCGGGCGCTGGCGATGGAGCCGAAGGTGCTGCTGCTCGACGAGCCGTTCGGCGCGCTCGACGCGCTGACCCGAGCGCATCTCCAGGACTCCGTGATGGCGCTGCATCAGAAGCTCGGCAACACCATCCTGATGATTACTCACGACGTGGACGAGGCGGTGCTGTTGTCCGACCGCATCGTCATGATGACAAATGGGCCGAGCGCGCGCATCGGTGAGGTGCTGGAGGTGCCGCTAACGCGGCCGCGCAAGCGGCTCGAGCTTGCGACCAGCGCCACCTACTTGAAGTGCCGGCAGCGCGTGCTCGAATTCCTCTACGAGCGCCATCGCTTCATCGAGGCCGCGTAACCGAAGCGTTAACGCGCGACATGCGCGCGCCTAATTAATTGACATGTCGCTCAATCCTTGTGCGTCGCACAAGGATTGAGCGAATCGCAAATTTAGCGTGCGGAAAGGCCTTGCAAGAAATTCGGGCAATACGAATAACGTACTGAAATCCCTATATTTCCAGCGTGCGCGCAACTGGCACGGAAATTGAAATGTGATTGCGCGACGCCAACGACGACGTCCCTCAACATCATCAATCAGCATCGTGAACTCGCCACCGGGGTGACGCCTCGGAGCGTGCCTCCGTGGCCGGAGGCTGAGCCTGCAACGACGCAGCGGTGAGCCTAGAAGGGATACTCAATGACGAAGAATCCAACCTGGATTTCAGACTGGCGCCCCGAAGATGAGGCGTTCTGGAATACGACTGGCAAGACCATCGCGCGACGCAACCTGATCTGGTCGATCGTGGCCGAGCATATCGGCTTCTCGGTCTGGCTGATCTGGAGCATCGTCGCCACCAAGCTGCCGCAGGCGGGCTTCCACTACACCACCGACCAGCTGTTCCAGCTCGTCGCCGTGCCGGGCCTGATCGGCGCCCTGATGCGCTTCCCCTACACATTTGCCGTGACGACCTTCGGGGGCCGCAACTGGACCGTCTTCAGTGCAGCGATCCTGTTTATTCCGACGCTGTCGCTTGCCTATTTCGTGAGCCAACCCGACACGCCGTTCTGGCTGATGCTGCTGGTTGCCTCGGCCGCGGGCCTTGGCGGTGGCAATTTCGCCTCCAGCATGACCAACATCTCCTTCTTCTTCCCCGACCGGATGAAGGGATGGGCGCTCGGCCTCAACGCCGCCGGCGGCAATATCGGCGTCTCCAGCGTGCAGCTCTTGACCCCGATCTTGATGACGCTCGCGGTCATCAACCTGTTCCAGGCCACGCCCGTCGACGGCGTCTTCCTCCAGAACGCCGGCCTGATGTGGGTGCTGCCGATCGCGATCGCGGTGTTCGGCGCCGTGTTCTTCATGAACAATCTGACCTCGGCGAAATCGTCGGTGAAGAACCAGCTCGCGATCGTCAAGCGCAAGCACACCTGGATCATGGCGTACCTCTATATCGGCACGTTCGGATCCTTCATCGGCTACTCCGCCGCGTTCCCGCTGCTGATCAAGACGCAATTCCCGGCCGTGACGATCTCGATCGCGTTCATGGGACCGCTGGTCGGCTCGCTCTCGCGCCCGCTCGGCGGCTGGCTTGCCGACAAGATCGGCGGCTCGATCATCACCTTCTGGAACTTCATCATGATGGCGGGCGCCACGGTTGGCGTGCTCTACTTCGTGGGACAGAAGGATTTCATCGGCTTCCTGTCGATGTTCCTGATCCTGTTCGTGACGACGGGCATCGGCAACGGCTCGACCTATCGCATGATCCCTTCGATCTTTCGCGAGGAGAATCTGTTCAAGGTGCGCGGCAAGGGTGATACGGCGCGCGCACTCGCGCTGAAGACGGCGAGCATCGAGAGCGGCGCGGCGGTCGGCTTCATCGGTGCGATCGGCGCGGTCGGCGGCTACCTGATCCCGACCGGCTTCGGCAAGTCGATCGCCCTGACCGGCGGACCGCAGCTCGCGCTCGCGATCTATCTCGCCTTCTACGCCTCCTGCCTCGCTCTGACCTGGTGGTTCTACCTGCGTCGCAGCCCGCAGGGTGAAGGCGCGTCGAGCCTTGCGGAAGCAAGAGTGTGACACTCGGTACGAAGCTCGCTTCTCCCCGTACGCGGGGAGAAGCTCCACCGCAGGCTATGGAATAGGGAATTGCCATGAGTGAACCGCTCGTCATTGTCGGTAACGGTATGGCGGCCGCGCGACTGGTCGATGAGCTCGCCAAGACCGCGCTCGGCCGCTACGCGGTCGCCGTCATCGGCGAAGAGCCGCGGCTCGCTTACAACCGCGTGCTGCTCTCATCCGTGCTGGCTGGCGAGACCGGCTCGCACGAGATCGAGCTCCGGCCGGCCGATTGGTGGCGCCATCGCGGCGTCACGGTGCGCTACGGTTATCGGGTCACCGAGATTGATACCGGCCGCCGCGAGCTCAAGATCGCCGGTGAGGAGAGCATGGAATATTCCAAGCTGGTGCTCGCCACCGGCTCGACGCCGCTGCGGCTTAACGTGCCGGGCGCCGATTTAGCCGGCGTGCACACTTTCCGCGATACGCGCGACGTCGATCTGTTGCTGACGCTAGCTGCGGCGAAGAAGCGCGTCATCGTGGTCGGCGGCGGCCTGCTCGGTCTCGAAGCGGCGTATGGACTTGCCAAGGCCGGCGCGCCGGTGACGCTGCTGCATCTGATGGACCGGCTGATGGAGCGCCAGCTCGATGGGCCGGCCGCCGATCTGCTCAAGACGCTGGTCGAGCGCAAGGGCATCCGGATCCTGCTCAATGCCTCGACCGCCCGCATTCATGGCGAGGGCCGTGTCGAGGCCGTCGAGCTTGCCGATGGCAGCCGTATCGAGGCCGACGCCGTGATCTTCGCCGCCGGCATCAAGCCGAACGTTGCACTGGCCGAGGACGCCGGCATCGCTGTCAACCGCGGCGTCGTCGTCAACGATGTGATGCAGACGGCTTCGCCCGACATCTTCGCGCTGGGCGAATGCGCCGAGCATCGCGGCATCTGCTATGGCCTGGTCGAGCCGGCTTACGAGCAGGCGCGGGTGCTGGCGCGGCATCTGGCCGGCCGTCCGGCCGCCTACCAGGGCAGTGTGGTCTCGACCAATCTGAAAGTCTCTGGCGTCGGCGTGTTCTCGGCCGGCGACTTCATGGGCGGCGAGGGCAGCGAGAGCCTCGTGCTCACCGACCGCAGGCGCGGCACCTACAAGAAGCTCGTCATTGCTGACGGCCGGCTCACCGGTGCCGTGCTGATCGGCGATACCGTCGATGCGCTCTGGTATCTCGAACTGATCCGCAATCGCGACAAGGTGGCGGCGATCCGCACCGACATGATGTTCGGCCGCGCGCTAGCGCGTCCCTCCAAGGCGGCTTGACAAGGCGGCTTGATAAGGCAGTTCGATATGACGGCGATCGATCCCGCGCTCCGCACGACCAAGACGACCTGTCCCTATTGCGGCGTCGGCTGCGGCGTGTTGGCGACGCCGGACGGCAAGGGCGGCGCGGCTATCGCGGGCGACCCCGAGCATCCCGCCAATTTCGGCCGGCTGTGCTCGAAGGGCTCGGCGCTGGGCGAGACCGTCGGCCTCGAAAGCCGTCTGCTCTATCCGATGATCCGCTGCAAGGGCGTGCTCGAGCGCGTCGCCTGGAGCGATGCGCTCGATCACGTCGCCCACCGCATGCAGCACATCGTGGCGCGCGACGGCACCGACGCAGTCGCGTTCTATCTCTCCGGCCAATTGCTTACCGAGGACTATTACGTCGCCAACAAGCTGATGAAGGGCTTTGTGGGCACCGCCAATGTCGACACCAATTCGCGGCTGTGCATGTCGTCCTCGGTCGCCGGTCATCGCCGCGCCTTCGGCGCCGACACTGTGCCCGGCTGCTACGAGGATCTCGACCAGGCTGACCTGCTGGTCTTCGTCGGATCGAATGCGGCCTGGTGCCATCCCGTGCTGTTCCAGCGCATGCTGAAGAACCGGCAGGAGCGTGGTGCGCGGATGATCGTGATCGATCCGCGCCGCACCGACACCGCTGATGACGTCGATCTGTTCCTCGGCCTCAAGCCCGGAACCGACACCGCGCTGTTTTCCGGCTTGTTCATCCATCTCGCCGACAACGGCGCGCTGGATCAGAACTACATCGCGAACAACACCTCGGGTTTCGACGATGCGCTGGCTCGCGCGCGCAACATTGCTGGCAGCGTCACTGCGACCGCGCTGGCCACGGGCCTCTCCGAACAGGATGTTGCGGCCTTCTTTCAGATGTTCCGCGACACGCCGCGCGTCGTCACGCTCTATTCGCAGGGCGTCAACCAGTCGGCGCAGGGCACCGACAAGGTCAACGCGATCCTGAACTGCCATCTTGCGACGGGACGCATTGGCAAGCCGGGCGCTTCGCCGTTCTCGCTCACCGGCCAGCCCAACGCCATGGGCGGCCGCGAGGTCGGCGGCCTCGCCAATATGCTTGCCGCCCATATGGGCTTCACGCCGCCCGACATCGATCGTGTCAGACGGTTCTGGAAGGCGCCGCGCATCGCCACCCATGAAGGATTGAAGGCAGTGCAATTGTTCGAGGCGATCGACTGCGGCGAGGTCAAGGCGCTTTGGGTGATGGGCACCAATCCCGCGGTGTCGCTGCCCGATGCCGACTTCGTGCGCGAGGCGCTGAAGAAGCTCGAGCTGTTCGTGGTCTCCGAGAACGTGCTTTCCAACGACACGGTTGAGGCGGGTCCGCATGTGCTGTTGCCGGCGCTCGCCTGGGGCGAGAAGTCGGGCACGGTGACCAACTCCGAACGCCGCATCTCGCGCCAGCGCTCGTTCCTGCCGGCGCCCGGCGAGGCGCGCCCCGATTGGTGGATCCTGAGCGAGACCGCAAAACGTCTCGGCTTCGGCGACAGCTTCAACTACAAATCGGCCGCCGAGATTTTTCGCGAGCACGCGGCGCTCTCGGCCTTCGAGAACGACGGCAGCCGTGATTTCGACATCGGCGCCCTGACCTCGCTGTCGGACGACGCTTTCGATGCCCTCAAGCCGGTGCAGTGGCCGGCGCGCCAAGGCGAGGCGCCCGGCGCGCGCTTCTTCGCGAATGGCGGCTTCTTCACCAATGACGGCAAGGGCCGCTTCGTCGCGCCGGAAGTGCCGGCGTTGCGCAGCGAGACCGGCGCCTCGCGTCCCCTGAGGCTCAATACCGGACGCATCCGCGACCAGTGGCACACCATGACGCGCACGGGCCTCAGCCAGCGGCTCGGCGCGCATCTGCCCGAGCCGTTTGTCGAGATCCACCCGGACGACGCCAGCAAATACGGCATCGTCGATGACGGCTATGCCCGCGTCAGCACTGATTACGGCCAGTGCATTCTGAAGGTCGCTGTCACAGAACGCCAGCAGCGCGGCACGCTGTTTGTTCCGATCCACTGGAGCGCGATGAATGCCTCGCATGGCCGCGTCGGGGCGTTGGTGCAGCCGTTCACGGATCCGTTCTCCGGACAGCCCGAGTCCAAGGCGACCCCAGTCGCGATCGCGCCTTACGAATACGTCTTTCGCGGCTTTGCGCTGTCGCGACAGCAGCTCGATCTGCCGCCGAACCTGTTGTGGACCCGCGTCACGGTCCCCGGCGGTTTCGGCTATCTGTTCGCCGACAATGCGGATCTATCGCGCTGGCCGGCCTGGCTCGACGGCGTCGCCGGCGAGGACGTTGCCGAATATCGCGATTTCGGCGGCGGCATCTATCGCGCAGCCTCGTTCGCGGGCGATCGCATCGAGGCCTGCCTGTTCGTCGGCCCCGGGCATGATGCCGGCGATTGGGAAGTGGTCAGAAATGCCTTTGCCTCCGATCACGTCACCGACGAGCAGCGCCGCATGCTGCTGGCAGGCAAGTCGACGGAGGGCGCGGCCTCGACCGGGCCGATCGTCTGCGCCTGCTTCGGCGTCGGCCGCGGCACCATCTGCGACACCATCGCCGCCGGGGCGCGCACCGCGGCCGAGATTGGCGGCAAGCTCAAGGCCGGCACCAATTGCGGCTCCTGCATCCCCGAGCTGAAGCGGTTGATTGCAACGACGGAAGTGCCGGCGAAGCAGGGCAAGCTTGCGGGGGCGGCGGGGTAGCGGCGCGCTGCTCCCATCTCATCGCGCGCGGAACAGAACTGTCGCCACCGTCTTCTGTAACAACATCTCCCTGTGGTAATGGCTTTCGCCAGGACGACATAGGCAGCGGAGATGAGGATTGCAGATGAAATTAAACTCGTTCGGCACGACCGGCGCCAACGTCTCCGTCATCGGACAGGGCACCTGGTATCTCGACCGTGGCGACCGCAACCGCACCATTGCCGCGCTTCAGCGCGGGCTCGATCTCGGCATGACCCACATCGACACCGCCGAGATGTATGGCGATGCCGAGCTCGTCATTGCGGAGGCGATTGCGGGCCGTCGCGATGAAGTGTTCCTCGTCTCAAAAGTGCTGCCGAGCAACGCCTCGCGCCGCGGCACGATCACGGCGTGTGAGCGTTCGCTGAAACGGCTGAAGACCGATCGGCTCGACTGCTATCTGTTGCACTGGCGCGGCTCCTATTCGCTCGAGGACACCGTCGCCGCGTTCGAAGAGCTGGTGAAGACCGGCAAGATCAAGTCCTGGGGCGTCTCCAATTTCGACGCCGGGGATCTTGACGAAATACTCGAGGTTGCGGGCGAGGGGCGGATCGCATGCAATCAGGTGCTCTATCATCTCAAGGAACGCGCGATCGAGCATGCCGTGATTCCCTGGTGTGAGCGGCATGGTGTCGCCGTGGTCGCCTATTCGCCGTTTGGTCATGACGATTTCCCGGACGCGCGCAGCAAGGGTGGTGCCGTGCTCGGGCGCATTGCGGAGGCGCGTGGCGTGACGCCGCGTCAGGTCGCACTAAGCTTCCTCACCCGTGCAACTACGGTGTTCGCGATTCCGAAAGCCTCGTCCGCGGAACATGCCGGCGAAAATGCGGCTGCCGGCGATCTCGTGCTGACGAAAGACGAGATTGCGGCGCTCGATGCGGCGTTTCCGCGCGGGCCGAAGCCGCGCAGCCTGCCCATGTTGTAATGCACAAACGCTCATTATTAATGGAGTATTGACGCGCGCGGGCGTCAGCGCATATCGGCATCCTGTTTTCGGAAGTTGCGGGCGCGGCGCATTTGTCGTTTTTTACGAGCGTTCTCGATTCGCATTTTCCCGGGTTCCAGCCGTGACACCGCCGCCCGCCGCAGCCGCAAGGCTCGACAATATTCCCATGCCCGTGCCGGAGAAGAAGCAGGAAGTTCGCCGCGCGCCCGCGCGCGTCGATCATCCCTTCAAAGGCATTGCGCTGGTGTTGCTGTCGACGGTGTTTCTCGGCACATCCGACGTCACCGCGAAATATCTCTCGACCAGCCTGCCGTCGATCGAGATCACCTGGATCCGCTTCGTCACCTTCGCGCTGATGTTCACGCCGGTGATGCTGCCGGGCTCGCCGCTGCATGCGATGCGCACCGAGCGCCTCGGCTTGCAATTGATGCGCGGCGCCGCGCTGCTCGGCTCCTCCCTGTTCTTCATCACCGGTCTCCGCTTCCTCCCCATTGCGGAAGCCTCCGCCACCGGCTTCGTCTCACCGCTGTTCGTCACCGCGCTGTCGATCATCTTCCTGAGCGAGAAGGTCGGATTGCGCCGCTGGATCGCCACCGCGATCGGCCTGACCGGCGTGATGATCATCCTGCGCCCGGGCTCCAGCGCATTTCATGCCGCGGCGTTCTTCCCGATCATCTCGGCGTTCTGCTGGGCTGCCGCGCTGATCCTGACGCGCATGATGAGCGGTCGCGAGGCGGTTCTCACCACCATGGCTTACTCGGCGCTGACGGGCGTTGCGATCCTTTCCGTGATGGTGCCGTTCGTCTGGGTCACGCCGAGCTGGACCGCGATCGGGCTTGGCATCGTGATCGGAGTTGCCTCTACCGTCGGCCAGTGGATCATCGTGCTGGCCTATCGCTATGGCGATGCCTCGGTGCTGGCGCCGTTCTCCTACACCCAGCTGCTCTGGGTCAGCATTCTGGGCTTCTTCATCTTCGGTGAGGTGCCTGACCTCTGGACCATCGTGGGCGCGGCCTTCATCGTCGCGAGCGGCCTTTACATCGCCCATCGCGAGCGGGTGCGCCGCGCCCAACTCCTGGTGCTGGAAGAGCGCTCCCCGAACCCCTGAGGCAAGATCGCGCGTCGCGCGTCGTGGTACCAATGGCTCCAACACCACGGGAGGAGCCGGATGCGCGCTGCGATTTTCAGGAACGGTGAGATTGTTGTCGACCGGATGGCGGAGCCGACGCCGGGTCCCGGCCAGGTTCTGGTCAAGACGCTCGCCTGCGGCATTTGCGGGTCCGATCTGCACGCACGCCAGCACGCCCATCGCATGGTGGAGATGGCGCGGAAGACCGGCCGCAAGCCGATGGATCTCAGCCGCGACGTCGTGTTCGGTCATGAGTTCTGCTGCGAGATCGTCGACTACGGACCGGGCACCGAACGCAAGCTTAGGCCGGGGACGCGGGTCTGCTCGCTGCCGGCCCTGGTGACGCCGCAGGGCATTGAGGGCATCGGCTATTCCAACGACAATATCGGCGGCTATGCCGAGGCGATGCTGCTCAGCGAGCCGCTGCTGCTCGAAGTGCCAAACGGCCTTGCGCCGGAACATGCTGCGCTGACCGAGCCGCTCGCCGTCGGCGTCCATGCCGTCGCAAAAGCCAATATCCGTGGCGGCGAGGTGCCGCTGGTGATCGGCTGCGGCCCGGTCGGGCTTGCGGTGATCGCTGCGCTCAAGCTCAAGGGGCTGCATCCGATCGTCGCAGCCGACTATTCGCCGGCGCGGCGCGCGCTTGCGGCCAGGCTTGGCGCGGATATCGTCGTCGATCCCCGGGTGTCGCAGCCTTATGCGACCTGGGCCGAGCACGCCCAGATGTCGGAGGCCGAGAAGGCAGCGCGACCGCCGTTCCAGGCCATGCTGCCCGCGCTGAGGCCTGCGATCATTTTCGAATGTGTCGGCGTGCCCGGCCTGTTACAGCAGGTGTTCGAAGGCGCGCCGCGCGATGCGCGCGTTGTCGTGGTCGGCGTCTGCATGGAAACCGACAAAAGCGAGCCGATGCTAGGCATCATGAAGGAGCTCAACGTCCAGTACGTGCTCGGCTACACCCCGGACGAGTTCGCAGCGTCGCTGCGTCTCATCGCGGAAGGGCAGGTGGATGCGGCGGCGATGGTGACCGCGGAGGTCGGTATAGACGGCGTCGCAAAAGCGTTCGCCGATCTTGCCAATCCCGAGGCGCACACCAAGATCATCGTGCAGCCGTGGCGGTGATACGCTACACCGGCAGCGCAATCGAATACTTCACTTGGCTCAGCGCAAAGCTCGATTCGATCGAAGCGATGCCGTCGAGCCGGGTCAGCTTGGTCTTCAGGAACGTCTCGTAGGAGGCGAGGTCGGCGGCCACCACGCGCAGCAGATAGTCGCGATTGCCGGTCATCAGATAGCATTCCAGCACCTCGTCCCATTTCGAGATCGCGCGGGCGAAGCGGTTGAGGTCTTCCTCCTTCTGCCGCGCCAGCTTGATCGAGATGAAGACGCTGACGTGTAGCCCCAGCGCCTTCTGGTCGACGGTCGCAACGTAGCGCGAGATGACGCCGCGTTCCTCCAGAAGCTTGACGCGGCGGTGGCAGGGCGAGACCGAGAGCCCGACCTTGTCGGCAAGCTCCTGCATGGTCATGCGGCTGTCGGTCTGGAGCAGCGCGAGGATTTTTCGATCGATGGTGTCGAGCTCGGGCATTGGGATCAAACCTGTATATTTGGCCTTCCGTTGGTAAAGTATCCCAAGACAAGCGGGTATGGCGCGAAAAATTGAGAAGTCTGGCGCGGCCGGCAGGCGTATCATCGGCCGACCTGTTTCCGGGAGCATTGCCATGCCCGTTGATTCCGCCCGCCTCGACATCCTGACCGCCCTTAGCCGCAAAGCGCTGTGGCTCTCGTCTTGGACCATCCACCACGCCAACCACATCCGCCCGAGCGGGGACGGCCTCAAGGTCGGCGGCCACCAAGCCTCATCCGCCTCGCTCGCCACCATCATGTCGGCCCTGTATTTCAGCGTGCTGAGACCTGAGGATCGCGTCGCAGTGAAGCCGCATGCGAGCCCGGTGTTCCATGCCATCCAATATCTGTTCGGCCGGCAGACCCGCGAGAAGCTGGAGAATTTTCGCGGCTTCAAGGGCGCGCAGTCCTATCCCTCACGCACCAAGGATGTCGACGACGTCGATTTCTCCACCGGCTCGGTCGGCCTCGGCGTCGCGCAGACGCTGTTCGCCTCGCTGGTGCAGGATTACGTTAAGGCGCATGGCTGGATGAAGGATCGCCGCGAAGGGCGGATGATTGCGCTGGTCGGCGATGCCGAGATGGACGAGGGCAACATCTTCGAAGCCCTTGCAGAAGGCTGGAAGCACGGCCTGCGCAACACCTGGTGGGTGGTCGACTATAACAGGCAGTCGCTCGATGCCGTCGTGCGCGAAGGGCTCTGGGAAAAGTTCGAGACCATGTTCCGCAATTTCGGCTGGGACGTGGTGATCGTGAAATATGGCCGGCTAATGCGCGAGGCCTTTGCCGAGCCGGGTGGCGAGGCGTTGAAGCGCTGGATCGATAATTGTCCGAACGCGCTCTATGCAGCGCTGTGTTTTCAGGGCGGCGCGGCGTTCCGCAAGCATCTGCACGATGAGATCGGCGACCAGGGCCCGATCACCAAGCTGATTGACAAGCGCAGCGACGACGAGCTCTTGGCGCTGATGTCGAATCTCGGCGGCCACGACATGGCGAGCATGCTGGAGGCGTTCGAGTCCATCGACCACGATCACCCGGTCTGCTTCATCGCCTACACCATCAAGGGCGTCGGCCTGCCGTTCCAGGGTCACAAGGACAACCACGCGGGGCTGATGACGGTCGCGCAGATGGAGAAGTTTCGCGACAGCCAGAACATCCGGCCCGGGCATGAATGGGACAAGTTCGAGGGGCTCGCGCAAGACCCGGCCGAACTCGAAGCTTTTCTGGCGCGGGTGCCGTTCAACCAGGATGGCCGTCGCTTGAGCGCACCCGTGGTCGAGGTGCCTCAGCAGCTCGCGTTCAAGCCGTCACCGCAGATGTCGACCCAGCAGGGCTTTGGTCTCGTGCTGAACGAGATCGCGCGCAGCGACAGCGAGCTCGCGAAGCGCATCGTCACGACCTCGCCTGACGTGACCGTCTCGACCAATCTTGGCCCCTGGGTCAATCGCCGCGGCCTGTTCGCCCGCGCGGAGAAGGCGGACTTATTCCGCAGCGAGAAAATTCCTTCGACCTATAATTGGGATGCTTCCCCCAAGGGGCAGCATCTCGAGCTCGGCATCGCCGAGATGAACCTGTTCATCATGCTCTCGGCGCTCGGCCTGTCGCATCAGATCAACGGCGAGCGGCTGCTGCCGGTCGGCACGCTCTACGATCCCTTCATCGAGCGCGGTCTCGATGCGCTGAACTATGCCTGTTATCAGGATGCGCGCTTCATGGTGGCGGCAACGCCATCGGGCATCACGCTTGCGCCCGAAGGGGGCGCACACCAGTCGATCGCAACGCCGTTGATTGGGATGGCGCAGGATGGGCTCGCCTCATTCGAGCCGGCCTTCGTCGACGAGCTCGCGGTCATCATGGCTTTCGGTTTTGAGCACATGCAGCGCGAGGCCGGCGAGGGCGGCTCGATCTATTTGCGGCTGTCGACGCGCAGCATCGAGCAGGCGCAGCGCATCATGACTCCGGAGCTGAGGCAGGGCATCACCGAGGGCGCCTATTGGCTGCGCAAACCGGGGCCGAATGCCGAAGTCGTGATCGCCTATACCGGCGCAGTCGCGCCGGAAGCGATCGAGGCGACCGGCTTCATCGGCGAGAGTCGCCGCGATGTAGGCCTGCTCGCGATCACCTCGGCCGACCGTCTCCACGCTGGCTGGACCGCCGCGCGAAGATTGCGGCGCGACCGCCGCGGCGTGCAGCATCTCAGCCACATCGAGAAACTGCTGGCGCCGTTGCCGCGCGACTGCGGCATCGTGACCGTGATCGACGGCCATCCCGCCGCGCTCGGCTGGCTCGGCAGCGTCCGCGGCCACCGCGTCGAGGCACTCGGCGTCGAGCAGTTCGGTCAGACCGGCACGATCGCCGACCTCTACCGGCACCACGGCATCGATGCCAACGCCATCATCGATGCGGCCGAAAGCCTCACCACCGGCGCACCGGTGCTGCACCGGAAGATGGCGGTATAGTTGAGTTGACTCCGCTGTCATTCCGGGGCGCACGTTAGCGCGAACCTCAGGTGCGCAATTGCGCACCGGGGAATCTCGAGATTCCGGGTTCGGCTCTTCGAGCCGCCCCGGAATGGACGATCGAGAGAACCTTGCCACGTTCCCACCGCCGGCTCATATAGCCTCAGTCCGCCGCAACGCTGGCCCCGCATATGGCGGGTTCAATTGCCGGCGCTTTCGTGCAAGGATGCCTGCCGAAACGCCCCCTCCAAGCCCCCAAGAAGAGGTTAACGATGGTCAATCGCATGCAATTCTATATCGACGGCGCCTGGGTCGATCCCGCCGTCAAGAAGTCCACCGCCGTGGTCAATCCGGCGACGGAAGAGGCGATGTACGAGGTTGCGCTGGGCTCCAAGGCCGACGTCGACAAGGCCGTTGCCGCCGCCAAGCGCGCCTTTGTAACGTTCTCCCAAACCAGCCGCGAGGAGCGCGTCGCGCTGCTCACGAAAATCATTGAGATCTACAAGGGCCGCCTCAAGGAGATCGGCGCCGCCGTCTCTGACGAGATGGGCGCGCCGCTGCCGATGGCAGAGAAGCTCCAGGCCGGCGCCGGCCTCGGCCATCTCATGACCACGCTCGACGTGCTCAAGAACTACCATTTCGAGGAGCCGGTCGGCACCGCCATGGTGCTGCGCGAGCCGATCGGCGTGGTCGGCATGATCACGCCCTGGAACTGGCCGCTGAACCAGATCGCCTGCAAGGTTGCGCCTGCGCTCGCCGCCGGCTGCACCATGATCCTGAAGCCGTCGGAGTTCACACCGACCTCGGCGCTGATCTTCGCGGAGATCCTGCATGAAGCGGGCGTGCCGAAGGGTGTGTTCAATCTCGTCAACGGCCTCGGCCCCGAGGTCGGCGCCGCCATGAGCGAGCACCCCGATATCGACATGATCTCGTTCACCGGCTCGACCCGCGCCGGCATCGACGTGGCGAAACGCGCAGCTCCGACCGTCAAGCGCGTCAGCCAGGAGCTCGGCGGCAAGTCGCCGAACGTCATCCTCGAAGGCGCCGACCTGCAGAAGGCGGTGACCGGCGGCGTGATGCATATGTTCAACAACTCCGGCCAGTCCTGCAACGCGCCCTCGCGCATGATCGTGCCGCTGTCGAAGATGAAGGAAGTCGCCGCGATCGCGAAGGCTGTCGCCGACAAGACCAAGGCAGGCGATCCCCGCGCCGAAGGCACCACCATCGGTCCGGTCGTCAACCGCGGCCAGTGGGACAAGATCCAGGCGCTGATCAAGAAGGGCATCGACGAGGGCGCGACGCTCGTTGCCGGCGGCCCGGGCCTGCCCGAAGGCGTCAACAAGGGCTTCTATGTCCGCCCGACCATCTTCGCCGACGTCACCAGCGACATGACGATCGCCCGTGAGGAAATCTTCGGACCGGTGCTGACCATCATCGGCGCCAAGGACGAGGCGGATGCGGTGAAGATCGCCAACGACACGCCATATGGTCTTGCCGGCTACGTCTCGGGCGCGACCGTCGAGGACGCCAAGCGGGTGGCGCGTCAGATCCGCGCCGGCAACGTCAACCTTCAGGGCGTGCCGAACGACCGCACCGCGCCGTTCGGCGGCTACAAGCAGTCCGGCAACGGCCGTGAGTGGGGCAAGTACGGCCTGGAAGACTTCCTCGAAGTGAAGGCCGTCGCCGGCTTCAACGCGGCGTAACCTTTATCGTCTGAACCAAATTTGACGCCGGAGCGGGAAACCGCTCCGGCGTATTTCGTTTCCGTCATTGGGAGGAGCCCTTGCGACGAAGCAATCCAGGCCGTCTCCGGGGAAACAGTCTGGATTGCTTCGCGGAGCCTGTCATCGGGCCGCGCTGCGCGCGGACCCGTTGGCTCGCAATGACGACCGGAGCACCTATCCCCCGAGCGCACCTTGCGTGTTCACGTACAACGCGTAGATCGACTGGCTCGCCGCCATGAACAGGCGGTTGCGCTTGACGCCGCCGAAGCAGAGATTGGCGCAGCGCTCGGGCAGCGCGATGCGGCCGATCATGACGCCGTCAGGCGCGAACACGACCACGCCGTCGAGCTCGGGATCCCCCATGCCCCAACCGCACCAGAGATTGCCGTCGATGTCGCAGCGCATGCCGTCCGGCGTGCCGGGACCTGCATCGATGTGGACGCGCTTGTTGGCGACCGTGGTGCCGTCCGCCGCGACGTCATAGGCGAGAATCTTTCGATTCGGCACGCCGCGCGATTCCACGACGTACAGAATCTTCTCGTCCGGCGAGAAGCACAGCCCGTTCGGTCCGAGCACGCCTTCTGCGACGATGGTCGCCTTGCCGCTCGCAGGATCGAGCCGGTAGACGTTCGGTTCGATCTCGGGCTCGGCCTTGTAGCCCTCGTAATTACCGAGCAGGCCGAAGGTCGGATCGGTGAACCAGATCGAGCCGTCGGACTTCACCACGACGTCGTTCGGCGAGTTCAGCCGCTTGCCATTGAACGAATCCATCAGCACGGTGATGGTGCCGTCATATTCGGTGCGGGTCACACGGCGGCCGCCATGCTCGCAGGTGACGAGCCGGCCCTGGCGATCCCTGGTGTTGCCATTGGCGAAATTCGAGGGTTTCCGGAACACGCTGACGGTGCCGGTTTCCTCCTCCCATTTGATGATGCGCTGGTTCGGGATGTCGCTGCACAAGAGGTAGCGCCCGTCGCCGAACCACACCGGCCCCTCGGCCCAGCGCAGGCCGGTCGCCAGCCGCTCCACCGCCGAAAGTTTTAGCCAGTATTTTTCGAAGCGGGGATCGAGTGCACGTATTGCCGGATCGGGGTAATAGGTCGCCGGCCGCCAGCCTTGTGTGTGGGACGATGCATCGTTCATGTGCAGGTCTCGTTGTTGCGTTCCCTCTGTGCAAGTCTGCTAGCATCAGATATCTACGGCCGCAAATCGGTCGCTACATACGAGGAACGACATGCCGCGCATTTTGATGACGGGAGCTTCGGGCGGGATTGGTACGCGGCTGCGGAAATTGCTGCCGCCGATCTACCCGGACCTGCTGCTCAGTGACATCCGCAAGCCTGCCGATCTCGGCCCGAATGAGCAGTTCAAGGCCGCCGACCTCTCCGACATTTCGCAGGTCGAGGCGATCTGCGAGGGCGTCGACGGCATCATCCATTTCGGCGGCTATTCGGTCGAAGGCCCCTGGGACGGCATCCTGCAGGCCAACATCATCGGTTGCTACAATCTGTTCGAGGCCGCGTACCGCAAGGGCGTCAAGCGCGTGGTGTTTGCCTCGTCGAACCATGCCGTAGGCTTCTATCCGCGCCACCACAAGATCGGTACCGACGTCACCCCGCGCCCCGACGGCCGCTATGGCGTCAGCAAGGTGTTCGGCGAGGCCGTCGGCGCGCTCTACGCCGACAAGCACGGGCTGAAGGTGACTTGCCTGCGCATAGGCAATTTCGGCGACATGCCGCTCGACCATCGCCGGCTCGCGATCTGGCTCAAGCCCGACGACCTCGTGCAGCTCTGCCAGATCGGGCTCGAGCATCCCGACATCCATTTCGAGATCTTCTACGGCGTGTCCCTGAACGAGCGCGCCTGGTGGGACAACCACCGCGCCTACGAGTTCGGCTATCGCCCCACTGGCCGCTCTGAGGATCATGTGGCGCACGCAATGGCCGAGCAGGCCAAGCTCAAGCCGGATCCGATCGGTGATCACTATCAAGGCGGCGCCTTCTGCAGCAACGAGTTTGACGGCGACGCGAGCCGGATCATCGACTGGAATAAGCGGTAGACGGGTTTCCCATGCCTGACATTTGCTGCAGTCGGACCAAGCGCCCGGCTGCGGCTCAAGGCGGGCAATTGTAGCCGATCAACGCATGTCCGCGAGCGCCGCGGGCAAATCGTTCGTGACGTGCTCGAACAAGGCGGAGCCCGTGTGATCGCATGAGCTGGCCCACGTCATTTTGCAACCCGCGCTTCCTGTTTCTTGGTCACGTGCCAGAGCACCACATGGTAATGCGGCACATCCACGCCGGGGTGACCCGCGTTGAAGTAGAGGCTGACATGATCAACCGGTGCCGCGGACCCCGCCCCGTCCAATGACTTGCGATCTTCGATGTCCTTGTTCGGGACCATGTACACGGTCGCCACCAAGCGATCCCTGCGATCGAAGCACAGGAACGGCCCCAGCGGTAAAGCGTCGGGCTTGACGAAGATGATGCCGAGGCCCGGAAAGAACTTCGGGAAATTCACGAGATCGCTGACCCGCTTGTATCCGTTTTTTTCGGCGACCTTCCGCTGATTTGGCGGCCGACGAACGACTTCGTGCTTCTCTTCGTGCTTCCTATCCGCCTTGCTGCTTCGGTGAGGGGCTGTCCTGGTTTGCTCGGTCGTGTCGGCCGGCGGCGCGGTGGTCGGTGCGAACGTCTGCGGCGCTGGCGGAAAGAAGGGAGCAAATTGCGCTGCAGGATGCCTCACGTCGGCGATCAAGGCGAGCAACGCAGCCAAGGCTGTGCTCACAAGCGCGTTGCGCATCGACACCTCCCGAAATTTGCCTGCCAAATTTTGCTCACTTATCCGGATTGCGTTCTCGCCAGCGCAGGAAATCCCGGAACAATTCTTCGCGGTCTGGCGGATTGGCGGTTGGCTTTCCCTCGAGGAACCGGCCGAACGCCTTGCGAAGCGCGGCCTCGCCGCCGGATTGCTGCTGGAGCCAGCGCTCTGCCGGTCGGAATCGTTGCCATCCAGGGAGGAGCGCGGCCAGGTTGACCTCGCGCCATTTGGGGTGATGTGCGTCGCCGAGAAATTCAGGAAAACGCGTGAACAGTGTCTGGACGAACAATTCCAGCAGCCGAAACCGTTCGCTGCGTGGCGGCCAGTTGTAGGCGAACAGAGCGGATTTGATCGCGATCGTGTCCACAGCTGCATTGACCCCGATGAGATCTGGGTAATCCTCGTGGCGAAGCGTCGATGGCAGATAGTTTTGCTGCAGCAGCTCGTTGGAATAGGGGATGGGCAAGAAGTGAATGCCCTTGGCCTGCCCGGCCCATGCGAGGAAGCTGACTGGTTTTCCTGAGACCAGCAGGGCGGCCGAGATGTCTCCCTTCCGCATCCCCTCCAGCGCGGCGTCCGGCCCCAGGTTGGATTCGCTGATCTTGACGCCCAGACGGTTCAGCACCTCGCGGCCAAGCACGGCGCCCGCACTGCCGTCCTCGCCAAGATTGACCCTCTTCCCCGCAAGATCCGTCAGGCTTGCGATCTCCGGCCGTGCGAGGAGATGGAACTCTTCGACATGGAGCGAGGCAATGTAGGCAAGCTTATCGGAGATGTCTCCGAACGTCTTTGCCTCCCGGAGCCGGTCGACCAGGATAACAGGTGCGATCGCCACGTCGGCACCTGCCAGAGTGAGCACGTCGAGGATGCTGCGGGTGCCGCCGTTTCCCACGATTGGCACGACCCGCAAAGCGACTTCGCCATGCGGACCCGTCTCCTGGCCACTGGCCAGTGTGGTCGCAATGTCCTGAGCTATTGCGAATTCAGTGCATTGCGGCGTACCGGTGACGAAGCCCACCGTAAATGGGTCCGCAGGTCGTCTCGTTTCTTTCCGGGGGGCGCTTTCTTTTCGCGGAGACGCTTTCCCGGATTCACTCGGAGACGCGGAAGGTTGCCGTTGTGCGAGGGACTCCTGGACCTGTCCGCCGAGCCAGGCCGCTGCAATCAGTGCGAAGAACAAACCGGCCCGCATCGCTCCGCAGACCCTTATGTTCAAACCTGTGCGGTAGCCAGCCCTCCCTTGGGCTGACATGTTCCGATCGATCGTCACCCGGCTACGCGCGCGAATGAATCTCGCTCGAGCCTTCCAACGCGCCCCGGCTAGCGGCGTTCCTTTTTGGACGTATACGGCTCGTTCGTGGCAGGTACTTGCTCACCTAGAGTCCGGCCCCATCATCGGCGATGCGCTTGAGGTAATCTTTCTTGCTGAACTGCATGTGATCCACGCAGAGTTGCGCGAGCGCCCAACTGTCGCGGCCCTTGAGCAGCTCGATCATCAGTTCGTGCTGGCGCCGCGATTGTGCGAGGCCCTCGCGATCGGCGAGGTTCTTCGCGCGCATCGGCAGCGTCAGGTTCATGTAGTCCTGGAGCGAGCGCACCAGATAGGGATTGCCGCAGGCCGAGAACAGCGCAAGGTGGAAGGCGTCGTTGGCCTCGTGAATGCCGCGCAGATCCTGCGCGTCGGCCCTTGCGCAGTATTGCCGTTGCAACGCGGAGAGTTCGTCGATCAGGCCTTGCGGCGCGGGCAGGGGGATCATCAGCGCAGCCTGCCGCGTCAGCATCTCCCGCACCTCGTAGATCTGATGGACTTCCTCGGCCGAGTAGAACCGTACGGTGGCGCCGACATTCTTCTCACGACGGATGATGCCGCGCCGCTCCGCATCCAGCAGCGCTTGGCGCACGAAGTGCCGCGAGGTGCCGTAGCGCGACATCAGCGCGTCCTCGGTAAGGCGCGCGCCCGGTGCAAGGCGGCCGAAGATGATGTCCTCTTCCAGGCGCGCGACGACGTCGTCCGGATCGTCGCGCCGGACCGGAATTGCCTCAGGAGTGCGAATGTCGGACATGCCCTTAGCCTCCCGGCGGTCGGCCGGTTCGTCCTGTGGAGCAGGGGAGGCTTGGATTGTCAATAATCTGCACAGCAAGAGACGCCAAAGCCCAGAAAGTGCGACAATATTGGCCAATCTTATTGACAATCGTGGGCGAGAATGTACCACGATGGCAACTCGGAAGGAGTGGCATGATGACGAGTGGCCTGCGCAAGGGTTTGACGAGCTATGGCGATGCCGGCTTCTCGCTGTTCCTGCGCAAGGCGTTCATCAAGGCCATGGGCTATTCCGACGATGCGCTGGAGCGCCCGATCGTCGGCATCACCAACACTTATAGCGACTACAATCCCTGCCACGGCAACGTCCCGCAGATCATCGAAGCCGCCAAGCGCGGCGTGATGCTGTCCGGCGCGATGCCGTTCGTATTCCCGACCATCTCGATCGCCGAGAGCTTTGCCCATCCGACCTCGATGTACTTGCGAAATCTCATGGCGATGGACACCGAGGAGATGATCCGCGCCCAGCCGATGGATGCGGTGATCGTGATCGGCGGCTGCGACAAGACTCTTCCTGCGCAGGTGATGGCGGCGATCAGCGCCGATCTGCCAACCGTGGTCATCCCCGTGGGGCCCATGGTGGTCGGCCATCACAAGGGGGAAGTGCTGGGCGCCTGCACCGATTGCCGCAGGTTGTGGGCAAAATACCGCGCCGGCGACATGGGCGATGCCGAGATCGAAGCAGTCAACGGCCGCCTCGCGCCGTCCGTCGGCACCTGCATGGTGATGGGCACGGCCTCGACCATGGCCTGCATGATCGAAGCCATGGGCCTGTCGCTGCCGATGAGCGCGACGATCCCGGCGCCGCACGCCGAACGTTTCCGTCTTGCGGAGGCCAGCGGCAAAGTCGCCGCCGAGATGGCAAAGACGAAGGGGCCGAAGCCGAGCGAGTTGCTGACGCCGGCCTCGTTCCGGAACGCGCAGGTCGTGCTTCAGGCGATTGGCGGCTCGACCAATGGCCTGATCCATCTGACCGCGATGGCGCATCGCTCGCCGTACCGGCTCGATCTCGAAGTGTTCGACCAGATCGGCCGCGAGGTGCCGGTGCTGGTCGATCTCAAGCCGTCCGGCGAACATTACATGGAGCATTTCCATCACGCCGGTGGCGTGCCGAAACTGCTGGCGCAGCTCGGTGATCTCGTCGATCTCGATGCCGGGACGATCAGCGGCCAGACGCTACGCGACGTCGTGGCGAATGCGGAGCACGTGCCGGGCCAGGACGCGATTCGTTCGCGCGACAATCCGATCAAGAAGGAGGGCGGTCTTGCCGTCCTGCACGGCAATCTCGCGCCGCGCGGTGCGGTCATCAAGCAATCGGCCGCCAGTCCAAAGCTGTTGCAGCACACCGGGCGCGCGGTGGTTTTCGAATCCGTCGAGGACATGACCCTGCGGGTCGACGATCCCGACCTCGATGTCACGGCTGACGACGTGCTGGTGCTGCGCAATGCCGGCCCGAAGGGCGCGCCGGGCATGCCCGAGGCGGGCTATCTGCCGATCCCGAAGAAGCTCGCGCGGACCGGCACCAAGGACATGGTGCGCATTTCGGACGCACGCATGAGCGGCACCGCGTTCGGCACCATCGTGCTGCACATCACGCCGGAATCTTCTGTCGGCGGGCCACTCGCGCTGGTGCAGAACGGCGACATGATCCGCCTCGATGTGGCCAAGCGCAGCATTGAGCTGTTGGTCGATGCCGCCGAACTCGAGCGGCGCCGCGCCGCGTTGAAGCCGGCCGCAGCGCCGGAAGAGGCCCGGCGCGGCTACGCTTGGTTGTTCAATGAGACCATCATGCAGGCCGACGAGGGCTGCGACTTCGATTTCATGCAGAGGACTGGACCAAAGACTGAGAAGGAGTGAGGGACCAGCCCCACGGCAGCTACTTGCCCTTGCTGGTGAACTTCTTCACGGCGGCGCGGAACTCCTCCGTGTTCATCGCCATGATGATCTTGTGCTCCTCGGCATCCAACTGCTGCTTCACCGGCGTGGTCGCGGCCTGGTAGACGAGCGATTTGGTGCCGGTGATCGCCGCCGGCGGGTTTTGCGCGAGACGCTCGGCGAGTTTTTGCGTGGCTGCTTTCAGATCAGCGGCGGGAACGATCTTGGCAACCAGGCCCCACTCGTAAGCCTGCTGCGCGGTAAAATTATCCTCGGACAGGAAGATTTGTAGCGCGCGGCGGGAGCCGACCGTGCCGACGATGCCGACCGTGGAGCCGCCGTCCGGCGACACGCCGATCTTGGCATAGGCCGGCGTGAACTTGGCGTCGTCGGCGGCAATACAGAGATCGGTGACGAAGGCGAGCCCCATGCCGGCGCCGGCGGCAGAGCCGTGGACGCTGGACAGCGAGATCTTGGGCATGCGGCGGATGATCTCGATGAAGGCGTGATAGTGCTTCAAGAGCTCGCCGACCACGGGCGCCACCGTGCCTGCTTCGGCGGCTGCCCCGATCGTCTGAAGATCGCCGCCGGCCGAGAAGGCGCGGCCTTCGCCTTCGAGGACAACGACCTTGATGTCGTCCGCGCCTTCGATATAGGCCGCGAGCTGCTCGAGCTTCTGCGCGATCGCCAGGTTGATGGAGTTGAACGCGGCAGGGCGGTTGAGCGTGATGGTCGCGATCGGGCCTTCGATCCGCAGCAGGGCGGGATCATCGGGCTGGGAGATAGGAGCTGGCATCTGAGAATCCCCGGCAAAAGGTTCGTTGCTGCAACTAAATCGCAGAAGGCGAGGGGTGACAATCCCCGCCCGCCGCTCTTGCGCTGGGCGGAACGATAGGCTCAAATGGGCCCGCCTTCGCCAAGGAACGGACACGAGCGCCGGCTCCTCGTCAGGCCAGCAAACCAAAATCAGCGAGAGAGGAGACGACATGGGTCACGCTCGTGTCTTGCGGAAGTGGGCTGTCCAATGACGGATGGTCCGGTGATCATCGTCGGGGCCGGCCATGGCGGCTATCAGGTCGCGGCATCCCTGCGCCAGGCGGGCTTTTCGCAGCGCATCTGCCTGATCAATGACGAGGCGCATCTGCCCTATCAGCGGCCGCCGCTGTCAAAAGCCTACATCAAGGGCTCGGCCGGGCCGGAGAGCCTGATGTTCCGGCCGGAGAAGTTTTACCAGGACCAGAAGATCGAGCTGATCGCCGGCCGCGCCGTCTCGATCGACCGCGCCGACCGCAAGCTGCATCTGGCCTCGGGCGAGACGCTGCCTTACGGTCACCTCGTGCTGGCCACGGGCGCGCGCAACCGCCTGCTCGACCTGCCCAACGCCAATCTGCCCGACGTGAAATACTTGCGCATCCTCGACGACAGCGAGGCACTGCGCCAGGTCATCCCGTCGAAGGCACGCGTCGTGGTCATCGGCGCCGGCTTCATCGGCCTCGAATTCGCGTCCACCGCGCGGATCAAGGGCCTCGAGGTCGACGTGCTCGAGCTCGCCCCGCGCGTGATGGCGCGCGCGGTGACGGCGGAGGTCTCCGAATATTTTCAGGCGCGGCATCGCGGGGCCGGCATCCGCATCCATCTCGGCGTACAGGCCACTTCCATCGAAGCCGAAGGCGGCAAGGTCACCGGCGTCTCCTTGAGCGACGGACGGCATCTGCCCGCCGATCTCGTCGTGGTCGGCGTCGGCGTGCTGCCGAACATCGAGCTCGCGGCTGAAGCGGGCCTTCCCGTTGCCGCCGGCATCGTCGTCGACGAATATCTTGCGACGGCTGATCCCGATATTTCGGCGATCGGCGACTGCGCGCTGTTCGCAAGCCCGCGCTTCGGCGGTTCGCTGCGGCTGGAATCGGTGCAGAACGCCACCGATCACGCCCGCTGCCTCGCGGCGCGGCTGACCGGCGACAGCAAGCCCTATGACAGCCATCCCTGGTTCTGGAGCGACCAGGGCGAGGACAAGCTCCAGATCGCCGGCCTCACCACCGGTTACGATCGCGTCGTGCTGCGCGGCAACCCCGCGAGCAAGGCGTTTTCGGCGTTCTGCTACAAGGGCGAGACGCTGCTGGGCATCGAGTCGATCAACCGCGCCGGCGACCACATGTTCGGGCGCCGATTGCAGGCCATGGACCGCTCGATCACACCGGAGCAGGCTGCGGACGAGAGTTTTGACCTGAAGAGCGCACTGGCGTGATCAGCTTGCGTCGATCACGGCAGCCACTTCCTTTGCCGTCGGCATCGACGGCCCCGCGCCCATCCGCTGCACGCTGATCGAAGCGGCCGCGTTGGCAAACGTGAGCGCGTCGCGCAGTGTCGCGCCGTCAGCCAGTTGCGCCGCGAGCGCGCCGACGAAGCAATCGCCGGCGCCGGTAGTGTCGACCGCCTTCACCGTGCGCCCCTGCACCGAAATTTCCTCGCGCCCCGCCAGCGCGAGCACGCCGCGCTTGCCGAGCGTGACGCAGATGGTCTGGTCCCGCCGCGCCTGAAGTTGTCGCGCGACGTCGATGATCCGCGCGGCCTCGTTGCCGTCGGAGAGCTCGGTCCCGGCGAGCAAGCCGAGCTCGGTCTCGTTCAGCACGAGGATATCGACCAGCGCGAGCAGCTCGCCGGGCATGGTTTGCGCCGGTGCCGGGTTGAGCAGCGTCGTGGCTCCGGCGGCGCGTGCCCGCTGGAAGAACGCGGCAATCGCCGGCAGCGGAATTTCGAACTGGCTGACCGCAACGTCGCCCTCCAGCAGCGGCACGACGCTGACGTCATCAGCGTCGACCAATGCATTGGCGCCGGGGATGACGACGATGGTATTGTCAGCCTCCGCCACCGTGATGATGGCCGTACCGGTGTGCGCGTCAGCCGTCTGCTGCACGTAGCCGAGATCGATGCCCTGACTGCGAAGGAAAGCCTTCAGCTCGGTCCCAAACGAATCCTTTCCCAGCCGCCCGATCAGCGTGGTCCTGGCGCCAAGCCGCGACGCGGCGACCGCCTGGTTCGCGCCCTTGCCACCCGGAAAATACAGCACCTGCTTGCCAGCAACGGTCTCGCCGACGCGTGGATGGCGGTCGGCTGTTGCCACCACATCCATGTTGATGCTGCCCGCGACGAAGACGCGACCCATGACACACCCTTCGAACGCTAGACCCTGACCTCGAATTCGTGCCTGACCTTGGCGATGTCGACGAGCGTCGGCAGGCCGGCCTCGTTGCCGAGGCGCTGGATCTTGAAGGTGGAGGCGGCGCGGGCGAAATCAAAATGCTCGCGCCAGCTTTTGCCGGGATGGGCGAGGTAGGAATAGACATAGGCGCCGTGGAAGACGTCGCCGGCGCCATTGGTGTCGATCACGCGCTCGCGCGGGATCGGCATCGCCGGCATCACCTGCACCGTCCCGGTCTCGTCGTACCAGAAGAGGCCCTTCTCGCCCATGGTGACGCCGCCGATCTTGCAGCCGCGGCTCTTGAGGTAATCGAGCATCTTCTCCGGCGTCAGGTCCATCTGCTCGCACAGCCGCTCGGCGACGATGGCGACGTCGATGAACTCCAAGAGCTCATGCGTGTTGGTGCGCAGGCCGCCGCCGTCGAGCGAGGTCAGGATGCCGGCCTCGCGGCAGACTTTTGCGTAGTGGATCGCGGCATCCGGCTGATGGCCGTCGACATGCAGCGCGCGGCAGCCGCCGAGATTGAGCATCGGAAACGGATGGATGTGCTCGTCGTCGCGGCAGCGGACGATGGCACGCTTGCCGTCCTTGGGCATGATGAAGGAGAGCGAGGACTGGTTCACCTTCCGCCCGTGCAGCGAGATTGCGTATTTCGCGCACATGTCCTGGAACATGCGCCCCAGCCAGTCATTGGCGACGGTTGCGATGAGATCGGGCACGATGCCGAGCTTGGCGCAGCAGAACGCCGCCGTCACCGCGTTGCCGCCGAACGAAACCGCGTAGTCCGAAGCTACGTGCTTCTCGTCGCCGGTCGGCATGTGGTCGGTGATGAAGACGACGTCGATATAGGTCTGTCCGATGAAGAGAGCCTGCATTGCTTGTCCGTGATGCGCTTGTGGTCCCGGCCGGCGCGTTTACTCTAGCACCGGTTCCGCTCCGGAGGGACGCTGAAATTATTCGCAAATCTGCCGCCCGGAGCGCTTGAGGTCAGCATGGTGCCGGAATACGACCATGACAGGCCAATGCCAAGCCCGGACAAACGCCGTCTTTCGGCCCAGGGGTTCCAGGTCAATTAAGAGTCGATAAAGGGGGGAAGATGATCATCGGGCTCGATCACGTCGTCGTCCTGGTCAGGGATATCGGTGCGGCCAAAGCGGCCTATCAGACGCTGCTCGCCCGCGCGCCGGCCTGGCAGAACTCCGGCGAGGGCGCCGACCGGGTCCTGTTCACATTGGACAACATGACGATCGAATTGATGGCGCCGAGCGGCTTCAGTGTCGCCGCCGACCGCATGCGCGCGCTGCTCGACGATCAGGAGGGCGTGCTCGCCAGCCTGTGCTTTCGCGTCGCAGACATGAGCAAGACGCACCGCCGGCTGGAGCGCGTGGCCCTGAGACCGGATCCGGTCGCGGAGGTCGAAAGCAGCGATGCCGCATCCGATGCCGTGCTGCACTGGAAGCGCACGCGTGCCGCCACGGAGCTCACGCGCGGCGTGCGCATTTTCTTCCTCGAGCTCGCCGACGAGCGCCCCAAGTCCGTTGCGACCGACATCGCGCCGATCGAGGCGCTTGATCACGTCGTGATCACCACGGAAGATTCCGAGCGCGCCGCCGCTCTCTATGGCGCGCGGCTCGGGCTCGATCTGGCGCTCGACCGCTCCCACCAGGATTGGGGCCAGCTGATGTTCTTCCGCTGCGGCGATCTCATCGTCGAGGTGGTGCGCCGCCCGGTGGCAGGCGGCGATGCCGCGCACGACCTGCTCTGGGGCCTGAGCTGGCGGGTGGCCGACATCGACGCCACCCGCGCCCGCCTGATCGCTGCCGGTCTCGAGGTCTCCGAGGTCCGCAACGGCCGCAAGCCGGGCACGCGGGTGATGACGGTGCGGAACGGCACCTGCGGCATCCAGACCGTGCTGCTGGAGCGTTCGCCGAAGCCGGTGGATTGAGGGAGTCTTTCCTCCGTCATTGCGAGCCAACGGGTCCGCGCGAAGCGCGGCCCGATGACAGGCTCCGCGAAGGAATCCAGAAGCCCTCCGCGGCGGCAGTCTGGATTGCTTCGTCGCAAGGGCGCCTCGCAATGACGACTTCCTCGTGGTACACGCTGATCTGAGACCACCCAGCGAGCAACCGGTTTGGCGAAGGCAAAGCGAACTCTGAAATGGCAGCGCGATCCCGAGGGGATGCGGCTGCGTATTCTCGAGGCCGCCAAGCAGGAGTTTGCGGCCCACGGGCTCGCCGGCGCGCGCGTCGACCGCATCGCCGCCAAGGCCGGCGCCAACAAGCGTATGCTCTACTACCATGTCGGCAACAAGGACGAGCTCTATCTCGCCGTGCTTGAAGGTGCCTATGACAAGATCCGCAGCGAGGAGCGCGGGCTCGATCTCGAGCATCTCGACCCGCCCGAGGCGATCCGGCGGCTGATCGAATTCACCTGGAATTACTTCCTGCGCAATCCCGAATTCCTGTCGCTGCTCCAGACGGAGAATCTCGCGCGCGCAAAGCACCTGAAGCGCTCGACCAAGGTCAAGTCGATGCACTCGCCCTTCGTCGAGATGATCCGCACCGTGGTGCGCCGCGGCGTCGACAGCGGCGACTTCCAGGTCGCGGTCGATCCGGTGCAGCTCTACATCTCGATCGCGGGACTCTGCTTCTTCTATCTCTCGAATTCGGCGACGCTCAGCGTGATCTTCGGCCGCGATCTGCTGGACAAGAAGGCCAAGGACGAACGGCTGGCGCACATGGTGGGCCTCGTGCTGGCTGCGCTGACGGGTCAGTCCCTGGCGCTGTTCGAGATCGCGAAAGCGCCGAAATCGCGCAGCGTGGTGGTTCAGACAGCGTAGCTGCGCGTCCCCGCGCCCTGGCGGATTTGGCATTCGCCGTTCCTCAATCTCCGCTGTCATTCCCCGCTTTCGCGGGGAATGACACCGAGATTTTTCGCGGCAGTCCCGCTACGCGGCCCTTCACACGACATCCTTCACGTTCAGCGACTGGAACCCGCCCAAAAGGTCACAGGGAAAGCTCTGGACAGTATTTATCCAACGGGTTAATTTCTCCGCCAACGACAAAGATTGTCGGGAGTGAGACGTGGCTGAGTTGAAGCCGCAGAGTGCGGTGTCCAAGATGCTGAATGCGGCCTGGGTTCGGCCGTTTTTGTTCCTGGTCTTCATCGTCGTGGCTTGGGATCTGGCGATCCGGCTGTTCAAAATTCCCCCCTACCAGATCCCGTCGCCTGCCGACGTCGTGGCGGTGCTGCGCACCGAATGGCCGGAACTGCTGCGCCAGTCTTGGCCGACCACCTATGCGACCGTGTGCGGCTTCGTGCTGTCGGCGCTGTTCGGCATTCCCGTCGCAATGCTGATTGCCGGCTCCAAGACGGTGGAGAGCTACGTCTATCCGCTGCTGGTGTTCTCGCAATCCGTGCCGAAGATCGCGATCGCGCCGCTGTTCGTGGTCTGGTTCGGCTTCGGCATCATCCCGAAGGTGATCTCGGCGTTCCTGCTGGGCTTCTTCCCCGTCGTGGTCTCGGCCGTGCAGGGCTTTAAATCGGTCGATCCTGATATGGTCGATCTCGCCCGCGCCATGCAGGGCAGCCGCTTCCAAGTGTTCCGCGCGGTGAACCTGCCGCATGCGCTGCCCGCGATCTTCTCCGGTCTCAAAGTCTCGGTGACGCTCGCCGTGGTCGGCGCGGTCGTCGGCGAGTTTGTCGGCTCCAATTCCGGCATCGGCTACGTCATGCAGCGCTCGATCGGCACCTTCGACCTGCCGACGATGTTCGCTGCCCTCGTGATCCTGGCACTACTCGGCGTGGTCCTGTTCTGGATCGTGGACCGGATCGAGAAGCTGGTCATCCCCTGGCATGTCAGCCAGCGTGAGGACGTGATTTTCGCCTCTTAAGCAATTCTCGGCTCTGAAGTGAAGCAACGAACGGCCGCCAACGGCCGACGCAATAACGACAAGGGAGAGTAACGATGAAGCGGTGGATAGGGGTCGTCTCGGCAGCGCTGATGGTGTTTGCGGCGATGCCGGCACAGGCGGCCGATAAGGTCGTGCTGATGCTGAACTGGTACGTCTATGGCGAGCACGCGCCGTTCTATTACGGCAAGGCCAAGGGCATCTATGCGGCCGAAGGCATCGACCTCGAGATCCAGGAAGGCCGCGGCTCGGCTGCGACCACGCAGGCCGTCGCGGCGAAGACCGCCGATTTCGGCTATGTCGACGTTCCCACCATGATGCGGGCCGCAATCAAGGGTGCGCCGGTGGTTGCGACCGGCGTGCTGCTCCAGACCAGCCCGATGTCCGCCATGGGCTTCGTCGACAAGAACATCAAGAAGCCCGAAGACATCAAGGGCAAGACGGTGGCGATCACGCCGGCCGATTCCATGACCCAGATCTGGCCGCTGTTCCTGAAGAAGACCGGCCTGAAGGAGAGCGACTTCAAAACCGTTGCCGGCGACGGCCAGACCAAGCTCAACGCCGTCATCAACGGTCAGGCGGATCTCTTGCTCGGCTACGTCATGGACCAGTCGATGAAGATCAAGGACGCCACCGGGAAGGACGTCTATCCGATCAAGTTCGCCGACTACGGCATCAACATGGTTTCGTCAGGCATCATCGCCAACACCGACTATGTGAAGGCCAATGCCGATCTGGTTCGCCGCTTCATGTCGGCGACGACGAAAGCGGTCGAGGCCGCCGAGAAGGAGCCGAACGCCGCGGCGCAATCGATTCTCGATGCTAATCCCAAGGGCGGCAAGATCGATACGCTGACACAGGGCTTCGAACTGACCATCCCGCTCTACCGGACCGCGGACACCAAGAGCAAGCGGCCGTTCCAGGTCACCGACCAGAACATGACCGAGACCGTCAATCTTCTCGTCGAATATGGCGGCCTCGATGCCAAGGCCAAGGAGAACCCGAAGGCGTTCTACACCAACGACTATTTGCCGAAGAGCGGATCGTGAAGATAACAACACCGTCATTCCGGGATGGTCCGAAGGACCAGACCTCAGGTGCGCAATTGCGCACCGGGGAATCTCGAGATTCCGGGTTCGGCCTTCGGCCGCCCCGGAATGACGGCTCACATTGTCGAGTGGACTTGACGAGATGACCCCAGCAACGAAGGTGGTAGGTGACATCCAGCCGGCCGCGCATCTGCGTCTGGTGTTAGGCCGTGCCGGCGATGCGTCGGGCATCAAACTGTCCGGCGTGTCCAAGACCTACCGGACGCGCGACGGCGATGTGCCGTCGCTGCGGCCGCTCGATTTCAACATCAATGATGGCGAGTTCTTCGTCGTGGTCGGCCCAAGCGGCTGCGGCAAGTCCACGCTGCTCAAGCTGATCTCGGGATTGCTGCCGCCGACTACGGGCGAGATCCTGGTCGAGGGCGAGAGGGTGACGACGCCGCACGGCAATGTCGGCATCGTCTTCCAGAACGCGTTGCTCCTGCCCTGGCGCAACATCCTCAACAACGTCATGCTGCCGATCGACATGAAGCGGCTGGCGCGGGACAAATATCTCGCCCGCGCCAAGGATCTGTTGAAGCTGGTCGGGCTCGAAGGCTTCGAGAAGAAGCTGCCATGGCAGCTCTCCGGCGGCATGCAGCAGCGCGCCTCGATCTGCCGAGCGCTGGTGCACGATCCCAAGATCATGCTGATGGACGAGCCGTTCGGCGCGCTCGATGCGCTGACGCGCGAACGCATGAACGTCGAATTGATGCGGATCCAGCGCGAGACCAGGAAGACGGTGCTGCTGATCACGCATTCGATTCCGGAAGCCGTCTTCCTCGCCGATCGCGTACTGGTCATGACCGAGCGCCCCGGTGCGATCGCCGCGATCTATGATGTGCCGCTGCCGCGTCCGCGCTCGCTCGACGTGATGGCCGATCCCGTGTTCACCGAGCTCGTGCAACGCATCCGCAAGCATTTCTTCTCCCAAGGTGCATTGGACTGAAGCCATGGGATATCTCGGTCGCGACCACCAAGCCGGTGCGCTCCCTCCCCCGCCTGCGGGGGAGGGCTGGGGAGAGGGTGTCTTGGCTGGCAAGAATCCCCAAGAGGATAGAACCCTCACCCGGCGCTTCGCGCCGACCTCTCCCGCAAGCGGGAGAGGCGCGTCGCCCGCGGCCATACCGCTCGCACCAAGTTCAACTCGTTTTGTCATTAGACCATGTCACCCCGTCTGAAGCTGCGAGATATCGCATTCTTCGAACGTCCCGTGCATTTCGCGCGGCCGTTCCGCTTTGGCGCGATTGCCATCAGCGCGACGCCGCAGCTGTTCGTGCGGGTCGAGATCGAGGTCGAGGGCAAGGGAAGCGCGGTCGGCGCCAGCGCCGAGCTGCTGGTGCCGAAATGGTTCGACAAACGGCCGGAGCTGTCGCCGGCGCAGACGGTCGATGGTTTGCGACGCTCGCTGGAGATTGCGCGCGGACTTTATCTGGCGCGGACTGGATATTTGACGGCGTTCGATCTGCATGCCTCGTGCATCGGCGCCCAGGTCGCGACCTGCGCGAAGAAGAACATTCCGGCGCTTGCCGCGGTCTATGGTCCAGCGGAAATCGACAAGGCGATCCTCGATGCCCTGCTCCGCGCCGCCGAGACCAGCTTCTTCGATGGGATGGCCGCTAATATCGCGGGCATCGATGCGCGGCTGTCGCCTGACCTGAGCGAAAGGGACATCAGAACGTTTCTCTCGAGCCGGAAGCGGCTGGAGCGTGTTGCCATCAGGCATACCGTCGGCCTTGATGATGCCGTTGAAGGTGAGGGCGGAGTTGCCGACTCACGCGAGAACGCCGGTGCTCGCTATTTCAAGCTCAAGCTGTCGGGCGATCCCGCCGCCGACGCGGCGCGGCTGGCGCGGATCGGCAAGGAGCTCGATACGCTCGGACATGATTACAAGGCGTCGCTCGACGCCAACGAGCAATACGCCGATCTCGCCGCGTTGCAGGCGCTGGTGGATCGCCTCGATCATGATCCCGCGTTGCGGCCGATCGCCGCGCGCCTGCTCTATGTCGAGCAGCCGATGCCGCGCGACATCACGAGGCAATCGCCACTGGGCTCGCTCGGCGCGCGCGGTTTCATCATCGACGAAGCCGACGATAGCTACGATGCGTTCCCCACAGCGCGGGCCCTTGGCTATCGCGGTATCTCCTCGAAATCGTGCAAGGGTCTCTACAAGGCCATCGTCAACGCCACGCGCGCGGCGAAATGGAGCGCGGAAGGCGAGGCGTTCTTCGTCACCGCCGAGGATTTGACCTGCCAAGCCGGCCTTGCCGTGCAGCAGGACCTTGCGCTCGGTGCCCTGATCGGCGTCACTCATGCCGAACGCAACGGCCATCACTATGTCGACGGCTTTGGCGATACGCCCGCCGCTGAAGCTGCGGCCTTCGCGGCGTTGCATCCCGATCTCTATGCCGATGCCGGGCAGGGCATCCGTCTCTCCATTCACGACGGCGATCTGCTGACGGGATCGCTTCATGCTGCGGGCTTCGCCACCTCGGTCCATCCGGACTGGTCGGCGCTTCGCCCGCTCGAACAGCCAAAATCACTTCAGGAGCAATTGGCATGACCACTCAACGCCTCGGCCTCATCATGAACGGCGTCACCGGCCGCATGGGGCTCAACCAGCATCTGATCCGCTCGATCGTCGCGATCCGCGACCAGGGCGGCGTCCGCTTGAAGAACGGCGACCGCGTGATGCCCGACCCGATCCTGGTCGGCCGCAGCGCCGACAAGGTCGAGGCCCTAGCCAAGCGCTACAACATCACGCGCTGGACCACTGACCTCGACGCCGCGCTCGCCGACAAGAACGACACCATGTTCTTCGACGCCGCGACCACGCAGGCCCGGCCGGGCCTTCTGACCCAGGCCATCAATGCCGGCAAGCATGTCTATTGCGAGAAGCCGATTGCGACGAATTTCGAGGCGGCCGTCGAGGTCGTGAAACTCGCTAACGCAAAGGGCGTCAAGCACGGCACGGTGCAGGACAAGCTGTTCCTGCCCGGCCTGAAGAAGATCGCCTTCCTGCGCGACTCCGGCTTCTTCGGCCGCATCCTCTCGGTGCGCGGCGAGTTCGGCTATTGGGTGTTTGAAGGCGGTTGGCAGGAGGCGCAGCGGCCGTCCTGGAATTACCGCGACGAGGACGGCGGCGGCATCATCTTGGACATGGTCTGCCACTGGCGCTACGTGCTCGATAATCTCTTTGGCGAGGTCGAGAGCGTGAGCTGCATCGGCAACACCGACATTCCCGAGCGCTACGACGAGCAGGGCAAGAAATACAAGGCGACTGCGGACGACTCGGCTTACGCGACGTTCCAGCTCAAGGGCGGCGTCATCGCCCACATCAATATGTCCTGGGTGACGCGGGTCTACCGCGACGACCTCGTCACTTTCCAGGTCGACGGCACGCTCGGCTCCGCGGTCGCAGGGCTCACCGATTGCGTGATCCAGGCCCGGCAGGCGACGCCCCGTCCGGTGTGGAATCCCGATGAGAAGCGGCTGCACGATTTCTACGGCGACTGGCAGAAGATGCCCGACAACGTCTCCTACGATAACGGCTTCAAGGAGCAGTGGGAGATGTTCATCCGCCACGTCTACGAGGATGCGCCATACAAGTTCACGCTGCTCGAAGGCGCCAAGGGCGTGCAGCTCGCCGAGTGCGCGTTGAAGAGCTGGAAGGAGCGGCGCTGGATCGACGTCGCCCCGATCACGGCCTGAAGTCGAGTCCTAGTGTCAGTTGAGCCGTCATTGCGAGGAGCGAAGCGAAGCAATCCAGACTTTCTTTGCGGAGACGTTCTGGATTGCTTCGCTTCGCTCGCGATGACGGAGAGAGGTCAAAAATCATGAACAAGCCCGTCCAGCCCAAGCCTGCGCCTTCAATGTCGTCATTGTCGCTCAAGCTGCCGAAGGCCGATCGTTCGATCGAGACCTACCGGCTCGCGGCCTCGCGCACGTTTCCCGCAAAGCTCGAGGGCCCGCTGAGCCGCATCGCCTTCTCGGCCGTGCACACGGTCGCCGACCCCTTCGCCGACAACGATCCCTGGCTTTCGGTCGCTGTCGACTGGGACAGGACCATCGCCTTCCGCGAGCACGTCTGGGACCTCGGTCTCGGCGTTGCCGAGGCGATGGACACCGCGCAGCGCGGCATGGGGCTGGACTGGCCGACCTCGCTGGAGCTGATCACACGGTCGGTCGCTGCCGCCAAGCGTCGCAACGCACTGGTGTTCTCCGGCGCGGGCACCGACCATCTCGCGGTCGAGGATGCCAAGACCATCGACGACGTGATCCGCGCCTATGAGGAGCAGATCTCGGCGGTCGAGAAGGTCGGCGGCCGCATCATCCTGATGGCGTCGCGGGCGCTTTCCAAGCTCGGCCGCAATGCCGATGATTACGCCAAGGTCTATGATCGCGTGCTCTCGCAGGTCCGAGAGCCCGTGATCATCCACTGGCTGGGCGATATGTTCGATCCGGCGTTGACGGGCTATTGGGGTACCAAGGATCTCGACAACGCAATGGATATTGCGGTCGCCATCATCAACGCCAACGCTGCCAAAGTCGACGGCGTCAAGGTCTCGCTGCTCGACAAGCAGCGTGAAATCGATATGCGCCGACGCCTCGACAAGCGCATCAAGATGTACACTGGCGATGATTTCAACTATGCGGAGCTGATCGCCGGGGACAGCGAAGGCTTTTCGCATGCGCTGCTTGGCATCTTCGACGCCATCGCGCCGGCAGCATCCTACGCGCTGTCGCGGCTGGCGGCCGGCGATGAAGCCGGCTTCCACGACGTGCTGGGACCGACCGTTCCCTTGTCGCGCCACATCTTCAAAGCGCCGACGCGCTTCTACAAGACCGGGGTGGTGTTCATGGCTTATCTCAACGGCCACCAGGACCACTTCACCATGGTGGGTGGCCAGGAGAGCGCGCGCTCGATGCTGCATCTGGCCGAGCTGTTTCGCCTTGCTGACCAAGCGGGCCTGCTCGCCAATCCGGAACTCGCGACACAGCGGATGAAGACTGTGCTGGCCTCGCACGGACTTGAATCCTGATGCGCGATTTCTCGTCCGACCATCGCTGGCTGTCGCTGAACACGGCGACGGTCCGCAAGCAGGGTGACCTCATCGAGATCATCGATGCCTGTGCGAAGCAGGGCATCCGCGCCATCGATCCCTGGCGCGACCAGGTTGCTTCTGTCGGGCTCGACCGCGCGGTACGCGCCGTGCGCGACGCCGGCCTCGATCTCTCAGGTTATTGCCGCGGCGGCATGTTCACCTCGGATTGTTCGCGCCGGGGCGAAGTGCGCGACGACAACCGGCGCTGTGTGGATGAGGCGAAGGCGCTCGGCGCGCCCTGCATCGTACTCGTGGTCGGCGGCCTGCCGCAATATTCGCGGCCGGGCAGCAAGGCCTCGAAGGACATCGCCGCAGCGCGCGGGCAGGTCGAGGAAGCGCTGGCCGAGATGCTCGATTACGCCAAGCAGGCAGGCCTGCCGTTGGCGATCGAGCCGTTGCACCCGGCCTATGCAGCCGACCGCGCCTGCGTGAACACCACAAAACAGGCGCTCGACATCTGCGACCGGCTCGACCCCGGCCGCAGCGGCATGCTCGGCGTTGCGCTCGACGTCTATCACATCTGGTGGGATCCGGAGCTGATGGGCCAGATCGCGCGCGCCGGCCAAGATCGCCTGCTCGCCTTCCACGTCTGCGATTGGATGGTGCCGACCAAGGACATCCTCAACGACCGCGGCATGATGGGCGACGGCGTCATCGACATCAAATCCGTGCGTCAAGCGGTCGAAGCGCAGGGTTTTGCCGGCTATTCGGAGATCGAAATCTTCTCCAATGACTGGTGGGCCAAACCGATGGACGAGGTGCTGCGCACCTGCATCGCGCGGCACAAGACGGTGGTGTAGGTCACGCGCGCGCTGCCCTTACTGTCCTGCAACCTGTTGCAGCGTATTGAAGCGCGCCTTCTGCTCGCTGCTCAGCGTCGCGTAGAACTCGTCCAGTGCGGGTTGCACCAGCTTGGCGGCGGCGAGCATGGCTTGGAGACGATCCGCCATGGCTTCCAGGCGTCCGACTGGTGTCAACGGCACACTGTCCGGGCAGACGGCTTGCAGTGCTGCGACTGCCTGCTTCGTCGCATCGTCCAAGCGCTCGAGCGCATCCTTCTGCTTGCCTGCCGGACGGACAACGGCGTCGATGCGTTCGATCGGCAACTGGGTCAGGCCGGACTTCGGATCGCCGCAACCCTCGGCACTGGCTTCCTGCTGCTGTGACGAGCGGTCGCCGACAGGGGGCCCAAGCGCGTTGAAGCGCGCTTGCTGTTCGTCGCTGAGCGAGTTGTAGAATTTCTCCAGTGCCGGTCGCACGATCTTGACCGCTTCCAGTGTCGCGCTGATGCGATTCATCATCGCGCGCAGGCGGCCAGGCGGCGTCAATGCATAAGTCTCCGCGCAGGAATCCTTGAACACGGCGGCCGCGTTGGCCGCCGCGGTCTTCAACTCGTCGAGCAGCGCGCGTTGCTCCGGCGTCGGCTGCACTGCTTTCGCGATATCGGCAAGCGGCCAAGCCGTCACGCCCTTGTCTGGTGTGCCGCACAATTGCTGTAGCGTCTGCGGGCTCACGCTGGCGCGCGGGCGCGCCCGGCGGCCGCCGCCGGCTTGCGGATAGTCATACGGGTTGGTGCTGGCATAGGCGGAATAGGGGCCGTCACCGCCCCAGAACACGGTGTCGACGAAATCGTCATACGCGTACGCCCAATAGCCGGGCTCATAAGCATAGGACCAGAACGTGTAGTTGAAAATGTCGGAATAGGCGTATGGCCAGAACACCGGCCCAAGCCACGCCACGAAAGCCGCGGGATGGCGGTGACGCCAGGCCTGCCGGGGAGCCCAGCCGCTCTGGCGGGTGAGGAGGGCCGCTTGGGTCTGCGGATTGGCCTGCTCACGGAAGCGCGCGGCAAACCGCCCGCGCTCAGCAGCCTGCGCGGTGGTCGTGGTGGTCGGGGTGCGCGCGGCCGGGGCCTGGAGGCCAAGCCGCTGCTGGCGCGCCAGGTCGCTCTGCTGCGCGCGCTGCTCACGATCAAGCAAGCGGTTCTGCGCCTGGAGCGTCCTTTGCTGCAGGCGTTGCGCCCGCACGCTTTCCGGCTTTTGCGATTGCAACTGCTGCACACGCTGCTGGAGTCGTTCGATACGGGTCTGACGCTCCGTCGTCTGGCGGGACAGCATCTCGCGCTGCCGCTGCTGCACCATCTGCTCACGCTGCTGGACTTGCTGCTGGCGCTGTTGCGCGCGCTGTTCAATCTGATCCCGCCGCGACAGCCGCTCGCTCGCGGCCGGCGGTCCGCTGGGGCGCGATGGGGCCGCGATGTGCGGCATTGGCCGAGGCGCCATGGCCGGACGTTGCGGTGCTGCCGGCGCCCGATGGAATTCAGGCCGCGGTGTCACCACGTGCGGGGCTGCCCGCGGCGGTGCAGCGAAATGTGGGGACGGGCGCGGTGGCGGTGAGGCAATACGCGGCGCCGGATGTGGCGCCATGGCTGGTCGCTGCGGCATGGCCGGCCGCTGCATGGCCGGGGGATGATGGAAAGCCGGCGCTGCGGGGCGTGCCATGGCTGGCGGCGCCGCCGGATGGGCCATGGCCGGTGGTGCTGCTGGCCGAGCCGCCGGTGCTGCGGCCGGACCGGGTGGTCCGCCCCTTCCGTGTCCGAGTCCTTGGGCGAAAGCGCCGGCGCTCGTCGCCAGCACCGAGACACCAACTAAAAAAGCCGTAAGGCAAACGCAACGCGGAAGCATGGTTCTAGCTCCCAGCTCGTCATCGCCCACGAACTTCAACGCACAGATGGCGGGATCGTTCGTTCTTGACCGCGGCCGGCATTGCGATCTTCCGACGCAGGCAGCCTCAAGAGAAATCCTGGGTCAGGGTGGTGGCGAGCCGCTCCAGCGCCCAGTCGACCTGGTCGCTGGTGATCACCAGCGGCGGGGCGATGCGGATCGTGTATTCATGAGTATCCTTGGCGAGGATGCCCTTGCCCTGGAGCGCCTCACAATAACGGCGTGCTCCCCCGGCCTCTGGATGCAGCTCGACCGCCAGCATCAAGCCGCGTCCGCGCACCTCGCGGATCGTGTTGGCACGGATGCCCTTCAAGCCTTCGAGAAAGCGCGCGCCCTGCCTGGCCGCGTTCTCGATCATGCCTTCCTCGACCAGCACGCGCATCGCCGCGCGCGCCACCGCGCAGGCAAGCGGATTGCCGCCAAAGGTCGAACCATGCTGTCCGGGTCTCAGCGTCCCGAGCACGTCGTTATTCGAGAGCACGGCCGACACGGGGTAGAAGCCACCGGACAGGGCCTTGCCGAGCAGCGTCACGTCCGCCTCGATTCCCTCGTGCTGTTCGGCGAGCAGCTTGCCGGTACGGCCGAGCCCGGTCTGGATCTCGTCGAGCACCAGCATCACGTTGTTGGCCGTGCAGAGCTGACGCACCTTCGTGAAATAGCCGGCTGGAGGAATGACGACACCGGCTTCGCCCTGGATCGGCTCGACCAGAAAGGCGACGGTGTTCGGCGTGATTGCGTCTTCCAGCGCCGCGGCATCCCCGAACGGGATGATCCTGAAGCCAGGCGCGAACGGACCGAAGTGTGTGCGTGTCTCGGGATCGGTGGAAAAGCTGACGATGCCCAGCGTGCGTCCATGGAAATTGTTGGCGCAAACGATGATCTCGGCCTGGCCGTCCGGCACGCCCTTCACCTCGTAGCCCCATTTGCGGACCGACTTGATCGCGCTTTCGACCGCCTCGGCGCCGCTGTTCATCGGCAGCACCTTGTGGGAGCCGGTGAGCGCCGCGATTTCCTCGTAGAATAAGGCGAGCTGGTCGTTGTGAAAGGCGCGCGAGGTCAGCGTCAGCCTGTGCGCCTGTTCGACCAGTGCTGCCAGGATTTTGGGGTGGCAGTGGCCCTGGCTGACCGCCGAATAGGCCGAGAGGCAATCGAGATAACGGTTGCCTTCGGTATCCCACACCCAGACACCTTCGCCGCGGGACAGGACGACCCCGATCGGCTCGTAATTGTGGGCTCCAAAGCGTGCTTCTGTTGCGATGAAATCAAGGACCGACGAGCTCATCTGTCGTCACTCCATTGCCGCGCACGGGGGCGTCAACCGACTGCACCGCCGGCGGCCCTCAACTTGATCTAGGTATCAGCTTGCCGCCTCGGAAGCCTTCATGCGTCCGATGGTTGGCCCCTCCCGATTGCCAGAAATATCAGAGGGTTCCCTACTGTGCATGGGGTTGTTTTCGTCATTTTTGTTTGGAGGCTTCATCCGATCGCGCAGGGCACGCTCAAAAAGCCGCGAAACCGGACCCGCCCGCCCCGCACCGGCTGCCCGGTCACGGCATAGTTCGGGAAGCGCGCCAGGAAGCGCGAGATCGCGATCGCGCCTTCCAGCCGCGCCAGGGCCATGCCCGCGCATTGATGCGCGCCCGTGGCGAAGGCGAGGTGCCGGTTCGGCGTGCGCGCGATGTCGAAGCGTTCGGGCTCCGGAAACTGTGCGGGGTCGCGGTTGGCCGCGCCAATGCACAGCGTCACCGAGGTGCCGGCGTCGAGCATGACGCCGCCGAGCTCGACCTTCTCCGTGGTCATCCGATTGCCGAGCTGGTTGGAGCTCTCGTAGCGCAGCATCTCCTCGACGGCGGTCTTGATCATGTCGGGGTTGGCGATCAAGCGCTGCTTCTGGTCCAGATTGCGGTGCAGCGCGACGAGGCCGTTGCCGATCAGGTTGGTGGTGGTCTCGTGGCCGGCATTGAGCAGGAAGATGCAATTGTGCAGCAGCTCCTTCTCGGTCAGCCGCTCGCCGTTCTCCTCGCCGTTCCCTTCTCCTTGGATCAGGCGCGTCAGCACGTCGCGATCGGGATTGCCGGGCTTTCGGCGCCGGCGCGCGACCAGCGTCTCGAGGTAGGCGAGGAAGTCCTGCACCGCTCTGTTGCCGCGCGCGGCCGCTTCGGGCGACACCACCGGTTCGAGCGCACCCAGGATCGCCAGCGACCAGTCGCGCAGCGGCGCGCGTTCCTCGTGGGGCACGTCGAGCAGATTGCCGATCACTTCGATCGGAATGGAGGCGGCAAAGTCCTCGATCAGCTCGCAAGCCCCCTTGGCGGCGATGGCGTCGAGCAGGCCGTCGACCAGCTTGATGAGGTCGCCCTCCATGCCGGCGATGGCGCGAGGCGACAGTGCGCCCATGATCAGGCGGCGCACGCGGGTATGGGAGGGCGGATCGTTGAAGACGAGGCTCGTGGTGTGATGCTCGTAGAGCAGGCTGTCGCCGTATTTCGGCGCGAACTCGCGCTTCTTGTCCGAGCTGAACGATTTGGTGTTCTTGTAGGTGGTGACGAGATCGTCATAGCGGGTCAGGAACACGGTGCCGTTCGGTAGGCGTTTGACCGGTTCGTTCTCCCGCAGTGCACGGTAGGTCGGATAGGGGTCGTCGTAGAACTCAGGCGTCAGCTTCTCGAGATCGAAGCTTGCCGCCAGCTCCTTCGCATCTGCGTTCATTCCGTTATACTCGCCGGTTAAAGCCGATATGCCGTTTTTGTTGTTCTGGCCGACGCGCGCATGCGTCTACAGTCGCGCCGTCTTTGCTAGCTGACCGGACAGGAAAATGCACGCGCGCGCTGACGCTCCCGACACGGCCCCGGAAGCAAGTGTTCTTTGGCCCGACGATATTTTCGCGACATTGCAGCGCTTCGACGTCCGGCAGGTGCCGTACGTGCCCGATGCCGGTCACTCGAAGCTGATCCAGCGCGTGCTGGCTTCCTCCACGATGCGCGGCATTCCGCTGACAACGGAGGAGGAGGGCGTGGCACTTCTCGCCGGCGCCTGGGCGGGCGGACAGCGCGGCGTGTTGCTGATGCAGTCGAGCGGTGTCGGCAATTGCATCAACATGCTGTCGCTGATCCCGATCCTGCGCTTTCCGTTCCTCACGCTCGTGACCATGCGGGGCGAGTGGGGCGAGTTCAATCCGTGGCAGGTGCCGATGGGGTCGACCACGCAGGGGGTGTTCGAGCTTTCCGGCGTCAAGGTGCTGCGCGCCTCGAACCCGGCCGAGGTGCCGGCCGTGCTGGAGGCGGCCGCAGCGCAGGCCTATAACGCACTCACTCCCACCGCCGTCCTTCTGTCGCAGCGCCTGATCGGTGCCAAGGTTTTCACCAAATGAGCAAGGCCAATCTCCTCGACCGCCGCCAAGTGGTGTCCACGCTGCTCGCGGAGCGCAAGGATGTGATCGCGATTGGCGGCTTGGGTGCCTCCACCAACGACATGTGCGCGGCCGGCGACCACGCGCGCAACTTCTATCTCTGGGGTGGCATGGGCGGAGCTGCGATGATCGGGCTCGGGCTCGCGCTGGCGCAGCCAAAGCTGCCGGTGCTGGTCATCACCGGTGATGGCGAGATGCTGATGGGCATGGGCAGTTTGGCCACCATCGGGCTGCAGAAGCCGGCCAATCTCTCCATCGTCGTGCTCGACAACGAGGCCTATGGCGAGACCGGCGGCCAGACCAGCCACACCTTCGCGGCTGCCGACCTCGTCGGCATCGCCCGGGCCTGCGGCATCGAGGACAGCCGGGCCGTCACGACCATGGCCGAGGTCGAGGCCTTCGCCAAAGCCGTCCACGACGTTTCCGCGGGGCCACGCTTTGCCAATGTGAAGATCGACAGCGCCAGCGTTGAGCGGATCTTGCCGACCCGGGACGGGACCTACATCGTCAACCGGCTCCGGGGCGACCTGGGCTTCCGGCCGATTTAGGGCCGGCCTTGCCGATGTCGTCGTCCTGCTCGTGCGCCGTGTGCGCGAGCCAGTTTCGACCCAATCTAGAGGTTGCGATGCAGCATAGTGCTTGACTTTTGCGTGGGTGAGTGCTTACTCACTAGCATGAGCTCATTGCGTATGACGAGCGACCTGAGGCGTCAATTGATCCTCGGTGCCGCGAAACGTTGCTTTGCCCGACACGGCTATAACGGCACCACGACCAAGAGCGTGGCGGCCGCCGCTGCTATTTCCGAGGCGCTGCTGTTCAAGCATTTCCCGTCCAAGGCGGCGCTCTACGCCGAGATCCTGAGCGACGAATGCGAGGCGGATCCGGCCCTGATGGAGCTGCTCGAACGGGAGCCCTCGACTGCCACCCTGGTCGAGGTGATCCGCGGCATGGTCGAGCATTTCCTTCACATCGCCGACGGGCCCGACCAGGAGGAGGCGCAGCGCCTGCGACTGATGGCCACGAGCCATTTGGATGATGGCGAATTCGCCCGTTTGCTATATGCCAAGATCGAGACGCTGATCGGGGCTGTCTTCGTCGCCTCACTCGAGCGCGCGGTTGCCGCGGGGGACGCACGGCCGTGCACTGGCGATCCACTCAACCTGTTCTGGTTCGCGCATCATTCGGTGATGACGGCGGCGCTGACCAGGCTGCCGGCCACGCCCTGTCTCGCTTACGGCAAGGCAAACGATCTGGAGCGGCAGCTCTGTGAATTTCTCCTGAGAGGTATCGGACTTAACGACGCCGCAATTGCTGCGCATCTAGGCCACAATCAGGCCGCGAATGCCGGCAAGACGGCGATTGCAGAAAGTGCATGACATGAACATCGTAGCCGAACACAAGATTTCGGGCCAACCGATCGACAACAAGGCTCCCAAGCGTCCGGTCCGGCCGGTGCTGTGGTTCATCATCGTCGGCGCGCTTCTCGCCGCGCTCGTCGGTGGCCTCGTCTGGTTCAATTATTTCCGCGGCCAGATGATCAAGCAGTTCTTCGCCAACAACAAGCCGCCGCCGACCGCGGTAAGCGCGGCCGAGGCGAAGTCGGAGGTGGTGCCGAACCTGCTCACCGCGGTCGGCAGCCTTGTCGCCGTGCATCAGGTCGACGTCAGCGCCGATGTCAATGGCCGCGTCACCGAGATCAAGTTCGAGCCCGGTACGCGTGTCGAAGCCGGCACGCCGCTGGTGCAGCTGTTCGACGCACCGGAGCAGGGCGATCTCGCCAATTACAAGGCGCAGGCGACCGTCGCGCAGCTGTCGCTCGACCGCGCCAAGCAGCTGGCCTCGCGCCAGTTCGGCCCGCAGGCGACCGTCGATCAGGCTCAGGCTGCCTACGACCAGGCGCAGGCCGGCATCGCCAAGACCGAGGCGCTGATTTCGCAGAAGCTGGTCCGCGCGCCGTTCTCCGGCGATCTTGGCATGCGCAAGGTCGAGGTCGGACAATATCTGACGGCCGGCACGGCGATCGTCTCGCTGACCGACTTGTCCGAGCTGTGGGCCAACTTCACGGTGACGGAAAAGGACTCTGGCAGCCTGAAGGTCGGCCAGACTGTCCGGCTCAGGGTGGATGCCTATCCGGGCCGCACCTTCGAGGGCAAGATCACCACGATCGAGCCGCAGATCGCGACCGATACCCGCAACATCCGCGTGCAGGCGACCATCGCCAATCCGGAGAAGATCCTGAAGCCCGGCATGTTCGTCACCACCACGGTGGTGCTGCCGGAGAAGCCGGCCGTGATCACCGTTCCGGAGACAGCGGTCGACTACACGCTGTACGGCGACTCGGTGTTCGTGATCACCGAGAAGAAGGAAGAAGACGGTAAGACCAGTCTCTCTGCGGTACGCACCTTCGTGCAGACCGGCAATCGGGTCGAAGGTCGCGTCGAGATCGTCAAGGGTCTGAAGCCGGGCGACAAAGTCGTCGCCGTCGGCCAGCTCAAGCTGCAATCGGGCGCCCCGGTGTCGATCTCGACCGACCCGGCCCCGGCAATCCCGGCGCAGCCGCCGCGCTACTGACCCATTACAACATTCGCGTGATCCGGCTCGGCCGGATCACGCTTCTTGAGACATAGAAATCGAGATCGCCGCGATGGCCTTTACCGACATTTTCATCAAGCGACCGGTCCTGTCGGTCGTCGTCAGCCTGCTGATCCTGCTGATAGGCCTGCGCGCGGCGATGGTGCTGCCGATCCGGCAGTATCCGAAGCTGTCGAACACCGTCATCAACATCACGACCGTGTATCCCGGCGCATCCGCGGACCTGATCCAGGGCTTCATCACGACGCCGATCGAGCAGGCGGTCGCTTCCGCCGAGGGCGTCGACTACATCACCTCGTCCTCGGTCCTCGGCACCTCGACGATCCAGGTCTATATCAAGCTGAACTTCGATCCGAACCAGGCGCTCACCGAGGTGCTGGCCAAGACGAACTCGGTCAAATATCTGATCCCGAAGGAATCCAACGACCCGATCGTCACCAAGACCACGGGTCAAACCACGGCCGTGATGTATCTCGGCTTCTCGTCCGAGGAGCTATCAGGCTCGGCGATCTCGGATTATCTGACGCGCGTGGTGCAGCCGGTGCTGTCGACGGTCGACGGCGTGGCCTCGGCCGACATTTTGGGCGGCCAGACCTTTGCGATGCGGCTGTGGCTTGATCCCGTTAAGATGGCCGGCCGCAACGTGTCGCCAGCGGACGTTGCGGCGGCGATCCAGGCCAACAACTTCCAGTCCGCGGCGGGCCAGACCAAGGGCTATCTCATCGTCTCGAACGTCTCGACGAATACGGGCCTGACCGACGTCAACCAGTTCAAGAAGATGATCGTCAAGGCCAAGGACGGCGGCTTCGTGCGGATGGAGGACATCGCCACCGTCGAGCTTGCGGCCCAAAGCACGGACGCGAGCGTTGCCTTCAACGGCGAGCATGCGATCTTCATCGGCGTACAGGCAACGCCGCAGGGCAACCCGCTGACGCTGGTCAAGGGCGTGCGCGCGCTGTTCCCCGAGCTCGAACGCAATCTGCCGCCCTCGATGAAGATGAAGGTCGCCTACGACTCGACCAAGTTCATCCAATCCTCGATCGACGAGGTGGAGAAGACGCTGGGCGAAGCCGTGATCATCGTGATCGTGGTGATCTTCCTGTTCCTCGCCTCGCTCCGCTCGGTCATCATTCCTGTCGTCACCATCCCGCTGTCGATGATCGGCGTCTGCACCCTGATGCTGGCGCTGGGCTTCAGCTTCAACCTCCTGACCCTGCTCGCGATGGTGCTCGCGATCGGCCTCGTGGTCGACGACGCCATTGTCGTGGTGGAGAACATCCACCGCCATCTGGAGGAGGGCAAGACGCCGGTACAGGCGTCGCTGCAAGGCGCGCGCGAAATCGTCGGCCCCGTCATCTCGATGACCATCACGCTAGCGGCCGTGTACGCACCGATCGGCTTTCTTGGCGGTCTCACCGGTTCGCTGTTTCGCGAATTCGCCTTCACGCTGGCGGGCTCGGTGATCGTGTCGGGCGTGGTCGCGCTGACGCTGTCGCCGATGATG
>NZ_JADPKG010000080.1:0-16354 GCF_023073875.1 Bradyrhizobium sp. 154
CGTTGTTCGGCTCCTGCTCGAACTTCACCAATTGATTGTCGACGGTGTCCAGGCTCTCGCTGGTCTCCGTCAAAAACTCCCGCAACAGATCATCCATGAGGTACGCCTTACTGAGCTGGACTTCCGCGGCTGAGCCGCCCTTGGCATCGACAGAAGCCCTCTTTCGATCGTTAGACATCCCCTTTCACGGTCCCGTTAATTTCAGCCTCCGTGCTAATACGGATATTGAAGACAAGTTTGCCGTTCGGCGGCATGCCAGGGCACATTTCGGCAAAACCGGCACCGGGCCGCGACGGCGAAGGGCGTGAGGTAAAGGCGCCAATTACGGCGCACGGCGCGCGCGAGAAAGTCCTGTCCGTGAAGGCGATAGGCACGGCCTGCGTGAAATTGAATGGAGCCGGCGCGCGATCGCGCTCGCCCTCGCGAGGCTCGCTTCGTGCTTTGCCGAGATCCGCGAATTTCGCATATTCGGTAAACGAACCGTTACCCCATGGCCGGTGCGGCTCGTTCCGCGCTAACCAGCCGCGCGGACGAGTCGATCTCAGCGCCGGCGGGCGCCGCGCTGACGCACGTCTACTTTCCGCACGGCGTGTCCTCATGCCGACGCCGGACATCTTGTCCCAATTGCCAACATAGCCCGACGTGAACATGATGGAACTTACTCGCACAAGGAGCGATGGTTCAGAAGGCGAGGAGGCAGCTTTGGAAACGACGGGGCGCCCATCCAACGGTTTCCTGTCTGCGCTGTCGGCAGACGATTATGAGCTGATCCGCCCGCACCTGCGTGCGGTCGATCTGCCCCATGACGCGGTGCTGGTCGAAGCCGGCGAGACGCTCAAGCGCGCCTATTTTCCTCACCGCGGCGTCATCTCGCTGGTGGTGAAGCTCGCCAAGGGCGAGCATGTGCAGGTCGCGATGATCGGCCGCGACAGCCTGCTCGGGACACTCTCGACCATGGGCGATGCATGCGCGCTGAACACGGCCGTCGTGCTGATTCCCGGGGTCGCGTCCGTGATGGATCTCGACCGGCTGCGCGGCGCGGCCGACCAGAGCAGCAGCTTGCGGACCTTGCTCACGCGCCACGGTCTGGCGGTCTACGCGCAGGTCCAGCAGACCGCAGGCTGCAACGCCGCCCATTCGGTGGAGTCGCGGCTGTCGCGCTGCCTCCTGCACACTCACGACCTGTCGGGCGACTACCGGCTGCTGCTGACCCAGGAGGCCATGGCACAGATGATAGGGGCGCGGCGCAACAGCGTGTCGCTGGTCGCCAACACCTTGCAGCAGGCCAATTTCATCCACTACAGCCGCGGACACATCCAGATCATGAACCTGGACGGCCTGCGTCAGACCGCGTGCGAATGCTACGCCACCGTGAAGGCGCATTACGACCGGCTGCTCGGCCCGCGCTGACCCGCACGCGTGGTAAACCGACGGCTAATGCCGGCCTGCAAACAGGAGTCGTCCTGCTTCCGGAACTGAAATCTGGATGCCGTAGACATGGCGGGCCTCGCACCGATTCCGGCCCGCGCGGCATCGAATCGTGATCGAGGCAGGCCAGGCCATGTTTGAAGTGAGCGTCGCGCCGGCGCAGAATGTGCTCGATGGCGCGCCCGCGCGCGACCCGAATGCTTATGCGACGCTGGTGCGCGAAATCGGCGAGAACGGGGCCCGCGAGGTGCGTGCGGTGTTCTGGACCGAGACCTGCGCGCGCCTGCAACTGTTCCGCACGCTCTCGGGCGAGCAGCACCAGGCGAGGTTCGCGCGCGAAGCACATTCGTTGAAGAGTGCGGCCGGCACGTTCGGCTATGCCAGGCTGGCGGCGCTGGCGCTGCGGTTGGAGAAGTCAGCGCAGACGCTTCACGACACTGAACTCCGCGAGCTCCTGGACCTGATGGATGCGGCCTACGCCGCGGCGCGCGCGCAGGAACCGGAAGGCTAGAGCCATTTCCGTTCCGAGGGAATCGAAGCGGACGTTGTGTTCCTGGTTTGACGCGTTTTCTTGACGCGAACCGGCTCCACTTCGCTCGAAAACGCTGTAAACCACCCGCGCGTGTATTCCCGCCGTACTTCTACGGCTTGGAATTTTCACAGATGGCTAATCATAGCTGGCGATAGTCGCGAGAAACCAGGAGGGTTTCCATGTTCACCTACGAGACTGCGGACCAGAAGGAGGTCCGTCGCTTCCGCATCGCTCAGTTCAACGGCCGGATGGCGACGGTGAAGTCTGGCGGGTCGACGGTGACTGGCTTCGTGCGCTCGGTACTCGAGCAAGAATCGAGCATCCCTCCCCGCTGGACCATCACGATCATCCCGAACGCACCGAAGGACGAGCCCAAGCCGCTGCGGCCCGTATCGCGCACGCGCCCCTTCGCCGAAGACTATTTCTGAGCGGGATCGGCTTTCTCCCGGGCCGCGCCGCCGGCCGGGCACAAAGCGACCATCAACCTCAATCGATCGAATGCAGCAGCGCCGCACGGACGAGGTCCGCGGTGTTGCGCGCACCGAGCTTGCGCATCGCCTCGGCGCGGTGGCTTTCGAATGTACGTGGGCTGATCTGCATCCGAAGCGCGCCCTGCTTGTTCGAATAACCTTCGCTGATCAGCCTCAGCACCTCGCGCTCGCGCTTGGTCAGCCGCTTCTGGCCGGACAGGCCAATCAATTCGGCGCTAGGCACGCGTTGCGGCAGCGGCACGCGCGGGATCCGCGCTGCGGCGTCCCCGGTCCCGGATGGGGTCGGCAGGCCGCCCTTGTGAGGACCGGCAAGCTGCTTGACGAGGCCACAAACGCGCTCGGTCTGCGCCAGCGCATTCTCGACCACGCGCTGCAAATAGGCGCGATCGCCGGTGACGGGCGCGAGCTGATCGCTGTGATGCTTGATCTCGCCCATGTAGAGCAGGAGCGCAGTCAGGGGGCCGTTGAGCTCGCGGGCAATGGCGGCGGCCATTTCGTCGGCGGCCTTGGCACGGACGGCGTTCAGGCGGACGAAATCGAGCTCTTCAGCTGGAGCAGCGCTGCGTTCGTACCATTCCGACGGCCGCGAATCAGTGGCCGTATCATTCTGTGACGCCATGTCACTCGTTTAGCGGAACCGAGCCCGGTCTGTGATTAACTTTTTGCTCCGTAAGACTACGGTGATTTCGGCAGCTTTGCGCTAAATCCGCGGCATCGGCACAATTTATGCTTGCACGGCGCCGTCGCCGACCGCGCAGAGGTTGAGATTTCGCCTCAAATTCTGGAGCACGCGGGCGAAGAACCCTCAACCGGCACCTCCGCTCCTGCCAGTCCCCCGGATTTTACGGATTAATTAACGGCGACTTGCTTCTCTAAGCGAGGTTGAGAGCGCGCAAATGCCTCCACGCATTGGGCCCGCAAGCCTGCGGGAGACGCTGCGAAAGATTGCGTGCCATGAACGAGATCGATCGGCTGTCGGAATTCTTGCAGAGGCTGACGCCGATGTCGCGGAGCTGTCTGCTCAGCGAACTCGAGCGGCTTGAGCTGTGTGGCATCGACATGCCGGGCTCCGCCGACATTCAGTCCCGCTTGCGCGCCGAGTTTCGCAAGGACGGATCGGCCCATTCGCGCGCCACCAGCCCCTCGCGCTATTTCTTCGCGCCGCTCGAGCTCCTCCTGATCGATGGCGCACCCGAGCACGCCAATGCGGGGCGGATCTCACGCAACACCCTCACCCCGATCTGGGAGTGGATCTGCCGCGACCTGCTGCCGACCATGGCGCGCGACTACATCAAGGCGATCAACGACCAGATTGCCGCCAACAACCTGAAGGAAGTGCAGAAAATCGCATCGACCTTCCAGACCAAGGTCCTCAAGGTCCTCGAGAGCACCCTGGCGTCGGCGGACAGCACCCAGCTCGCACGCGCCAAGCTCGCGCAGTACACCGCATCGCGCACCGCCTTCGACGACGTGATGAAGATGCTGGACGTGCTGCGCGCCGGCGACGCGCTGCCGAAATTCAACGCGAAGCTGCCCGAACGGATCGCGAAGTTCGATGACAACCAGGTGGCCCAGATCACCTGGCAACTCGACGCCTTCGGGAAGTCCCATCCCCGCGCGCTGCCCTTCGCGCTGACACTGGTGGCAAGGCGCCTGAAGACGCCCTGGCAATTGGTACGCCTTGCCACCAAGGCCGCCGCGAGCAAGTCCGCCGCAGACGTCGCCGCCGCGCCCTATGCCTGCGTCGTCCCCATGGTGCTCGACCGCCTCGACGACAAGCGCCTCGCTCTTCGGGTCGCGCTCCGGCACAACCGCGTGCTGGTCGCCCGCGACCTGCTTGCCGAGATCTACGACACCGAATACGCGCTCAAGGTCCGCATCGACGGCATCGAACATTGCGATTGGGGCATCCGCCTCCAGCAATTGATGGACGCGATCGCGGCGCTGGTGTCCGCCGAGGTCAGCCGCTTCCCCGCCAATGTCGGCCACATTCTCGGATCGCGCCGGCTGCGCAGCCACGATACGTTGGGCGGCAAGTTGACCTATCTGGCCTGGAAGGGACGCGACGCCATGCAGGACGGCGCGGCGGCGTTTCGCAAATTGATCGGGCAGACCTGATATCGCGCAGTCATCAAAGCGCGAGAGGCTTTCGCGTTATCGGTGAGCGATCATGTCCTAATGCGCGCGCGGCAGGCAGAGGAAGCGATCGAGAAATCGCCCCGACAGCACGAATCTGAACCACCAATACATCATTCGCCGCATTGTCATTGCTGCAATCCTCGACAGCCCACCACCGGCTGGCGGAGCAATAGCGCAGGAGCAGCAATGCGCATGTGATGTGTTTCACATTTGGGTCGAACACGCGCGGACGCATCGTCGCAGAACTGTCACGAGCGAAGGTAGAACGTGCGCGCATCGCGCGAAAATGAGTTCCACGGCCACAGCTGTCGCTCCTATCCTCCGATGCAACGAAAGAACGAACCGTAAGGAGGTCGTGATGAGATCGAACCGATTGATCCTGACGATGGTGACGTTGCTCGTGAGTGCGCTCGCGCTCACATCGACGACGATGGCGCAAACGACGCCGCAAGGCGATGCTGCGCCGACCGCCGACAACGCGGTGCTGCTGACCGTCTTCTTCAAGCACGATCAATCCCGGCCGCTTCACGAGCTGAATACGCAACTCGAAAAGCAGGGCTTCTACAAGGCGTTTCCGCCGCCCGGCGTCGAGGTCTTGAGCTGGTATGTGATGATGGGCATTGGCCAGGTGATCACGCTGCGCCTGCCGGCGTCGCGGCTGCGCGAGGTCAACCGCGTGATCGAGGACACGGCATGGGGCCCTTACCGCACCGAATTCCATCCGACCTATGACTACAAGGCGGTTGGCGTGGCACAACACGAAAAAGCCGCCGGAAATTAATTCTCTAATCGCCCTGTCATTGCAGCGAACGGCTACGCAACCGCATCGCTCGATGCGTGGCATCGGCGAGCCGCGCTTCGATCGATCGCGCGGGAGAAATTCCGCATGCGCTGGCTGTCGTTGTCCGTGCGGTGCCTGAGTATGCAAATTCTTTTCGAAGATTCTGTCGACAAATTAGCTCGAATTGCAGCGCTTAACGTTACTCAGATAATTCAACAACGATGTGAAGCTCTCCTTATTTGAACCCACGCTCGCCGTTTAAGAAACTGTCACGGAACGGGAGTGGTATGAGATGAACGATGGGATTATTGAACTCGTCGGACGAAGGCCTGTGACCTTCGGACGGCGAAAGGTGACGCCGCGCGCCTGCGTGGCCGACAGCAAGCGCCACTTGCGTGCATTCCTCAGCGAGGTGCTCGAGGATCTGGGCTTCGTCACCAGCGAATGCGCCAGCGCGGACGAGCTGCAAACCATGCTCGCCACCGAATTGCCGGACCTGATCCTGCTCGGCGTCGCCACCGATGGCATCGAGCCGGGAAGATTCCTGGAGATTTTGGTGCGCGAGGCATTTGCGGGGAAGGTTCTCGCGGTCGGCGCCCGCGAATCGATCATCGTCAGGGCCGTGCGGCAGGTCGGCGAGGAATATGGCCTTGCGATGCTGCCGCCGCTGACCACCCCCTTTGCCGCGGAGACGCTGCGCGAGCGTGTCGCGATGCTGCTGCCGGAGGAGCCGGCGCCGAGCCCGGCCGTGCATGTCGGCGAGGCCTTGCATGCCGGCTGGCTGGAGCTCTGGTACCAGCCCAAGATCGACGCCCGCACGCTGATCCGCAGCGGCGCCGAGGCGCTGGTGCGAATGCGCCATCCGACCTGGGGCGTCGTGCCGCCGGCCTATTTCATTCCCGAGGAGCACGATCCGCATCTGCGTGACCTCTCGGAATTCGTGATCGAGCGCGCCATGCAGGACTGGCACTATCTGCTGGAGCAGCAGAGTCCGGTCGATCTCTCGATCAACCTGCCGGCGTCCTACCTGAAGGAGCCGCAGGCGGTGCGCGATCTCTGCCGCCGCATGCCGACGCATCCGGCCTTCGGCGGCTTGACGATCGAAATCGACAGCCAAGACGCGACCCGCGATCTCGACCACCTGACGGAGATCGCGCGCGAGGTGGGTCTGCACAATATCGGCCTCGCCGTGGACAATCTCGGCGCCGACTGGCCGGCGCTGATGGGCCTCGACAAGATTCCCTTCGTCATGCTGAAGGCGGACCGGCATTTCGTCACCGGCAGCGGCAATGACCGGCTGAAGCGCACGGTGTGCCGTCACATCGTCGAGCTCGCGCAGGGCTACGGCGCGCGCGTGGTCGCCGAGGGCGTCGAGAGCCGCACCGACCTCGTCGCCGCGAACGAGCTCGGCTTCGATCTCGTGCAGGGCTTTCTGTTCGGCAAGCCGATGCCGCTGAAGAAGTTCGCCCGCTCGACGCTGACGAAAACGGTGATGGAGTGAGCTCGTTCGCGGCTCGTATGTCGCTGGAGACGCGCGAGAATCGTCAAGCTCGCGCGTGTTCGCCGGTCTGCCTGGCCGGGCACTTACGCTATTGCGGCGCTGACATCGGTCGGCGACTGCACGGCGCCCGGCTCACCATGCGAGACGCGCGCCTCGGCTCGCTCGAGGTGAAGCGCGAAACCACTCGCCTCGGGAGGCTCGAGCCCGGCGCGCAGCTGCATGCTCGGAATCAGGTAATCGCCGCCGTTTTGGCGCCGATAGGGAATGGGCGAGGCCGTCGCAAGCGTTCTCATCCTCTCGCGCAAACGTTCGGCGATCGCTTCGAAACCGGCTTCGCCGAGCTTGTCGGCCTTGTAGACGACGAACGGCGGAAGGACGTCATAGCCGGGGTAATAGAGGATGCCGTGATTGATCGGAAACAGCAGGTCCTCGATCGGCCCGTTGATCCCCCGGGCCGAATAATGCTCCTGCCAGCCGCCGGCCGTCACGATCAGCATCGCGCGCTTGCCCGCTAGCGTGCCCTCGCCGTAGCGGTCGCCCCACCGCTTGTCGCTGTGCTCGCCGACGCCATACGCGAAGCCGTAGGCGAACACGCGGTCGACCCAGCCCTTGAGGATCGCCGGCATGCTGAACCACCACAGCGGGAATTGCAGAATCAGCACGTCTGCCCACAGCAGCTTCTCGATCTCGCGCTTGACGTCAGGAGTGAGTGTGCCGGCCTCGAAGGCCTGCTTGGATGCAGCGGCGGGCGCCAGCCGCGCGTCCGCTAGCAGTGACGGGAAGTCGGCGCGATCGACCTCCGATTTCCAGCCTTGGGCATAGAGGTCCGTCGCCCGCACCTCATGGCCCTGGGCCTCGAGCTCTCTGGCGGCAACATCCCGGAGCGAGCCATTGAGCGAACGCTGTTCGGGATGCGCAAAAACAATCAACACTTTCATGATCAGCACCATTCGTTGACGATGTCCCGCAGCTAGCGCGGCGGGCTGCAAACCGGTAGATGTCGGCAATGAATAGGATTATGCCGGAAAATGGATAAATCGGAGGTCACGCTCGAGCGCATGCGCAGTTTCGTGCGGGTCGCCGAGCGCGGAAACCTGTCGGCCGTCGCACGCGAGCTTGGGTTGGGCCAATCCACGGTGACACGGCACATCCGCGAACTGGAGCAAGCCGTCGGCGTGCCGCTGCTCACCAGGACCACGCGCAGGGTGACGATGACGGAGGAGGGGCGCCGCTACTATGCCGACTGCGTGCAGATCCTGCGCCTGGTCGAGCACGCCGGCGACGAGGCGCGCAGCACGCGCGATGCGCCCGCTGGAATGGTACGGATATCCTGCACTGCGGCCTTCGGCGTGCTCCACGTCAGCCGTTTCATCTTCGCGTTCCAGGACCGTTATCCGGACGTGTCGGTGGATCTCAGCCTGACCGACGAACGGATCGACCTTGTGAGGGAAGGTGTCGACGTCGCACTCCGTCTGGGGCCGCTTGCCGAGAGTTCGATGAAGCTCAAGTCCCTGGGACAGTCGCGGCGGGTGCTTGTCGCCGCACCGACCTATCTTGCCGAGTGTGGCAGGCCCGCGCGTCCGCAAGACCTCGCCAATCACCAGGCAATCAGGATGTCCAACATCGCCGGCAGCGATGTGCTTGTCCTGCAAGGACGTCGTGGCGGCCGCCATGCGGTCCCGTTCGCCGGACGGTTGCGCGTCGATCACGGACTTGCCGCGCGAGAGGCGCTCGCGGCGGGCCGCGGGATTGCACCCGCACATCTTTGGCTCGTCGGCGACCTTCTCGCGACCGGCCGACTCGAACACGTGCTTGCGGACTATTCGCCGCCTCCCGTTCCACTGAAGATGCTGATCGTGCCGGAGCGGTCCGGCGTCGCGCGGGTGCGGCTGCTGGTCGATTTTCTCGCCGAGCAGATCGCGCGAATCCCTGGGATCGAAAAATCGCCGGGCAGAAGGCAGAACTAGCTGGCCATCGTCACGCAAACCGCCGCGCGAAGAAGACGCAAACGACCACGAGGAGAGTCGCGGCGATCATGCTCCAGGCAACCGGCTCGTGCAGCAACAGGCCGGCAAGCGCGAGACCGAAGAATGGCTGGAGCTGCTGCAACTGGCCGACGCGGGCGATGCCGCCGAGCGCGAGCCCGCGATACCAGAAGATGAATCCGACGAACATGCTGAAGACGGAGACGTAGGCAAGCCCGACCCAGGCGGGCGCACTGACGCCGCTCCATGTCGGTGGCCAGGTCCAAATCACGACGGGCACCATCAGCGGCAGCGCGAGCAGCAGCGCCCAGGAGATCACCTGCCAGCCGCCGAGGCGGCGCGACAGCGCGGCGCCTTCGGCATAGCCGAGGCCGCACAAGATGATCGCAGCCACCATCAGAAGATCCCCGGTCAGCGAGCTTGAGCCGTCGTTCGACAGGGCAAAGCCCGCCACGGTCGCACTGCCGAGGACGGCGAACAGCCAGAACAGCGGCTGCGGCCGCTCACCGCCGCGCAATACGCCGAATATCGCGGTCGATAGCGGCAAGAGGCCGATGAAGACGATCGAATGCGCCGAGGTGATGTGCTGGAGCGCGAGCGCAGTCAGCAAGGGAAAGCCGACCACGACACCGATGGCGACGATGGCGAGCGAGGCGAGATCCTGCCTCCCCGGCCGCGCCTGACGGAGCAAGCCGAGCACGGCCAGGCCTATCAACGCCGCAATGACCGCGCGCGCGGATGTCAGGAACAGCGCGGAGAAGCCGCCGACCGCCACGCGCGTCGCCGGCAGCGAGCCGCTGAAGATGATGACGCCGAGAAGCCCGTTGCCCCAGCCGCTGCCGGAAGATTGCATTCCTGTCTCGCTTTTGGCTCGCGATCCTGGGGCATCGCAGATGACAAGGCCAGCGACAGTTCAGTACAATCTGGCGAAACTGTATGGATATGGAAGGCACTACACTTGGACAGCGACGCATCAGCGAGAGGGCGCAACGGAACGCGGACCGCAGACGTGATGAGCGCGATCCGGGCCAAGGTCGCGGGCCGCGCGCTCGGCGCCGGCGACCGCTTGCCGTCGATCCGCAGCCTTGCCGCGACGATGCGGGTTTCGCCTTCGACCGTCGTCGAAGCCTATGACCGTCTGGCTGCGGAAGGGTTGATCCGCGCCCGCCGCGGCTCGGGCTTCTACGTCTCGCCGGCGATTATGCCGCCGCTCGCATTGACCGAGGCCGAGCCGCGCCGCGACCGGGAAGTCGATCCGTTCTGGGTCTCGCGGCAGTCGCTCGACGCCGATGCAGTCGCGCCAAAGCCCGGCTGCGGCTGGCTTCCTCCGGAGTGGATGCCCGAAGCAGCGCTCCGACGCGCCACCCGCGCGCTGGCACGCACCGACGCCAGCCTATTGACCAACTACGGCAGCACGCGCGGTTTGCCGGCGCTGCGCCGGCTGTTGCTCACGCGCCTGGCCGAAGATGCGATCGAGGCATCGATCGACCAGCTCATGCTGACGGGGTCAGGCACGCAGGCGACCGACTTGATCTGCCGCTTCCTGCTCCGTCCCGGCGACACCGTGCTGGTGGACGATCCCTGCTACTTCAATTTTCGCGCCTTGCTGCGGGCGCATCAGGCAAGAATCGTCGGCGTGCCCTACACGTCATCGGGTCCTGATGTCGCAAGCTTCGAGCAGATCCTCGCCAGCGAGCGGCCGCGGCTGTACATCACCAATTCAGCGCTCCACAATCCGACCGGCGCGACGCTGTCGCTTCCGACCGCGCATCGGCTTTTGACCGCGGCCACCGCGCACGACCTCACTATCATCGAGGACGACATTTTCGGCGACTTCGAGCCGGAGCGGTCGCCGCGCTTGGCAGCGCTCGACGGGCTCAACCGCGTGATCCGCGTCGGCAGCTTTTCCAAGACGCTCTCCGCCTCGCTTCGCTGCGGCTATATCGCCGCGCGTGCCGACTGGATCGAGCATCTGGTCGATCTTCAAGTCGCAACCAGCTTTGACGGCCCGAGCCCGGTCGCGACGGAGGTCATCGCAACGGTGCTGGCCGGCGGCAGCTATCGCAAGCACATGGACGAGCTCAGGCAAAAGCTCATGCGCGCCCGGCGCGACGTCGCGCGTAAGCTTCAGGCGCTCAGCATCGAGCCATGGCTGATGCCGCGCGGCGGCTTCTTCCTGTGGTGCCGTCTCCGGGACAGCCAGGATGCTACGGCCGTTGCACGCGCGGCTCTCGAGGTGGATGTGGTGCTGGCACCCGGCAACGTGTTCAGCGTGTCGCAGACGGCGTCGCACTTCATGCGGTTCAACGTAGCGCAGATGAGCGATCCGCGAGTTTGGGACGTGATGCGGCGGGCGTTAAAGGCGGGTGGCGCGGCGTGACTTGGGCAGCCCCGTGTCAGTCAGGATCAGTTCGCCCGTCCAGCGATCCCTGCCCCTCCAACATTGACAGCGCGGACCGGACTCTCTCTCGGAATCAATACACCTTCTTCGTGCGGGCAACCGATAATTCCGTCGACCACCGCTATCGATGCGCACCGAATGCCGCTTAAGAAAACCGACAATTTCCGCAAGCGTGGTCTTATCCGACCGCACATCTGCGGATTCGAAAGCAAACGGCGCAACTCAGGCTCGGCTCCTTCAGCCCGGATGCAGGAGAGACAGCAACCTTGGAAGCGAACGTGTTGTCAGGACCGTAGAAGGCGATCGTCCGGACGGCAAAACCGCGCATGCGCTGGTTCGCTTTTCTTTCGCAGCCATTTGTCAGGACGCGGCCCGATCTTCATTGGCGTGACCAAATCCGCTCGCGGAATTCCTTGACCGGTACGCTCCGACGTCGCTGGATGAAATGGCGGAGAGGGAGGGATTCGAACCCCCGATAGGCTTGCACCTATGCCGCATTTCGAGTGCGGTGCATTCAACCACTCTGCCACCTCTCCTGAAGGTGCCGATAAGAGGTAGGAACCCCCTGTGGTCGGGGCGTGTAATAGGCGAGGATGGCCGGCCAGACAAGGCGCGAAAGGCGAAAATCCGCCGCCTGTTTCATCTCTTGGCCTGGAGCTCCGCTCCGGTGAATCGGAACGGAGCTTTAGATTTTAGTTTTGACGCGTTTTCTTGACGCCAACTGGTGTCACTTCGCTCGAAAACGCTGCTGCATTCCGAAAGGAACCGCCGTGGAGCATCTGACCGTCCCCGCCAATGGCGCCAATTTCCACCTGGTCCGCGCCGGGCGGGGCCAACCGCTGCTTTTGCTGCACGGTTGGCCGGAATTCTGGCTGACCTGGGAGCCGGTGATGATGCGGCTTTCGGACCGCTTCATGCTGATCGCGCCCGATTTGCGCGGCTTCGGTGACAGCGACAAGCCTGACGGCCCTTACGGGCCGGATGGCCACGCGGCGGACATGCTGGCGCTGATGGACCGGCTCGGCATCGAGCGATTCGGCGTCGTGGGTCATGACGTCGGTGGCGCCGTGATGCAGCCCCTGGCCCGGCGGGCACCGACGCGGCTCGCCGGGCTGCTCTTCTTCGATTTCGTCTATCCCGGCATCGGGCCGCGCATGGTGGCGCCCGACCGGCTCAACCACATCTGGTACCAGTCCTTTCACCAGATGGAGATGGCAGCCAGCCTCGTCGGCGCCAGCCGCGAGACCTGCCGGCTCTACATCGGCCACTTCCTGAAAGGCTGGGCGCACCGGAAGAGTGCTTTCGACGACGTGCTCGACGCCTTCGCCGACAACTTCCTCAAGGACGGCAATCTCGCCGGCGGCTTTGCGCATTATCGCGCCTCGCATGCCGGGCGCGTCGCGATGATGAAGGGTGAGGCGCCGCGCCTGCCGCCGATCAATGTGCCGACCTGCGTGCGCTGGGCCGAGCACGACCCGCTGTTTCCCTATGCCTGGACCGATCGGCTCGGGGAAACCTTCAGCGAGCTCGATCTGGCGATGTTTCCGGACGTGGGGCACTTCCCACATCGGGAAGATCCGGAGCGCGCGGCTGCGGAGATCGCGGCGTTCTTTCAGCGCATCGGCTGGAGCTGAATCAAGGGGAGCTCGTGCGATGATGGAGGTGCACTCCCTCTCCCGCTTGCGGAAGAGGGTCGGGGAGAGGGTGTTTCCGCAATGGGATTGTTGGATTGCTGAGGACGTCCCGACGCGGCGAGAACCCTCACCCGCCGCGCTCTGCGAGCGCGTCGGCCTCTCCCGCTTGCGGGAGAAGCGGGGGCAAGCCCGAGCTACGTCTGATCGCATATACTTCCAAAAACGGGGTGGGACCGCCAGACGCGGTAAACACTGGCGGTCCCGATGCCGCTCATTGAAATACTGGCCAGGAAGGGCGGCTTCGCCGGCCGAGTGAAGCGACGGTTCGACGGTAGCGCGCAGCCGGCATGGCGCAACGCAATCCGCCCCTTAACCTTGCCAGTCAAGGTTACTCCTTGTTGTCCTTGCCCTTTTTCTTCCCGTTCTCCGTGGAATCACGGTCTTTGCCGTTGCCGTTGTCCTTGCGGCGGTTGGTGAAGCGCGCATTGCCGAGCCCGGTGCCGATGGTGAGGACGCCCCAGCGGTCGACATCCTGCATGAACGGTACTTCCGAAAGGCCCTGAACCACGCCGTCATTGTGCATCAGGATCGCGGTGTCGTGCTCGCCGATCTGCGGGATGGCTTCGGTGAGGCTCGCCGGCAGGTTGAACTTGCTGCTCTCCCAATTGCCCGGGAGATTCTGCGCGCCCTTCTCGATGGAGCCGTCCGCGTTGATCACTCCGGGACAGGCGATGCCGATGAACGGCGCGAGCTTGAAGCCTTCGGCTTCGGCATCCTCGATGAGGCCTTCGAGCATCTTGACGAGCCGCTTCACCGCGGCCTCGCGGCTCGGCTCATCATCGGCATGGCGCCACAGATCGGATTTGAAGACGACGGCCTTGGACAGATCGGGCGCCTTCTTCCAGCGCGTCTCAACGATCCCGCAGCGGATGTTGGTGCCGCCGATATCGACCGCGAGGATGCTGTCATAGGCCTCGAAAATCCAGGACGGCGCAAGGTGCAGGGCTCCAATCAAGCCGGCGTCGTCAGGATCGAAGCGGATCGGCACCAGATCGACCTTGAAGCCTTCCGACTTGAGGATGATCTCGGCCCGGGCAATGGCGATTTCGCCGAGCCGGCTCGCACGAAAGCCGCCGCCGACCACGATGCACTCGGTCTTGGCCCAGGCCTTGGTCTTGAGGAACCGCCGCGTCACGTAGGCGAGCTCCTGCGCGAAATCCTCGATCGCGCTGTGCACGACGGCCGTGGCCTCGGTATCGTCGCCGACCAGAACGGCATCGAGGACCTTCTTGCTGATCTTGTCGGACGGTTCGTCGCCGAAGGGATCCTCGCCGCTCTTGCGAAGCGGTTTGCGCCACTCTTCGAGGATCTCGCGAAATGCGCCCTTGCTGGCGCGATCGCCCAGAAAGCCCTCGTCGTCCTTGATCTCGATGTTGAAGCTGTCGACGTCGACCGACGGCAGGCGGCTCGCCCCGTGCTGGGCGATGCCCGTCGTCTTGACCAGCTCGTCTGTTGCCATGATAGCCCTTGCCCGCGTGTTCGATTTGCGAGGACACAACGGGGAGGGAACTCTTTGGTTGCAAGCCGGCCGCAGATTCAGCCCAAGCACCGCAACGGGCCCAAAATCCTTCAAATCCTGGCCGTTTTCGGCGGTTTTCCTTGACTTGCGGCGTCCGGCGGCTATAAGTCCCACAACCGGCGCGGGGCGTTTCTCGCGCCGCTCGTTTTTGCGTGGGTTTTCAATGGGATAAGTCCCGCCCGCACAAAACTCGCATAAACCCGTAGCGACTGACAAAAAGCCGGCCCCGACGCTTCTCGTCGCGAGGCCGGGATTGAACACGAAGGAAAAAACGATGTTCGCAGTCATCAAAACCGGCGGCAAGCAATACCGCGTCGTGCCGGATGATGTTCTCGAAGTAGGCAAGATCGAAGGCGAAGTCGGCTCGATCGTGCAGCTGAATGACGTTCTGGTGGTCGGCGGCGACACGCCGGTCCTGGGCGTCCCGACGGTCGCAGGCGCGTCCGTTGCGGTCGAGGTGCTCGACCACAAGCGCGGACCGAAGGTCATCGCGTTCAAGAAGCGCCGCCGCAAGAACTCGCGCCGCAAGCGCGGCTACCGCGACGAGATCACGGTGCTGCGCGTCAGCGAGATCCTGACGGACGGCGCCAAGCCCACCAAGGGCCCGCGTCCGAAGAAGGAGAAGGTGGCCAAGGAGTCCGCACAGGAAGCCGCCGAATAAAAGATTTGATCACGCCAATTCACGAATTGATGCGTGAGAAATCGTGAAATGATTCCGTCAAGGAATTGATCTAGACATACGTAGGATTTCGGAGACGAGCCATGGCTCACAAAAAAGCAGGCGGTTCATCGCGTAACGGACGCGATTCGAAGGGCAAGCGCCTCGGCATCAAGGCGTTCGGCGGGGAGATCGTCACCCCCGGCAACATCATTGCGCGTCAGCGCGGCACCACCTGGCACCCCGGCCTTAATGTCGGCATGGGCACGGACCACACTTTGTTCGCCAAGGTCGAGGGTCGTGTTGCGTTCCAGGCCAAAGCCAACGGCCGCACCTTCGTATCGGTGCTCCCGATCGCTGAGGCGGCTGAATAGACGGTGGACCAAATTGGAGTCCGCCGGGTCCTGACCAAACCGGCGGAGTCCTAGAGATCAAGTGATCGAAGGCTCCAGGGGAGGCGGGAAACCGGCCTCCCCTTTTCTTTGACTTACTCACTTTGGAATTAGTGACTTTCCAGGAGCCGGACATGTTGCAGGATTTCTCGAGCGTGACCTTGCAGGAGGCGAGACCGAGCGTCGTCGCCACCGAGCGGCTGACGTTGCGGCGGCCGACACTGGCCGACGTCAGGACCATCGCGCGGCTCGCCAACGACCGCCGCATCGCAGAAAACACCCGCCGCCTCCCGCATCCCTATTCGCAGGATGACGCTGTTGAATTCATCCGCGCCACCGCCGCGCTCGGCAGCGAGACCGTATTCCTGATCGAGCACGATTCTGGGCCGATCGGCATGGTCGGCATCGACTGCTCCACACCGGACAATGCCGAGCTCGGCTACTGGCTCGGCGTCGAGCATTGGGGCCAGGGCTTTGCCACCGAGGCCGCGCGCGGCGCGATCGACTTCTTCTTCGAGGAGTTCGAGGACGACCAGCTCTATGCCGGCGCGCGCGTCACCAACCCGGCCTCGCGCAAGGTACTGGAGAAGTGCGGCTTCCAGTGGAGCGGCGTCCAGCTGCACCGCTTCCTGGCGCTTGGATCGTCCACGCCCGTCGATTGCTTCCGCCTGTCGCGCGGCGTGTGGGCGTCGCTCAAAAGCTGGAGCAGTGCAAGGCGGGTGAGGTAGTGGGCGTGAGCAACCGGCGACATGGGTAACAGTTCAAACCGACGACATGGGTAACACAATTCTCGTTTCGTTCAGGCCTGCTGTTGTTGGGGCTGTGGACCCTGG
>NZ_JADPKG010000090.1:0-799 GCF_023073875.1 Bradyrhizobium sp. 154
GAGAAGTCCTGCGTCAGATAGTTGCCGATGAGAAGGTACTTGCCGTCGGGCGTGAAGACTGCAGCCTCGGGCAAGCCGCCGACCTCAATGTCTGCGGTCTTGCTCACTTTCTTGCCGTCGATCTTGAGAACCGAGATGCTACCGTTCTTTTCGTAGAAGTATGCGTTCTTCATGTTGGAGCCGCGCAGAATGACCGCAACCGCGACGTCGCCCTTGGGGCTGATTGCAAGCCCCTCGGGGCCGTCGCCCACCACCACGCGATCGATGATGCGTGGCGGATCGGCCTCCAAATCGATGACGCTCGTGGTATCCACACTTCCATCGGAAGCACCTGCGTTGCCGTTATCCGAGGTCAGGGCGATTTTCCCGCCGGGTGCGGCCGCGACATTGTAGGGCCACTGGCCGGCCGGCAGGTCGATCTTGTTGTACGTCACCTTATCGCCCGCGATGTCCAGCATGGAGACTTTGTGAGCAGGGAAGCGGGCGACCAGGGCTCGCTTGCCATCAGGGGTGAACGTCACGTGCGACGGACTGTCCGGCATCGCAACGGTTTCCGTGATCTTCACGTCAGTGCCGTTCACGGAGAGGACGCTGATCGAATTGTCTCCGCGATTGGCGACCAGTGCCATCTTGCCATCTGGACTGAAGCTGAGCCCGGAAGGTTGTTTCCCGCCAGTGAGCGTTGCAGCCAGCTTGGGCGGATTGGCCTGCAGGTCGACGACGTAAATCTTGTTGTCCAGCACCTGTTTCAGCGTGTCGCCCTCCTTGACGACGTCGACCGAGTCGGCGACCAGCGCCA
>NZ_JADPKG010000012.1:0-13864 GCF_023073875.1 Bradyrhizobium sp. 154
CCCGGCAGACACCGGCAATCAGCCATTATCCGTTCCGTCAGGTGTTAGGCCGATCCCCACGCGCTTGAGAACATCAGAGGCAACTTCAAGATGAGCCCCTTACATCGAGCAAGTCAAATGACGAATGAGGCAAATGCTGCGACCTTGGTGGGGTGCTTGTCGGCGATGAATTTCGCGGTTGTCCCAGCGGGAGTGATGCCGTGGCGTGGAGGACAATCAGGTACTGTTCTTCGGGGCCGCTACGGGTCTTGGTTGTGTGCAAACGGATAGGTCGGCACGCGGCCGTGGTCGCCCATCATTGCGGGCGGCCGATGTTGTCGCGTCGGATCGTCCAATGGCGGCCAAAGTGGGTATCACGAGCGGTATTGCGCTTTTGGACCCACTTTCCGGCCTTCAGGAGGCGCGGCTGGCGAGCGTCGAGGTCGCGTAGCTGCCGGCTTCCTCCAGGCTCTTGAGCCCGCACCCACGCGCAAGCGCTGACCGCCGGTGTAGACGCCAGAGTTGTCGATGATCGCATCCATGCGGCCGATCGCATTGATCTGCTCCGCCGATGGTTGTGGTCTCGGTGGCGCTACGGAGTTCGCCGACGATCATCCCCGCAGTCCGCGACGCGGGATCGCCCGACGGTCGCGGCGGCATCGATTGATCGAGGGTGCAGCACCACGTGACAACCGTCGGCAAGAAGCGATGGGCCCGTCGGTGCTGCCCGTGATGGAAACGCCCCCATAACGATGGCAAGCAACGTCCATGAAATCTGAAAAGCCCCCGACACGGAAAATCCGGGTCAATCTTGATTTTGCCGATCTCGGTCGGTCGACTTGATGGTCCAGGAGGGATTTTACTCGAAGCGGACCGATTTCATCCGGACCGCAATCCGCAACCAGCTCGAACGTCACGCCGACGTCGTCAAGCAGTCCACGGACGAAAGAACCTGGATCCCGGCTTGCGCAACTTCAGCCGGGACGATCTCGAAGGGGCGCGGCGGGCGAGCGAGATGCTGCACATCAATGTTCTCGGTCTTGTCACCATCGCCCAGGACCTAACGCCGAAGCTTGCTCGCGTGAGTATTGCCTCGCGCTCCCTGCTGGGAGCTCTGCACGCCAGCCCGGCCGTTACATCCGCTCCAGAACGAGGTAGGACCATGCTGAAACTGGACATCGTTCGCGAAGCCAGACGCCTAGGCGCTCGGGCCAGCTCGTCGAGGCCACCGCGCTGCTCCAATGCATGCTTCGCGGTGAGAAGACACCGGTGCCACCGTCCTCACCACACACCGTTCCACCGCGACACAAAGAAAGCCGCCGACCATCGACGCCTAGCCACAAGTCACCGCGACGAGGAGTCCGCCTCGCACGGTCCGTCCGCGGGTGGATCTCGCCAAGAACCTCTCGCAAAGCATCGCTGAGGCGGGCCGCACCGTCCACTGGCAGACATCGTGCCGGGCGGCGCCAGGTCGCTCAAGGCGGCTTCGAAAATGCGGTAGGATGCTGCAAGCTCTACCAGCTCTTCATACCCAGCGGCTCAGTCCATTCCGCTGGCGATCATGCTGCACGGCTGCACACAATCGCCGCAGGATTTCGCCGCCGGCACCCGGATGAACTTCGTCGCCGAAGAACAAACCTGCTTCGTGACCTATCCCGCGCAGCGGGCCGAAACGAACCAGGCGAAATGCTGGAATTGGTTTCGTCCGGCGTACCAGCAACGGACGGCGGCGAGCCCTCGCTCACGCATCACCCGCCAGGTCGTGCGCGACCGTTCCGTCGACGCACAACACGTCTACGTCGCCGGACTGTCGGCCGGGGCCGCGGCCGCGGTCATCATGGATCGACTTACGGAGATCTGTACGCAGCGATCGGCATACATTCCGGACTGGCCTGCGGTTCCGCCACGGAGCTTCCTTCCGCGCTGCTCGCCATGAAGCAAGGCCGCGACCCGAGGCAATGCGGGGCGACCGCCCGCCCCTCCCGACGATTGTCCTCTAGGGCGACAGTGACACCACGTGCATTCGAACAACACGGCAGTCGATCGTCCCGCAATCCATCGGCCGGACGAGCACGACGGTGAAGGTGGATCGCGGGCGGGTACCGGGGGCTTGCCTATACCCGCACGGTCCATGTCGACAGTGGCGGACGCGGGATCCCCGAGCACTGGGAAATCCACAGAGCCGGACACGCTGGTCGGGAGGCAAGCCCCGCCGGCTCCTATATCGATCCAGGCGGACCGGATGCGAGGATGGAAATGTTGCGCTTCTTCCTCGAGCATTCGCTCCCGCATTGGCGAAACTAGCAACATTGAGGATCTGATGTCTGCGCCGAACAGGTCTTTGGCTTCTGTTTCGCTGCCGCCTCGCGTGCCATCCTCTCCGCCTTTGCCGAGACGCGGAGGACTCCTCGAGCTCTGGGTTGCGACGCTGGCCAAACGATCCTGGAAGCCGCGATGAACAAGCTCGGGCAGCCATTGTTCCGCGGAAACACCCACGCGAGCAGGCAAGGCCTTGGGCTCCGCCTCTATCCCACATGGCCGCACGTCGGCGCACTGGGCCCGATCCACGTTCACCATGCCTCACGCGCGCTCGCGGCGAGGTTGATGGCGCCTAGTCGGTGCGGCCAGTCTTCGGAAACGTATCGACTTGATCGTATCGGTTGAGCCCGTCCCCGTGAACCTCACCGTCATTCGGTCTCCAATCGACATCAACCATCAACGCGTTAGCCATATCCTGCAGTCGTAGACGATCTTGGTCCGGGAAGTTGCGCGGTTGCGTATCGACCAGCGAGAGGCAGCCTACGACCTGACCGGATGACCTCCGGAGAGGGGCTCCCGCGTAGAAGCGGATACCTTTCTCCAGTACATGCGGATCATCCACGAAACGCGCGTCCTCAGTAACGTCCTCCGAAACCAGCACATCGTTGGCGGCAATCACATGGGCGTCCAGCGAATTCTCGTGGCTCTCCTGCGCTTCCTGCGCGGCGCCATCGGAGAACGATAAGAGTGCGATCGGCACGTCGAATGCCTGCGCGATCTTCCTGGAGGCCTGGTCGAGTTCCTGCCGACGCGAAGCGACCAAACCGATCCTGGGCAGTGATGCAGCCGGCGTCGGCTCCGTCTCGCCGGCGACTTGCAGCGCCTCGCCTCGGACTGCTGCTCGGCGAATCCATACGCCCACCTGGTCGACGCAGGTCTGGACGGACGCCAACACCGCATCTGCCGCCATCTGCTGCTTGAGCTCTTCAGGTCGTTCGGCACGCTCCATCAGGTTCCAGCAACAGGCAACGAGCTTCAGATGGGGGGCGCGGCGGCGCACCCGACGAAAGACGTACCGTGCAAACACCTGCGGCTGGGGGTGAAAATAGGACAAGCAAACTGCGTCGATACCATGAAGCGCGAGCTGGCCCAGCGCACCCCGGCTGACTGCGATCGGCGGCAAAACTTTGGCGCCAAAGCTGCGCTCCTGGAGCACCTGCGCGATCATCTCCGCTGCCGCGTGATCGAGCTCCGTTCGTCCTGCAATGCAAAGCACCGATGAACGCTCGGCGGCGGGAGGACCGTCGTCCAACGCAGCATTGTCCCGGACGTGGTCCTCGACCTCCCGCACAACGAAGCTGGCGGTTTCCGCGACGAGCCGACGATAATTTGTGTCGGCGGTGCTGCGCTGCCTGTCGTTCTCCGCGAGGCGAAGAGCAGGAATCGCTACGTTGTCGTAAAACTCACATGAGGACGTTTCATCCACGTATTCCTCTGCGATCTCCACTGCCTCCTCCACATTGCCGGCCAGTAGGCGCTGGTAAAGCTGCTCCTCGGGAGCGAGGACCGGATCGCTACCGAGGAGAATGCCCAGAAACTCCAACTGTGGGACATAGCGTCCGATAACGACGACGCAGACCGTCAGAGGCGTCGAAAGAAATAGCCCGACCGGCCCCCACAGCATGGTCCAGAAAATCGCGGCGACAATGATGGCCAGCGATGACAGGCCCGTGCTGGAGCCATACAGCCAAGGCTCAACGACATTGTTGCTGATGAGTTCGGCCACCAGGAACAGGCCGACGACCCAGAACAGCATGGTCCAGCCGGGATCGACCGCGATCGAAAGGGCAATCGGGAACAGCGCCGCAATGAAGGGACCCAGGTAAGGGATGAACCGGAGCACTGCGGCGAGTAGTCCCCACAGAATCGCGTTTGGCACGCCCACGAAGTAGAGCGCCATGCCGATCGGAATTCCGTAGCTCAGATTCACGATCAGCTGCATCACCAAGTACCGACTGACCCGGGCGGCAGCGTCATTGATGGCCTGCGTGCTCTTTTGGAGGTCACCGGCTCCTGCAAGCTTGATGAATCGGTCGCGCAAGTCTTCCCGCTCGAGCAGCACGAAAATCACGAAGATCACGACCAGCCCAGCGGTCGCTAGCGGCGCTAGCAAAGGACCGATGACGGAACGAATGAGCTCGAGGGGCTTAGGCTGGGGCGGCGCCAGCCTGACCGTGACGGGTTCTTGTGTCCGCGCACCCGCCGCTAACCCGGGCTGCTCCGCTTGTGTCCTTTTCTGCTCGCCGGAGATCTCTTTGCCAAGGTCCTCGACTGTCGTGGTGACCTTGTCGAGGACGCCACCGCCCGGCGCCGATTTCTGCAAGGAGTGGATCTTCTCCGTTATAGTGCTCTGGTACTTTGGGAGATTGTCGGCAAGTTGGACGAGCTGGCGGCCCACGACCAGGGCGACGGCTGCGACCACGATAAAAGCAAGCGTTACAGCCATCAGAACCGCTGCGATGCGGGGCACTCTCCAGCGCCTCAGCCAATTAACCATGGGTGTCAGAATGAAGCTCAGAAGAATGGCGAGCGCGAAAGGAACGAAGATTTCGCTGCCGAAATAAAGACTTCCGATCGCGAGCACGATGCCACCCGCCGTCAGAATAGGAGAAGCTGCGGTCTGAACTGGAAGTCGCTGCGGCGATGTCGGATGCAACTCGGCCATGCGCCTGGCCTTTAGATTGGGAGCACGAGTCAACCCCGAAGCAGTCAATCCGATCCAAGGACTACTGCGAAATTCAAAGCAATGGCGACCTTCACCTCGTCGATCCGCAGACAGGCGAGGCTCCCTCCCGGGGCCCGCCCCTGGCCTTCGGGGGACCATCAGTGATCTTGTCCAGCAGGGCGCGTCTCCCGGCGTGGCGCGTTTACCGGACACACGGCATGACGCTTTCTGCCCCCAGACCGCGTTTTCGCGGACGACAATGCCGTTCTAGCCATGAGTTGCGCGCGGCGACGTTCCGGCTTCTGGAGGATGGTCGAGATATGGCGCATGCGCTTTTGATGAATTGGCTATGAGCCGGACATCGACCCTGCTGAAGGGCCTGCACTCGATGCTAGCGAGGCTGACGGACGGGACGTTCGATGATCCCAGTTGGGCACTCGAGGACACCTACGAGGTCTTCCGCGTGATCCCCGAAATCGAACGCAGCAAAGTCACGGTCTACAGCCTACAACGGCAAAATCAATCAGCCGCACCTGCATCAGGTCGCCACGGCGCTCCAGGGGTCCAAAGCAACGCCGTGATCGATGGCAACTCGTTAGGATCGGAAAGGATGGGATTTCGCATTTTCACGGCTTCAAAACGCTCCCGGCACGAGGCAAGCTTCTGTACTGCCTTCCCGACCTGATCTTCGAGGATCCCGTGGACCGGCGAAAGCAGCCGCTCCTCGAGCGCTAGGCTATCGCCAGCTTTCCCAGAACCCTTTTTAGAACTCCAGGCGGAGCTGAGCCAAACGATTGGCGAGAGTGCCGGTATCGATGTTTGCGGAACAGGAGTTGACGCTAGCAATCGATAATTTGGAAGGTACTTCCGCAATGACAGTTCAACGTACCACAGGCACTGAGCCCGATGGCCGCCCCCGATGTGCGAAAGCGGCGTCCGCGATCTGGTCGTATTCTGTTAAGACTATCGCTGCGGGCACAACGTGAAGCTTTCGGCCGCCGTGGTCGACGAGCCGCCGAACGAGATTAGGCTATCTCAGCTCGACCCGCGGTTCATCTACAAGGCTTTCTTCAGCGCGGCGCCATGCCGCCAACACGCTGGCCGAGCGCGCTAGCCCTATGGGTCACCTTTTGCACGAATTGAGGCGCTCCGCGTCGCACCGTGCAATTGGTTTTGCCCGAGGAGTGTTGGCCGGATCCCGCCCGCATTTCGGTGTTAACTCCGCTCGATGCGGCTTTGATCGGACTGCAGGTCGGCGATCAAAATGCCATACTTCGTCGCTGGCTGTCTGAACGTTCTCAGGGTCCAAAACGTAACCCAATCAGATGCAAAAATCGTCTCGCTCTTCCGGAGAGGTGCGAGTCGACCAATGCCGTTCGATGATGACGACCCCCGACCGGCTGCAGCATAGGAGAGATCAATGCCTAACATCGAAGCCGAGAGTCGACGAGAACAGCCGTCGTTGCCGCCGATCAAGATCACAGAAGATCAATCGCGACGTCTCAGCTCCTATTTCCGCCCTTGCGCGAGAATTGGAACGCGCGACGGTCACGGAAGAGAACGACCTGCGAGGTGTGATTAGGATGGGGTCGAAAGTGACCTATCGGGATCACGAGACCGGTGCGAGCCGAGAGATCCTGCTGGTCTATCCTCACAAGGCAAACATCGAGCTCAACCGGATCTCGGTGCTGACCCCTGTCGGCGCAGCCCTGGTCGGCCTGTCGGTCGGACAGCGGATCGAATTCGAGACTCCCGACAAGCGCAACAGGGGGCTGACCGTTCTCGCTGCTTCCTGAGAAGGGTTGCGCGAATCTTCACGGGCGTTTGCGCTGTCTCGATCCGGGAGTTGGCAGCGTGGCTGAATGGGCACGGCTGGATCGCTGGTCTCGGAGCATTCTTTTGCTGCCGATCTGCTGCGGGCTCGTTCGCGCAGATGTTCTTCAGTGACCGCAGCGGTCACCACGACGAGTCGCCGATCCCGTCCGTCCACGGAACTTAAAGGACAGATAGCTGCAAGGTGCATCTCAAGAGAGAGATTTGGTCAACGTCTGCCTGTAGCGCTTAGAGACGTCCGCCAATTCGTGAACGTCCGTTCCACGGCGATTCGTTGCAGAAGTCGGCTGTTAGGATGGATCGTTCGGCCGTCTCGCTAAGGACGACCGGCTTTGATCGGCCGGCCCTCACGCTCTCTACGCAACTCCAACTCTACGCGATGCACACGGCTTGTGCTGGTGGCGGCCGCGCGACCATGGTTGCGAGTCGCCCCAAGTTCTGAGCGATGGCAGCGAGAACAAAGTCATTTTGAGCGCTTCGTGATCCACGCAGTCGAAGTCGGCCGAGCTTCAGGATGGGCGCTTCAGGTGTGCGAAGCGCATGTCAATTTTCTTTCGCTCACGTCGCGACTGTGCAAAGCCCTCCGTGCCAGCGAAAGGCGCGTGCAACGTCTCGGCCTGTTCATGGACGTCGCGCGGAATCTTGCGCGAGGGGCTCCTTTGGGCAGAACTGCGGCTTAAATGGGCATACATCGCAGTCGAGCTTGCTTGCGCGGTACGGAAGCGTCTTGCCCGCTGTACTGTGCCGCTCGTCCCGAGCTGCTTTCCGACTGGGCAGTGCTAGCTAGACGTCACCGGCCGGATCACATCGAAGTCGTCACGAGAGAAGGTGCCATCCTCTCGCTTTGCCTTGTCGATGACGGAATATGTGGCCGGTCACTCTTCAGACGGCCCATCATGCATCGACCTCGCCCGAGACTCGCGTCAAACACAACGGAATCACCGTTCGAGGTCTTGCTCAACCGAGTTCTACAACAAAATCCGCCGAGAGCCGACAAGCTCACGACAGCTGGACGGGATCGATAACGGTCGGCCAATTCCTGCGATGCGACGGATTGCGAAGTGCCCTACCCTTCCCCGGCCTCTCTCAGCGGCCGACAAACTGTAGCTTGCCACCGCAGCTACTCACGCGGCCGTCGGCTCCCTGCCGAAAGCTGAAGAGTACGCAATGCCCGGCTAGAACCAGCCGCAGTACTGATACGGTTCCCAGTCGACAACTCACTCCCTTTGCGACCAAAGCTCATGAGTGAGCCAAACTACCATCGGCGCGAGCCTCGCGAGGCGATGGTCTTCTCGGAGGGGCATGCATTGAGGACGGATTACCGCACGCCGTAGCGCGCGAACTCGTCGGCGATATCGCCCCGGACAGCTTTCGCGGCCGCAACGTCGGCTTCTCCTGAAGCGGTCTCGCCGCGGCGGATCTTCGCCCGGCCCCGGCCGTACAGCGCGGCGGCGAGCGTAGGGTCGATGCGCAACGCGGCGTCGTAGTCGGCTATGGCCGCATCGATTCGTCCAGCCTTGAGGTGGGCGAGCGCGCGGGAATCGTAGGTCGCGGCCGTATGCGCGCCCGACCTGATCGCCTTGTCGCAGGCTTCCACCGCGCCCTGCGGGTCGCCCGTGCTCGCCCGGATCCAGCAAAGGCCGCTCCAAGCCCCCTCCATGTCGGCATTCAGGCGAGTCGCCGCGGCATAGTCTCTTTCGGCGAGTACGAGATCGCCCTTCTTTAGCCAGGCCTCGGCGCGGTTGACGAAGGCACCGGGGTAGGTCGGCTGGAGGGCGATGGCCCGGTCGAAATCCTCCATCGCCGCGTCGTAGTCGCCCGTCCTCAGTCTTGCCGCGCCGCGGTTGTTGACAGGCTTGGCGAAGGTCGGATCGATGCGGATGGCCGCGTCGAAGTCGGCGATGGCGCGGTCGTAGTCGGCCTTGGCCGCGTAGCCGATGCCGCGGTTGTTGTGGGCGACGGCCATGGCCTGCGGCCCGCCACGGCCGGCCGCGATGAAGGCCGAGCAGGCCTCGATCCTCCGGTCCGGCGACGAGGTGGCGTTGCACAGCTCGACGTTCCGGAATTGACTCTCCGGCTTCTGCGCCGACGCGGGGACGGCCAGCAGCAGGATCATAACTGGCGCCGTCCGGACGACCTTCAGCATCCCCGGCAGACGCCGAGAGCGCGGTCGACCCTGCCCTGCCGGGGAGGCGCAACGACCGGACCGGCCTTCCGCTTCATGACGGCGTCCTTACCGTCCTCGATCAAAGTGGCGAACTTGACCGTGCCGTCCTCGGAGAGCTCGATATGGGGCGTGGTGCCCCGGATCCCCAACGTCGCCACCGGGGTGTCCACCTTCATGCTGCCGGTCCTGGCGACGCTGCCAGCGACGAAGGTGAAGGTGCCTCTGGTCAAGCTGATCAGGGTCGAATTGTGGTTGCCGTCCGGATCGTAGACGAACTCGTTCATTTCCATGCTGGCGTTGCTCGACAGACTGAAGGAGCTGCCGTCGGCGAAATTGATACCGAGGCGGCCGTCGGCGCCGGTCCTGACGACGTCGCCTCGATAGACTGGATCGCCGAGCTTCGCTCCGGCCCTGTCGTCGGACAGTCTCGCCTGCACGACCGCGGCATCGATATGCTCGATCGTTGCCTTGCCGGCGACGGTCACGACCTTGCCGATCGGCTTGACCTCCTGCGCCCAAATCCGCGCAGGCGGACACGCCACCGCCACGAGCAAAAGGCCGAGGAGTCCTGCAACCGTCCTTTGTCCGCGCATGCGTCCGCTCCCGTCCGTGAAGAGCCCGCTTTCACCCCCGCGGAATAATGGCAGAGCCGCGCCCGGCGCACCACATCGCACGTTGCGACTATCGTTTTCAGTCGTGGGGGACGGCGGTCCTGACCGCTCCGGACTAACAAAAGAGCGCATTTGCGCACACCGAATCAACAATTTGTGAAGGGCCCTCGGGACGACAAAGCGTAGGCTGGCGTCGAACCGGAAATCTCGGCGGGTGGCGACTTACAATCGGTCGATCGGTCCGGCCGCGTCGGCGGAAGCGGCAGCATGCGAGGCGTTCAGGATGTCGCTCGCAGGTGTCTTCAGCGGTCTTTGGCCGGCGCCGGACCAACGCAGTCCGGCGTCCGTCCGCGGCCAGCGCGCAAGGGAGTCGGCGGTCGTTGCGGGACTCGGATGGGCCGGAGGGCTGTCCTTCCTCACGTTGATCCTGTCGGCGCTGAAGGAGGCGTGGGCCGCCGATCCCGATCTCGCCTTGTTCGACGACGCCTCCATCACTTACAAGGGGTTCGAGCATGGCACGTTCGAACTCGTCACGAAGGAGGCGGTGCCGCGGCATATCATCGTGGACGATCCCGGGCAGACGGTCATCCTCAGCAGGACCGGATCTTCCGTCGGCTTCGCGCAGGTCGCCAACAGCGCTTCGCGAATGGAGGACCTGCAGAACCAGCAGCAGGACGTGCTCGCCAATTACTCGAAAGACCATGGCCCGGGCGGATCCGGCACGCCTCCGGGCGAAGCGGTCGATCAGTCGCCGCACCCGATCGACTTCCAGCCGCCGGACGGGCCCATTCCACAACATGCCCTTCCCGGGCTGGTGGTGCCGGCCAGTTTCGCGCCGGATGCGCCCTTGATCCATTCGCCACCCACGCTGACACTCGGGTCGGGCCCCGTCGAGGTCGACACGGTCGCGTTCGACGAGTTCTCGGCGAGCAGCGGCAGCTTCTCGGCCGCGAGCTTCGGCTCCGGCGCGACGCCGATCTTTGGCATCGCGGGCGGCGCGGTCGGCCCCTCCACGTTCGCGGGCGCAAGCTACGACGTCGAGAAGGCCGGCTCCTTCGGAATCCTGTACTTGAACAGCGCGACCGGCGCCTACGCCTACGTGCCGAACAACGACGCCATCAACGCGCTGAAGGCGCCGAGCACTGACAGCTTCACGATCATGGCGTCTGACGGCTTTGCCTCAGCGAGCCAGACCTTCACGGTCGAGATCGCCGGCACCGACGACGCGGCGGCGATAAGCGGCGAGACGGATGGATCCGTCGCGGCGGGTGCCATGACCGCCGCCGCAATCGTGGCGGCGTCCATGGCACCCGACGTCCCGACCGCGACCGGCACGCTCACCGATACCGACGTCGACGATCCGGCCAACACGTTCACGGCGGTGAACTCTCCGCATACCAGCGACAAAGGTTACGGTAGCTACACGATAACGGCCGACGGGCACTGGACGTACGCGCTGGATCCCGCCAACGCCGCGGTGCTGGCGCTTGCGGCATGCCAGAACCTGACCGACACGTTCACGGTGACCACCATCGGCGGCACGCCGCAGGTCATGACGATGACCATCCTAGGCGCCGACGATCCGGCCGTCATTTCCGGGGACACCCATGGTCGCGTGGTTGAAGCGGGCGGGGTCCACAATTCGGCGCAGGGCGTCCCGACCGCGTGCGGCCTTCTGACCGCCACCGACGTCGACGGTCCGTCGAACGCGTTCGACCCCGTCAAATGTCCGGAGCCGAGCGACCACGGCTACGGCAGCTTCACCATGACCGCGGACGGGCACTGGACCTTCGCGCTCGACAACGGCAATTGCGCGGTGCAGGCGCTTAACGCAGGTCAGGCGCTGACGGATGATTTCACCGTGAGGGCAGCGGACGGTACGGCACAGACGGTGACCGTCACGATCGAGGGCAGCAACGACGCCGCGGTCGTCTGCGGCGATACTTGCGGACGCGTGACCGAGCCGAGCAATTCCTGCGACCCTCCGCCACGCGCCAGCGGCACCTTGTCCGACAGGGACGTCGACAATCCCGACGACACCTTCACAGCGACAACATGTCCGCAGGCCAGCGACAACGGCTACGGCAGCTTCACGATGACCACCTGCGGCACGTGGACCTATGTGCTCGCGCTCGACAACCCCGCCGTCCAGGCCTTGAGGGCTTGCGACGCGCTGACCGACACTTTCACCGTGACCACGATCGACGGCACGCCCCAAGTCGTGACCGTGGTCATCCAAAGCGTCGGGGACCAAGGCTTACGCGAGCAGGCCGAGTCCGCGTTCCATTTCGAGGCGGGTGCGGAACAGCAGCATGCGAGCCTGACGGCGCCGGTGGCCGTTTCCTCGGCCCCTGTCGCCGCGCTCCATCCGGAGGACGATTCCGCCGCGACCGCATGGCCCCATCCGGCCGATGCAGCGGCGGATGCTTGGCGTTTCGGCGAGCAGGAGGTTGCTGGCCAGGGCCTACACCTGCCCTTCCAACAAGATCTGATCGTCTGAGGCTCGCCGATGCCTTCGTTGCCTCCGGGCGGCTTTGCGGATGAAGAGGTGCGCAGCAAATCAACTCCACGACGCGCCTAATCGAATACTGTATGATTTAGCTTGCCGCCGGTATCGTATACCGAGGTCGGCCGGATGCATGCGCTTTGATATGGGCCCCGCGCCACGACCTGTGGGCGTCGTTGGCATACGAATGCCGCCCCACTAAGCAGGTTGGCGACCTCCATGCCGGTGCCCGCTGCGCGGAAACCGGCATGCAAAACCCGAGGCAGCTTGAACGGTTGATGACGTGCGGAAGATGCTATGACAAGGCAAGCAGACGACGACGCGAATTCCTGAAGATCTGTGGCAAGTTTGCCGCCGTGACACCTCCGGCCATAGCGCTCCTGCCGTCGACGTCTCTCACGTCGTATGCATCGCAAGGTCTGGCGCCGCGCCGGCCGGCCCTCATCGCAACAACGGCTATGGTAATGGCGGCGCCGACGGCAGCCCAAACGGCGAAGAGGATGCAAAGAGGATAAAGACCGCTGATTGCCTGTGGGGGCGAAAACGGAAGGCTTTACCTGCCAAGTTTTCCGGATGCCTTACCCAAGGCACATCCCTGTCGGCCCGAGCTGTTATCATAGCCCCCGGAGCTGGGGCCATTTCTGTTGGACAGCCGGCGCCCTGACATACAACCGCTGGCTTGGCTATCTCTTGCGCATGCCCACAGTTTTTGAGTTCTGGGTAACGGGCCAAAGCCGTGCCGGCTGGACCTGATGGGTCCACGAAGTGAAGCACGACGGCCGTCGGATGCTAGTCATCCGGGCGAGCGATCGGGCCGCGTCCTACCCCGGAACGGCGCCGACTGGACTAAGCGCTACTCTCGCGACCTGGGGAATGACCCTCGTGATCCAGCGCGCCGAGCACCGCGACACGCAGTCCATTCATGCGAAGCTCGACGAACTGCTGAAGGTTCATGGCGATGCCAAGAACTCCCTAATGACTGTAGACAATAAGGACGCTGAGGAAGTCGAGCGGCAGCGAGCACAGGTCCGTGCCTCGTGAGCCTTGGCGGTCTGACTGGCTCGATCACGTTGGATGCTCCTCCCTCGCGGTTCCAGACTTAACCCGCCACCGCGACATCAAGTTTAATTTCAGGCTTTCATTGCAGCGAAGCTAAGGAGCGATAGCTTCTAACGGCCGGACATTGCCGTTAGTCCGGTCCCCAGTGGCGAAGCCGTCGCGCCATCATATTCGACGCGGCGGCTTCGTTTGATTGCAGGCCATTCTATTGAAACAGCACTCAGACGACGGAAAACTTGATCTTATCGAGATGCGTCGGCAACTCACGGCCCTGCGCTCGCAACACTCGGGCAACCTTACGATAGCGTCGCTACTGAACCGCTTCCTCGTGAAGATTGCATTCCTCTCGGAACCTACAGACCCGAAGCACGAACAGTATCTTCGATCTGAGTTTGCACAGACGCTGAAGAAGGTGGAGACGATCATCTCGCGCAGGCCAGCAGCGAAGCGACCGCCGGCCACTAAGCCATCCAAGTAAGGCTAACGATTTGTATCTCGTTGCGCTTGCCAGCGGCCGCGCAGACGCTAGATGCGGTCGCGAAGACGTCCTTGTTCGCGTCCTGGCGCCTTCGCGGCGTAACCGTCCGGTGAGGCTTTCAATTACCCACAAATTCTCCTCCGACCACGACACCTAGCGCTATGTCGGTGAGGCGTGACAGCCCGCGCCACATGACGGTATTGCCGGGTGGCGGATCGCTGGCGCGGGCGAGATAACCGCCGAGCCG